>DASQDP010000030.1:0-13858 GCA_035634095.1 Nocardioidaceae bacterium | reverse complement strand
GCCACCTCGTCGTGCTGCTTGAGGGTCTTGGGGATGAGGTACACCGCCCATGCGACGGCGAGCACGACGAAGATGATCCCAGACAAGTCCACGGGACGAACGATAGAAGCGCGGTACGACGGGCTGCCGGACGCGCCCCGGTGTGTCGGAGATCAACTCCTGTGACGGATGTGACCTGAGCCGAACGTCATCCCGACGCGGCCTGGAACCGTCGTAGCAGCCCGTCCCCGCACTCCTCCGCGGTCATCGCGAAGAGCCGGTGGTCACGCCACGCCCCGTCGATGTGCAGGTAGCCCTTGGCATAGCCCACCTCGGTGAACCCGAGCTTCTCGACGACCCGCAGGCTGGCGGTGTTCTCGGGGCGGATCGCCACCTCGATGCGGTGCAGCCGCAGCTCGAGCATGCAGTAGTCGACCACCAGCGCCAACGCCGTCGGGATCACGTTCTGCCCGGCGTACCGGCGGTCCACCCAGTAGCCGACCTGGGCCCAGCGCGCGGAGCCACCGACGATGTTGGTGACGGTGAGCTGTCCCGCGAAGGTGTCGTCCACCGTCACCGCGAACGGCAGCGCCCGGCGGTCCCGGGCCTGACGGCGCAGATCGCGCACCAGGGCCCGGAACGAGCGCGGCGCCGAGTTGTCGCCCGGTGGGACCGTGGCCTCCCAGGGCCGCAGCCAGTCCGCGTTGCGGCGGCGAGCCTCGGTCCAGGCCCGGCCGTCGCTGACGGCCAGCGGCCGCAGCCCTACCCGGCCGGAGCGCAGCTCCACCTGCCACGGCTGGCTGCCGGTCCGGGCGCTGACCGCGCTCAGTGGTCGCTCCCCGCGATCTGCTGCACCGCGTGCACGAGCAACGGCGCGAGGACGGCCAGTCCGTCCGTGACGCCGCCGCGGGAGCCGGGCAGGTTGACCACCAGCGCCCGCCCGCGGACGCCGGCGATCCCTCGGGACAGCGCAGCGGTGGCCACGCCCTTGCCGGCGCCGTGGGTCCGGATGGCCTCGGCGATGCCTGGTACCTCGCGGTCCAGCAGCGGGCGCGTGACCTCGGGCGTCAGGTCGGTCGGCGTGAGGCCCGTGCCGCCTGTGGTGATGACCGCGTGGGCGCCGGCGTCCACGGCGGCCCGGATCGCGGCTGCCACCGGCTCACCGTCGGGTACGACGACCGGGCCGGTCACCTCGAACCCCAGGTTGGCCAGCGCCTCGGCGATCAGGGGTCCGGTGGTGTCCTCGTACACGCCGGCCGCCGCACGGTTCGACGCGCACACGACGGTCGCCCTCACGGCGCCTCCCCCCGATTCGTCTGCGATCCAGCAGGTGACCCGAGCGCCGCCGTCGCAGACGAATCGGGGGGGCGGTGGTAGGTGCCGCTCCGCCCTCCGGTCTTGGTCTCCACGCGGACGTCGGTGATGACGGACCCCTTGTCGACCGCCTTGACCATGTCCACCACCGTCAGCGCCGCCACCGACACCGCGGTGAGCGCCTCCATCTCCACCCCGGTTCGGTCGGTGGTGCGGACGGTGGCGGTGATCTCCACGGCGTCGTCGGCGACGGTGAGGTCCACGGCGACCCCGGAGATCGCCAGGGGGTGGCACAGCGGGACGAGGTCGGGGGTGCGCTTGGCGGCCAGGATGCCGGCGACCCGTGCGACGCCCAGTGCGTCCCCCTTCGGCACGCCCTCGCCGCGCAGCAGTGCCACGACCTCGGACGAGACGAGCACCCGACCGCTGGCCGCGGCCTCACGCCGTGTCTCCTGCTTGTCCGAGACGTCGACCATCCGGGCGGCGCCGGACTCGTCCACATGGGTGAGCCGTGGCGGGTCGTCGGGCATGCTCAGAAGTCCCGGTCCAGCACGAGCACCCGCACGGTGCTCCCGGCCTGCACCGCCGTGGTGTCCGCTGGTACCACGATCAAGGCGTTGGCCTCGGAGAGGTCTCCCATCAGGTGCGACCCGTGCCCGCCCACCGGGCTGACCCGCGTGCCGGTCGCGTCGACCTGCGCACGCACGTACTGCTCGCGCCCCGGCGCGGACGCGAAGCCCTGCGTGCACACCGCCGACGACGCCGGGCGGCGGTAGGGCGGCCGTCCCATCAGGCGCCGGATCGCCGGCGCCACGAACACCTCGAAGGAGACGTACGACGAGACGGGGTTGCCGGGCAGGGTGAGGATCGGCGTCGAGTCCTCACCGACGAACCCGAACCCCTGCGGCTTGCCCGGTTGCATCGCCACCTCGCCGAAGGACACCGTCCCGAGCTCGGACAGCACCTCCTTGACCACGTCGAACGCGCCCTTGCTCACCCCGCCGCTGGTGACCACCAGGTCGGCGCGGACCAGCTGGTCGCTCAGCGCGTCCCGGAACTCGGCCGGCTCGTCGGACACGATGCCGACCCGGTAGACGATGGCGCCCAGCGACCGCGCGCAGGCCGCGAGCAGGAAGGAGTTCGCGTCGTAGATCGAGTCGTGCCCCAGCGGCGCGCCGGGCTCCCGCAGCTCAGCGCCGGTGGACAGGATCACCACCCGCGGCCGCGGTCGGGAGCTCACCTGTGCCCGGCCCACGGAGGCGAGCAGGCCGAGCTGCCGCGGCCCCAGCACCCTGCCCTCCTCGAGGAGCACGTCGCCGGTGCGCACGTCCTCGCCACGGTGCCGTACGTGCTGGTCGCGAGCCGGCGCCCGGGTGATCCGCACGGTGGCCACCCCGCCGTCCGTCCACTCCACCGGAACGATGGCGTCGGCCCCCTGCGGGACCGGCGCTCCCGTCATGATCCGGACGGAGGTGCCCGGGCTCAAGGCGATGAGGGTGGTCTGGCCGGCCGCCATCTCGCCGACCACCGGCAGGTACACCGGGTGGTCCTCCGACGCCGTGGCGACGTCGTCGCGGTAGACCGCGTAGCCGTCCATCGCCGAGTTGTCGAAGGAGGGCAGGTCGATCGGGGCCACGACGTCCTCGCACACCGGAAGGCCGAGCGCCTCCAGCAGCGGCTGGTCGTAGGGCTCCAGCGGCACGAGGGACTCGAGGATCCGCTCGACGTGCTCGTCGACGGTGCTCAGCCGGTCGGACGGCATCACGGGAGCGACCGGCGACGAGGACATGCCCAGAACCCTAACCGCGCGCGGTCACTCGACGGTGGTGCCCGCGGCCACCTGCGCCGGCTCGCCGGGGTCCTCGAGCTCCGCACGACCACGCACCGTGACACCTGCACCGAACGTCCAGTCGCCGCGCACGAGCAGCTGCTCGGCCCCGCGCAGCGACGGGACACCCTCGGCGAACCGCTCGTCGAACCTCTGCACCAGCTTGAAGAACCGCGGGTCGAGGTCCACGAACGGGACCTGCTCCAGTCCCTCCTCGAGGACCAGGTGCGAGCCCCCGTCGAGGCGGTAGCAGTCCGAGCGCAGCACCAGCAGGTCGTTGGTGGTCTTCACCGGCAGGAAGCGTGACCGGGTCACCTCGATGAGCTGCGCGCCGTCGAAGACCTCGATCGCGGCGCCCATCGCGCTCTCGATCTGGATCACCTCGGGGCTGCCGGAGTCGGCGGGGTCCACCGTCTTCACGTTCTTGATCAGCGCCAGCCCCAGGATGCCCTCGCGGCGCTCCAGCTCCTCGCGCATCGCCCGCAGGTCGAACCAGAGGTTGTTGGTGGAGCAGTAGCGGTGCCGGGACAGGTCCGCCAGCGCCTCCTTGTCCTCGTCCAAGGTCTGCGCGGTCTCCCGGAGCACGATGCGCCCGTCCGACGTACGCCGCGCGAAGTGACCGCCCTTGCGGTCCGAGGGCGTGCGACGCACCGACTCGATCGCGAAGGGCGCGCCGGACCGGGCGAACCACTCGGCCACCAGCGGGTCCGGGGTCGCACCGAGGTTGTCGGAGTTCGACACGAAGGCCCGCTCGTAGCCGGCGTCGATGAGCCGGTCGAGCAGGCCGCTGCCGCGCAGTGCGGTGTAGAGGTCGCCGTGGCCGGGGGGGCACCACTCCAGGTCCGGGTCGGCCTCCCAGGTCACCGGCGTGAGGTCGTCGGAGCGCAGCTTGGGCTCCTTGTTCTGCAGGAAGTCCAGCGGCAGCCCGCCTCCCCCCGGGGTGGGCACCGCGAGGTCGTAGCCGCTGAGCGCCTCGAGGGTGTCCTCGGAGGTGCGGAAGCTGTCCATGAACACGAGCGGCAGCCGTACGTCGTACTCCTCGCGGGCCCACAGCACCTGACGGGCGATGATGTCGAGGAACGTCAGCCCGTCGCGGACCTCGAGCAGCGACTTGGCCGCCTCCAGCCCCATCGAGGTGCCCAGCCCGCCGTTGAGCTTGATGACCACCGTGCCGGCGAGCCCGTCGGTCGGCGCGGGCGAGGGGATGTCCGCGTCGTCGAGCGCGGGGATGTCCACGGGCTGGATCGTCGACTCCGGGATCATCCCGGTCTCGCCGCTCTCCACCAGCCGGTAGTAGTGCTCGAACACGTCGATCGCCACCGGGTCGACCCCCGCGTCCCGCATCTTGGCGCGTGCCTGCCCCAGACCCTCGTCGCTCATGGCCCGAGGCTATCCACTCTCGCGCCGCCGGCTGGCCGGGAGTGGGTACCGTCGGCGTCGTGGACCCCGAGCAGAGCCAGCCCGACCGCCAGCCCAGCACCCTCGACTCCGTCGCTGCGCGCAAGATCGCGCTGCGCGACCGGCTCGTCACCGTCCGCGGCCGGCGGCCGCTGGTGGAGGTCTCGGAGGCCGCCCGCGCGCTGGCGGAGCACCTGCTCGCCGCGCCGGAGGTGCAGCGCGCGGCGACGGTCGCCGCCTACGTCTCGGTGGGAACCGAGCCGGGCACCGGCCCGCTGCTGGACCGGCTGGTCGCCCTCGGCCGCAGGGTGGTCCTCCCGGTCGTGCTCCCCGACCTGGACCTGGACTGGGCGGTGTACGACGGACCGGACAGCCTGGTGCGCGCCCGCCGGGGGCTGCTCGAGCCGCGGGGCCCACGCCTCGGGCCGGAGGCGGTGGCCACGGCCGACGCGGTGCTGACGCCCGGGCTGGCCGTGGACCACGACGGGAGGCGGCTCGGGCAGGGCGGGGGCTGCTACGACCGGGCGCTGAGCCGGGTGCCCGTGGGGACGTTCGTCTGCACGCTGCTCTACGACGACGAGCTGGTCGACGAGGTGCCGGCCGCCGAGCACGACCGCCCGGTGACCGCCGCCGTCACGCCGTCCGGGCTCACGCGTCTCCGGAGGGCGTGAGCCGCAGCGTGCGCCGCGTCGCGGCCTGCACCGCCTCGTGCGAGGACGGCCAGGACAGGGTGCGGCCCTCGGCCCACAGCTCGGTCTGGTCGACGTAGTGCGGGTGGAAGGCGTGCCCGGAGGCGCCCGTGAGGTTCACCCACCGTGAGTCGTCGAGGTCGGCCAGGGAGACCACCATGCGCATGGACGGCGCGGCCACGACGTCGTAGCCGTCCGGGCCCAGGTCCGCCGCGTTCCAGCGGGTGGCGTTGACGATCTCGCCGCCGCCGCCGACCTCGTACCCGCCGCGGTTGAACAGCCACCGGACCAGCCCGACGTCGGACTGGCCGAGCGTGGTGCTCTCCAGCTCGAGGCGATGCTGGTGGCCCCAGGTCCAGTCCACGGCTCGGCGAGCCTGCCGACGGACCAGCTCGTCCCGGGCCTCGGCCATAGCAGCGGCCAGGATGTCGTCGCGGTCCTCGAGGACGCCGTCGGTGGTCACGTCGTCCCACCACGGGCTCTGCGGGTCGGCCAGCAGCCGTCGCACCACTTCGTACCAGCGGCCCTCCCCCTGCGGCCACACCGACTCACGGAGGTCGTCGTGGAAGGTCAGCGCCAGCGTGTTGCGCCACACCGCGTTGTAGTACGCCGCCGCCGCGGAGTCCCGACGCTGCTGGTAGTCCCAGCCCTGCAGCAGCCGCTGACCCGCGGCGAGGTACTCCGAGGGCAGGAAGATGTCGAGGAGATAGGGCACGAACGTGGGCGCGAAGCCGTTGCGCTCGTCGAGCTGGATGCGGGTCATGTCCGCGACGTCGAGCTTCGGCTTGCGCCGCAGCAGGTCCACGATCCGCTGGCTGCGGTAGCCGTAGGCCCACGAGCTGCCGAGGTGGTAGCGGTAGCTCCGGTCGGTGACGGCCTGGTTCGCTGTGACCACGAAGCCGTCGCCGGGGTTCAGCACGCTGGGCAGGGCGGCGTACGGCACGTAGTCGCCGGTCCAGTCGTCGGCGGGGAGCCAGCCCAGGGCCGGGAAGTCCCCGGTGTTGCCGGACTTGCGGATCGGGATGCGTCCGGGCGCCTGGTAGCCGATGTTGCCCTCGCGGTCGGCGAACACCATGTTCTGCGACGGCACCGCGAAGTTCTCGGCCGCGGCGCGGAACTCCTGCCAGCTCCGGGCGCGGTCGAACCCGAACAGCGCGTCCATCGTCCTGGCCGGGGTCAGCGCGGTCCAGGCGATCGCGACGGCGTACCCGTTCCCGCGCGCGGGTGCGCCCTCCCCCGCAGGCGAGTTCGCCCCGACGGTGCTCAACCGAGGGTCGACGTCGGACAGCAGCGGCCCGTGCCGGGTGGAGCGGACGGTGAACCGGAACGGCTCCTCCCGCCCGAGCACGCTGATCTCCTCGTCGTGCATCCGCAGCGGACGCTGCCGCCGGTCGTAGAGGTAGGTGGTGCCCGTGACCTTCTCCAGGTAGAGGTCCAGCACGTCCGGCCCCAGGTTGGTGAAGCCCCAGGCGACCTGCTGGTTGTGGCCGATCACCACGCCCGGCATCCCGGCGAACGTGAAGCCGCTGACGTCGAAGGGGCACTCCGGGGTCAGCCGGTTGCAGTGCAGGCCCATCTGGTACCAGACCCCGGGCACGGACACACCCAGGTGCGGGTCGTTGGCGAGGATCGGCCGTCCGGTCGTGGAGTGCTCACCGTCGACGACCCAGGCGTTCGAGCCGATCCCGTCGGTGCCCGCGGAGCGTCCGCCGACCAGCTGCGGCAGCCCGTGCAGCACGCGGTCCACGGCGCCGAGCGCCCGCTGCGCTCGGAGCCCGAGCGGCGGGCGAGCGGGTCTGCGGGTGCCGCCGGTGGTGGCCTCCTGCTCGAAGACGCCGTCCACCACGGCACCCTGGGTCACGATCGGCCGGTGCCGGTCGTAGGGGTACGGCGGGTAGAGGGTGGCGATCTCCTCGGGAGTCCGGCTCCCGGAGAGCAGGCCACGCGAGATCTCGTCCTCCATGGTGCCGCGCAGGTCCCAGGCCATGGCCTTGAGCCAGGCGACCGAGTCCGCCGGGGACCAGGCCTCGACGCGGTAGTCCAGGCCGGTCAGCCCGAGCAGGGTGTACTCCAGGGACAGCGACGAGGGCGTGTTCTCGCCGAGATAGGCGTTGACCCCGTCGCTGTAGGCCTGCAGGTAGCCCTTGGTGGCCGGTGACAGCAGAGACAGCTCCTGCTCGGCGACCCGCCGCCAGCCCATCGTGCGGATGGTCTTGTCCACTGCGAGGGTGCTCTCGCCGAACATCTCCGAGAGCCGTCCCGCGGTGGTGTGCCGGCGCACGTCCATCTCGAAGAACCGGTCCTGGGCCTGCACGAAGCCCTGGGCGTAGAACAGGTCATGGCTGCTGTCGGCGTACACCTGCGGGATGCCGGAGCCGTCCCGCAGCACCGTCACCTCCGAGTCCAGCCCGGGTACGGCGATCTGGCCGTCGGTCTTCGGGTACGACCAGCGCACCGCCACCACCACCACCACGAGGCCAGCCACCAGCACCAGGACGAGCGCCCCCACGGCGTACGTCGTCCAGCGGCCCCACCGCGGCCAGGACCGGAAGCCGTGTCGTCGGGACGGCACGGCGGAGGACACGGCGGTCATTCTGCCTTGCTGGGCCGACGCGGCGGACGCGGATGCCGCAGCCCGGGGGTGAGGGTCGGCCGGAAAGTTGGCGGATCTCAGCGACCATGGGGATACTTGGCAGTCGACGCCCCAGAGTGCCAACCGACCGGGCCGCCGCACCAGCATCATGGAGGACCAGTGCCGACCTACCAGTACGCCTGCACCGAGTGCGACCACGCCTTCGAGCAGTTCCAGAGCTTCAGCGACGACGCGCTGACCGTGTGCCCGCAGTGCTCGGGCCGGCTCCGCAAGGTCTTCAACGCTGTGGGCGTCGTGTTCAAGGGCTCCGGCTTCTACCGCACGGACAGCCGCACCACCAAGGAGGACAGCGCGCCGGCGGCCGACGAGAAGGGGGCCGGCGACAAGGCTCCCGGCAAGAAGGACAGCGAGAAGAGCGCCGGCAACGGGTCCTCGGGCGAGAAGAGCGTCCCGAGCGGCAAACCCGGCTCCACGACGAAGGTCAGCGAGAAGTCGGGCTCCCCCGCCGGGGCAGGCTCGACCAGCGCCGCCTGAGCCAACTCATCACGTAGATCGACTGGCACAACCGCCCTCGGGAGGGCGTCGCCGGCTTGGGCGACGGGTTGTGCCAGTCGACCTGCGGCCGGGCGGGGCTCTGCTGACGGTGTGCGCCAGTCCACTGCGGGAGCCGGACTGTGCGGGCCGGCAGCGACCTGTGGACGACCACCGACGGCACCGGCCGATTGTTCCTAGTCTCGACCGATGAGCCGTCCCACCGCTGTCCTGCGCCGTCTGCGCCGAGCCGTCCTGGCCCGTCGCCGCTCGCTCGCCGCGGCCTGCGCCACTCTCGCCGTGGCCGCCGCCCTGCAAGCCAACGCCGCCCCCGCCGAGCCACGCACGATGCTGGTGACCGCCGCCCGCGACCTCCCGAGCGGCGTCGTGGTCCAGGCCGGCGACCTGAGCCGGACGGCCTTCGCCCCGGAGAGCGTGCCCGACGGCGCGGTGGCGGAGGCCTCCGTGGCGGTCGGGCGTACGACGGCCGGCCCGCTGCGCTCCGGGGAGCCGATCACCGATGCCCGGCTCGTGACCTCCTCGCTCCTCGACGGGTACCCCGGCCTGGTGGCCGTGCCCGTCCGGATCGGCGACCCCGGCGCCGTACGCCTGCTGCGCGTCGGCGACCGGGTGGATGTGCTCGCCGCGGACCCCCAGGGCCGCTCGCCTGCGACCGTCGTCGGGCGCGACGTGCCGGTGCTCGCCCTTCCTTCGAGCGAGGAGGACTCGCCCGGCCTGGGGACGGGTGCACTCGTCGTGCTGGCGCTGCCGGCGTCGTCCGCGCGGCAGGTCGCCGCGGCGTCGGTGAGCTCGTTCCTGTCGGTCGTGCTCACCCGATAGCGTGACGCCCTTCCGGGCCGCGGGCGCTCGGACCGCCGGACAGAACCAGGGCAAGGACAAGGAGTGGTCGTGCTCAAGGGCTTCCAGGACTTCATCCTGCGCGGCAACCTCGTGGAGCTCGCCGTCGCCTTCGTGGTCGGCGGCGCCTTCACCACCGTGGTCACCACCTTCACCGGTGTGCTCACCGGCTTCGTGGGCAAGATCGGCGGTCAGCCGGACTTCGGTGCGGTGAAGCTGCTCGACGTCAACGTCGGGCTGTTCCTCAACGCGCTGGTCGGCTTCCTGATCGTCGCAGCGGTCGTCTACTTCTTGGTGGTGACGCCCTACAACCGGCTGCAGGAGCGGTTGTCGGCGGGCGAGGAGCCTGCGCCGCCCGCGCCGGACATCGCGCTGCTCACCGAGATCCGGGACCTGCTCGCCCAGCGCCCCGGCACCACCAACGTGCGTGGCGGCGGCGGGCTCAGCTGAGGCGCGCTCCCGGTTCGGCAGGCGGTGCCACCGTGGCGACCGGGTCGGCGCCGTACGTCGACCCACGGGTCGATGATCCGCGCGCTCCGTTCTCGTCCAGGTGGACGGCAACGGTCGTTGACGGCGGACCTCCGCGACCGTTCCCGTCCAGGTGGACAGCAACAGCCGCCGACCACGGGAATGCGCAACCGTTCCCAACCACGCGGAGGACAACAGTCGCCGACCGCGGGAATCCGCAACCGTTCCCGTCCACGTGGACCGTTGATGCGAATCTGACTGCGACGGACGTGCCAGCGAGTGCTCGACGCGACCCAAGCGGACGGGCGAGCACTACGGGCGACGCGGCCCGAGCGCGTAACGTCCAGCTGACCGGGCACGTCGTTTAGGACCGAGCCGGCAGCGCGAGCCAGCAGCACGGGCCGGCAGCGCAACGCACCACCGAGGAGGCGGCATGCGGGGCAAGCGCCCGGACATGGTGGTGCACCAGGCCGCGCCGTACAACGCCGAGCCGCCGCCCCATGTGCTGGCCGGCCAGCACCTGACACCGGTGGAGGCGTTCTACTCCCGCAACCACGGCCCGGTGCCCGACATCGAGACGGGCGACTGGCGGCTGCAGGTGCAGGGGCTCGTCGACCACCCGATGGAGGTGGGCCTCGGTGCCCTGCAGGACCGGTTCGAGCACCGGACCATCGAGGCGACCCTGCAGTGCGCGGGCAACCGTCGCACGGGCCTGTCCGCCGTGCGCGCCGTCCCCGGCGAGCCGTGGGGGTCCTGCGCGACCTCGACGGCGAGCTGGACCGGAGTCCGCCTGGGCGACGTGCTACGCGCCGCCGGTCTCCAGGGCGGCACCGGTCACGTGGAGCTCAGCGCCCCCGACCTGTCCGCCCATGCCGAACCGCCTCAGACCTACGCCTCCTCGATCCCCGTCGCCAAGGCCCTCGCCGACGAGGTCCTGCTGGCCTGGGCGATGAACGGTCAGCACCTGCCAGCGGTGCACGGCGGCCCCGTCCGGGTCGTGGTGCCGGGCTACATCGGCGCACGCAGTGTCAAGTGGGTCCAGCAGGTGACGGCTCGCCGCGACCCGTCTCCGGGCTACTTCCAGGCGACGGCGTACCGGCTGCTGCCTCCGGACGGCGAGCTCGCGCCGGGAGCCGGGATCCCGCTGGGCCCGATCGCCCTGAACGCCGACATCCTGGTGCCGGCCGACGGGTCGACCGTTCCCGCCGGACCGACGGAGGTCAGCGGCTTCGCGTTCGCCGGGGACGACCGCGACGTCGTACGCGTCGACGTCTCCGTGGACGGGGGCCGCACATGGGTGCAGGCCGGGCTCGACGACCGTGGCGGGCCCTGGACCTGGCGGCTGTGGCGGACCCGGCTGGTGCTGCCCCCGGGCCGGTCCCAGATCAGCGTCCGGGCCTGGGACTCGACCGCGGCCACCCAGCCGGAGCGCCCCGAGCAGCTGTGGAACCCGCAGGGCTACGTCAACAACTCCTGGGGGCGGGTCACCGTCACGGTGGCCGGCTGAGCGACCGCGGTCAGGCCGGGTCAGCCGTGATGGGGTGGCACCTCGCCACGCAGCCACTCGTCGGAGCTCGCGCTGCGGCGCCCGGTCTCCTCGTCGCTCCGGTCGTCACGGGTGCCCTCGGGGAGCACGTCGCCGAACACCTGCTCTCGACGCCTGCGGCGCTCGGCCCCCGATTCCGACCCCGGCCCAGGCGCGGGCGGCGACTCCCTCTTCGGCCCCACCTGGGACTCGGGCTCGGACCTCGGCTCGGACCTCGGCCCGGGCTCGGAGCCGCGCTCGGAACCGGGCTCAGAGCCGTCCGAGATCACCTCAGCGCGCCGCTGGGCAGGACCGCGGAGAACCACGAGGCGTCGAAGTGCGCCCGCGCCGGGCTCCAGCCGCTCTGGGTCGCGAACCGGTCCGAGCTCACCCGCAGCGACCGCGCCAGGGGCTCCAGTCGCTCGCGGCCCACACGCCGCAGGAAGGGACCGACGAAGTTGACGGCCTCCCGGCCCGCGGCGGCTGCGAAGCCGGCCATCAGGTCGGAGCGCCGGACCGGCTCGGCGCCGACGTTGTACACCCCGCTCGGCACGCTCAGGGCCGCCAGCGCCGCGGTTCCCAGGTCGTCGACGTGCACGACGTGCGCCCAGCCCTCCGGCGTGCCGAGCCCGATGGCGTGCCCGTGTCGTGCGGAACGCAGCTGGAAGCGCGTCATCGGGTCGTCACCGACGATCGCCCCCAGCCGCAGGACGACACTGCTGCGCGAGCCGCACACGTAGTCCTGCACGTGCAGCTCCCCCACCGAGGCAGGCTCCGTGGCGCGGGTGATCGCCAGCGGCGACGCCTCGGTGACCAGGTCGTCGCCCTGGTCGGCGTACAGGAAGGAGACGCTCTCCTGCACGATCCGACGCACCCGGGCCTCCCGCGCTGCCGCCACGACCCGGCGCACCCCCTCGGTGCGCAGCCGGTCGTTGGCTCGCCACGCGTGCGGCCGCACCACCGAGAGCCCCACCGGCACGTGGGTGGCGAAGTTGCAGACCGCGTCGGCGCCGCGGAACATGTCGACGAGGCCGTCGTGGTCGAGCAGGCCGGCGATCTGCGCCTGTGCGCCCGAGCACACCAGCGCGCGCGCCTTCTCCGGGGTCCGGGCCAGCCCGACCACCTCGTGGCCCGCCTCGAGGAGCACGGGCACGACCGCCCGACCGATCACGCCGGTCGCGCCGACGACTGCCACCCGCACCGTGAGCTCCTCCTCGTCCGTGGTCTCCGCCGGACCAGTCGACCGCAACCACCCGGCGCCACCGGTCTTTCCCGATGGCAAGTGTCCGGTAACGGCAAGATAACGGCAAGCGTACAGAGGCTGAACACCGGAGGATGTGCGGCGACGCTCGCGGCCACCCGGACAGGTTGCGGTACGGCGGTGCGCTCACCGAACCCCGCCGGACGGGGCCCACCCGGCGTGTCAGCGCAGCGAGTCGTAGAGCTCCACAGTGCTGGCGGCGATGGCGTCCCACGCGAAGGCGCTCACAGCCCGCTCGCGGCCCGCGCGCCCGAAGCTGGCGGCGAGCTCCGGGTCGGAGGCGAGACGGTTGACGCCCTCGGCGATCTCCCGCTCGAACCCGGTCGGGTCGGCGGCGTCGTAGGGCACGAGGAGGCCGGTCTCGCCGGCCACCACCACCTCGGGGATCCCACCGACGCTGCTGGCCACCACAGCGGTCTCGCAGGCCATGGCCTCCAGGTTGACGATGCCCAGCGGCTCGTAGACCGACGGGCACAGGAACGCCAGAGCGCCCGTCAGGACCTGCCGGACCTCCTCGCGCGGGAGCATCTCCGACACCACGAAAACCCCGTCGCGCTGGTCTCGCAGGTCCGCGATGAGCGCGTCGGTCTCTGCCTTGAGGTCCGGCGTGTCCGCGGCGCCGGCCAGCAGCACCACCTGCAGCTCGGGATCGAAGGCCAGCCCGGCGCGCAGCAGGTGCGGCACCCCCTTCTGCCGGGTGATCCGGCCGACGAACGCGACGTAGGGCCGGTCCGGGTCCACCCCGATCCGCCGCAGCACCGAGGTGTCCGGGTCCGGGAAGTAGAAGTCGGTGTCAATGCCGTTGTAGATCACGTGCAGCCTGCCCTCGTCCAGCGACGGGTACGAGGAGAGGATGTCCGCCTTCATGCCGTTGCTGACCGCCACCACGGCGTCGGCCGACTCGTAGGCCGTACGCTCCGCCCAGGAACTGACCCGGTAGCCGCCGCCGAGCTGCTCGGCCTTCCAGGGGCGTTGCGGCTCGAGGCTGTGCGCGGTGACGACGTGCGGGACGTCGTACAGCAGCTTGGCCCAGTGGCCTGCCATGTTGGCGTACCACGTGTGCGAGTGCACGACGTCCGACCCGGCCACCGCTGCCGTCATCGCGAGGTCGGTGGACAGCACCTGCAGGGCGGCGTTCGCCCCGGCGAGCCGCTCCTCCTTCTCGCTGTGCGCGGTCGCCCCCTCTCGCGGCTCCCCCATGCACTGCACATCCACGTCGATGAGCCTGCGGAGCTCGCGGACCAGGAAGTCCACGTGCACGCCGGCTCCGCCGTACACATCTGGAGGAAACTCGCGGGTCAGGATCGAGGCGCGCATCGGTGAGGCCATGCAGGAGAACCTAGCGACGCCCGGACGCCCGCGGCCAGCGACCCCGGGCCCGGGCCCGGGCTGCCCGAGTGGTGGTGCTCGGCGG
>DASQDP010000029.1:0-22742 GCA_035634095.1 Nocardioidaceae bacterium | reverse complement strand
GATCGCCGCCCGGCTGCACCTGTCGGTGCCCACCGTCAAGGCGCACATCGGCCGGCTGTTCACCAAGCTCTCCTGCGACAACCGGGTGCAGATCGCCATCTGCGTGCACGACGCCGGCCTGCTGGCGCCTGGCTAGGCTCGGGCCCATGTCTCTCCTCGACGTTCCCATCGCCCGGCTCGACGGCGCGCCGGCCACCCTCGGCGGGATCACCGGCGGCCGCCCGGCGCTGCTGGTGAACGTCGCGTCCCGGTGCGGGCTCACCCCGCAGTACGCCGCCTTGGAGCAGCTGCACGAGACGTACGCCGACCGCAGCTTCACCGTGGTGGGGCTGCCCTGCAACCAGTTCCACGGCCAGGAGCCCGGCAGCGCGGAGGAGATCGCGGAGTTCTGCTCGGCCACCTACGGCGTGACGTTCCCGATGACGGAGAAGATCGACGTCAACGGCGACAGCCGGCACCCGGCGTACGACGAGCTGGTGCACGCCCCCGACCAGGACGGACGGACCGGTGACGTCACCTGGAACTTCGAGAAGTTCCTGATCGACGGCTCGGGAGCTGTCGTGGCCCGGTTCGGCCCCCGTGTGGTCCCCGACGACCCCCGGGTGACCACGGCCATCGAGTCCCTGCTGGTGTGACCGGACCCACCCCGGACGCACCACTTACTCAGGTGCGGCACCGAGGGGCGCCTCGTAGGCTTGGCCGGTGACGACCGAGACCCCTCCGCAACCCAGCTCCCTGCCACCCGGCTCCGCCGCCGACAAGCTCGACAAGCGGGTGCTGCTGGTCGCCGGGGTGGTGGTGCTCGGCGCGATCATGTCCATCCTGGACATCACCGTCGTCAGCGTCGCCCAGCCCACGTTCCAGCGGGTGTTCGAGGCCACCCCGGCCCAGGTCGCCTGGACGATGACCGGCTACACCCTCGCGCTGGCCTCGGTGATCCCGCTGACCGGCTGGGCCGCGGACCGGTTCGGGACCAAGCGGCTGTACATGCTCGCGGTGCTGCTGTTCACCGCGGGCTCCGTGCTGTGCGCCGCCGCGACCAGCGTGGAGATGCTGACCGCCTTCCGCGTCCTGCAGGGCCTCGGCGGCGGCATGCTGATGCCGCTGGGCATGACCATCCTCACCCGCGCTGCGGGGCCGGACCGGATCGGCCGGGTGATGGCCGTGCTCGGCGTCCCGATGCTGCTCGGCCCGATCTTCGGGCCCATCCTCGGCGGATGGCTGATCGACATCGCGAGCTGGCACTGGATCTTCCTGATCAACCTGCCCATCGGTGCGGCTGCCCTGGCCTACGCCGCGGTCGTCCTGCCGTCGGACAGCCCGACCCCGTCGGAGAGCTTCGACTTCACCGGGATGCTGCTGGTGTCGCCGGGGCTGGCGCTGTTCCTGTTCGGCGTCTCCTCGATCCCCGAGAAGGGCACCATCTGGTCGACCCGGGTGCTGCTCAGCGCGGCGATCGGGCTGGCGCTGGTGCTGGTGTTCGTGCTCCGCACCCTGTTCCGCTCCCCCGAGCACCCGCTGATGGACCTGAGGCTGTTCCGGAACCGGGCGCTGAGCGTGGCGGTCATCGCCATGTCGCTGTTCGCGATCGCCTTCTTCGGGGCCAGCCTGCTGTTCCCGTCGTACTTCCTGCAGGTGCGCGGTGAGACGACGCTCCAGGCCGGCATCCTGCTCGCGCCGCAGGGCCTCGGCGCCATGCTGACCATGCCGGTCGCGGGCTTCCTCACCGACAAGATCGGTCCGGGCAAGATCGTGCTGGCCGGCATCACCGCGATCGTGGTGGGGATGGCGATGTTCACCCAGGTGGGCGTGGACACGTCCTACACCTTCCTGCTCGGTGCGCTGTTCGTGATGGGGCTGGGGATGGGCGGCACGATGATGCCGATCATGACCTCGGCGCTGCAGACGCTCAGCGACGCCGAGGTCGCCCGTGGGTCGACGCTGCTGAACATCACCCAGCAGGTCGCCGCCTCCATCGGGACGGCGCTGTTCTCGGTGCTGCTCACGAACGGTTTCAAGTCCAGCGACGCGGTGGGGGCCCTCGTGGGTGCCCAGCAGAGCGGGCAGCCGCTGCGCGACCCGTCCGTGCTCGGGCAAGCGCTCTCCGACATGGGGGAGGCGTTCGCGGACTCCTTCGTGGTCGCCACGGTGCTGGTCGCGCTGTGCCTGGTGCCCGCGTTCCTGCTGCCCCGGCGCAAGTACGTTCGCCCCGACGCGACCGAGTCCTCGGCGCCGTCCCCGACGCTCCTGCACTGAGCCTGGCGGCGCAGCCCCGCCGAAACGTGCACACCCCTGCCGTTGCTACGCCGGGGGTGTGCACGTTTCCCTGGGGGCCCAGGGAATCAGGCAGCCCCGCAGCGCAGCCCCTACCAGATCCGGACGCGGTCCTCGGGTTCGAGCCAGAGCCCGTCACCCGGGGCGGTGCCGAAGGCCTGGTGGAACTCGTCGAGGTTGCGCACGATGTTGGCGCGGAACTCCGCCGGGCTGTGCGGGTCCACGGTGAGCAGCTGCAGCATCTGCTCCTTGCGGCGCTTGCCGCGCCAGACGTTCGCGTAGTTGAGGAACACCCGCTGCACACCGGACAACCCGTCGACGACAGGGTCGTCCTGGCGCTGCAGGCTGAGCAGGTAGGCCTTGAGCGCGATGGTGATCCCGCCGAGGTCGCCGATGTTCTCGCCCACCGTCAGCGAGCCGTTCACGTGCTCGCCCGGCAGCTCGGCCGGCTCGAATGCGTCGTACTGCCTCACCAGCTTGTCGGCCCGCTGCGCGAACGCCTCGCGGTCCGCCTCGGTCCACCAGTTCTCCATGTTGCCCCGCTCGTCGTACTGCGAGCCCTGGTCGTCGAAGCCGTGGCCGATCTCGTGGCCGATGACCGCACCGATGCCGCCGTAGTTCTCGGCCGGGTCGGCGTCCGCGTCGAAGAACGGGGGCTGCAGGATGCCGGCGGGGAAGCAGATCTCGTTGAGGCCGGGGTTGTAGTAGGCGTTCACCTGCTGCGGCAGCATGAACCACTCGTCGCGGTCCACCGGTGACCCGATCTTGCCGAGCTGACGGTCCGTGTCGAACGCGGCGACCGCCCGCACGTTGCCGAGCAGGTCGTCGGGGCTGACCGTGAGCGCGGAGTAGTCGCGGAACCGGTCGGGGTAGCCGATCTTGGGACGGAAGGTCTCCAGCTTGCGGTAGGCCCGCTGCTTGGTCTCCTCGGTCATCCACTCCAGCGCCTCGATGCTGCGGTGGTAGGCCTCGAGCAGGTGACCGACCAGCTCCAGCATGATCTCCTTGGAGCGCGGCGGGAAGTGCTCGGCGACGTACTGCTCGCCGACGGCCTCACCGACCGCGCCCTCCACGAACGAGACCCCGCGCTTCCACCGTGCCCTGAGCTCCGGGGTGCCCTGGAGCGTCCGGCCGTAGAAGTCGAAGTTGGCGTCCACGAAGTCCGATGAGAGGTACGGCGAGGCGGCCCGCACCACCCTGGTCGCCACCCAGTCCCGCCACACCTCGAGCGGCACCTCGTCGAGCGTCGCGGACAGGTGCTGAAGGTAGGACGGCTGGGCGACGATCGCCTCGGCGAAGGTCTGGTCGTCGGCGCCGAGGGCCCTCGCCCACGGCTCCCACGGGAAGGAGGGCGCCAGCTCGTGCAGGCCCTCGAAGGTGGTCAGGTTGTAGGTCTTGAGCACGTCGCGGGTCTCCGCGCGCTCCCAGTGCCCCGAGGCCAGCCGGGTCTCGAGATCGAGCACCCGCTGCGCCGACCCGGCGGGGTCCGCCCACCCGGCGAGGGTGAGCATCCGCTCGACGTAGGCGAGGTAGGCGGTGCGGATGTCGGCGAACTTGTCGTCGCGGTAGTAGGACTCGTCGGGCAGGCCGAGGCCGCCCTGCACGACGGTGACGAGGTATCTCTCGGAGTTCCGGTCGTCGGTGTTGACGTAGGTCCCGAAGAAGCCGCCGCCGCCTCGACGCTCCAGCCCGCCCACGAACTCCGCGAGCGCGGCGTGGTCCGACAGCGCCTGCACCGCTTCCAGGTCGGCCCGCACCGGGTCCGCGCCCAGCTCCTCGATGCGCTCCTCGTCGAGGAAGCTGGTGTAGAGGTCGCCGATCCTCTGGGCGTTGGTGCCCGGCTCGTGCCGCTCGCCGGCCAGCCGCTCGATGATGGCCCGCACCCGCGCCTCGGACTGCTCGGCGAGCACGACGAAGGAGCCCCAGGCGGACCGGTCGGCGGGGATGTCCGTGGTGTCAAGCCAGCGGCCGTTGACGTGCCGGAACAGGTCGTCCTGGGGACGGACGTCGAGGTCCATGCCGGAGCGGGCATCGTCGAGGATCGTCACGCGCGCCAGCGTACAAGGGCGCGCCGGCGCTCGACCGCGCCACGAGCCCGCCCGAACGGGTGAGACGTGGGCGCTCGGCCCCGGGGGCAGGAGGCCGTGCCAGAATGGCGCGGCGTCGGGACGGAGAGGACGGGTGGCCGAAGGTGGACGAGCAGGAGACCGGGGCGAGCGAGCTCCGTCCTGTCCTCGTGGACCCGTCAGCCCCCGCCGTGGTCGACCCGTCGACCGCCCAGCTGTTCCGCGCCCTCGCGGACGTCGTCTATGTCGCCGACGACTACTCACGTGTCTACGAGGCCATCGTGCGTGCCGCGCCGCACCTGGTCGAGGGGTGCCACCACGCCAGCCTGATGCTTCGGGTCGACGGGCGCTTCGTCACCGTCGCGTCCAGCGACAGCACGGCGGCGCAGGTCGACTCCATCGAGCGGGAGCTCGACGAGGGCCCGTGCCTGGACGCCATCAAGGAGCAGACGGTGTTCCACGACGCGGACCTCGCCGACGGGTCACCGTGGCCCCGCCTGACCGAGCGGGTGCTCGCCGATACCCCGGTGCGCAGCATGGCCGGGTTCCGGATCCGCACCGGCAACGGCCACGACGGGGCCCTGAACCTGTTCTCCGACCGCTCCGGTGGTCTCAGCGAGCGGGCGGTCGACCAGGGCATCGTGCTGGCCTCCTTCATCACCGTCGCGCTCGTCGCCTCGCACGAGCGCCGGAGCGCACAGACCCTGCGGTCGGGCCTGCTCAGCAACCGCGAGATCGGCAAGGCTGTCGGTCTGATGATGGCCTTTCACTCCATCGACGACGAGGCGGCCTTCACGATGCTCCGCCGGACCTCCCAGCAGATGAACGTCAAGCTGGTCGAGGTCGCTCGCCAGGTGGTGGACGACCACAACACGCGCGGACAGGGCTGACGCCGGCCGGCCTCCGCCCTCGGCGGACAGGCGCCGTCCCCTGGCCGCGCCACAGCGACCTCAGCCGGCCCGCACCACCCGGTTCATCTCGAAGTGCATCGGATCGGTGTAGCTCCAGTCCCCGCCCCAGGCGAAGCCCCACTTCTTGAAGATGGCCACGACCCGCCGGTCCATCTCCCCGACGGTGCCACGCAGGTTCCCCGGCACGTTGAGGTCCACGGCCATGCCCCAGCTGTGCAAGGAGAGCCCGTTCGCCGGATTGCGGGCGATGAAACGCGGCACGTAGCAGCCCCCGAACTCCCCGGGGTTGATCGCGCCCGACAGTCCGGCCCGAACCACTTCCTCGAGCGCCGCGCGCAGCTGGGGAAGCATGCCCTTGTTGCCGGTGACCGAGCCGAGGATCGGCACCGTCTCGGTGCGGATGTACTCCTCGACCCAGCGAGGGTCGGGGATCACGGAGCCGTCGGCCTGCGCGGTGTAGGTGAAGGTGCCGACCGCGTCCGACACCGACGCCCCGGACAGCACGGCGGTCTGGGGCTCGTCGACGTCGAACTCGAGCGCCAGCGTCCGCAGGGTGATGCCGGGACCCAGCACCTGCTTGAGCCGGTCGGTGACCTGGGCCGGCGACCGGGTTCCCGTCGACAAGAGGAGGGCGTTGCCCTGGGGCAGCGCGAGCTGCCGGCCGCGCTTGTCGTTCACGACCGCGGAGATCTCGTTCACCAGCGGCGCGTAGGCCCCGATGTGCACCGCGGGAGCCTGCTGCGAGGTGCCGAGCCGCAGGAAGCCCCGCGGCTTCTCCAGCTTCTCGGGCAGCGAGGGGTCGACGGCCACCTCGCCGCCGGCGACGCGCTGCCACACCTCGTCGGACCGCGCGGACCCGAAGCTGGTGAAGCGACGGAAGCGGCCGGGGTCGGCGGCGGCCACCGTCAGGGTGCGGCCGTTCGCGGACAGGGATGCCACCGACAGCGACATCGCGGCCCGGACACCGGGCACTGCGGAGACGCGCCGGCGCAGCGTGTCCGGGATCCTCGTGCTGCTGGTGACCAGGAGGTCGGCGGTCAGCAACGGCGGCTTCAACGGTCCAGGGTCGGCAACGGCGAACGACCCGCCCGACGGGGTCGCATCCGCGCCCGGACCGGAGCTGGGGCCGGGGGACCCGACCGATGGGCCGCTGGTGGTCGCGGACGCGCCCGGGCTCGCCGCGCTCGACGGTGGCGCGGTGCGGTCGACCGGCTCGCGCGGCGAGGAGCAGCCGACCAGGGTCAGTGCCACGAACGCGGCGACGGCGCCTGTCGCTGCCTGCATCGGTCGTCCTTCCTGGGCACTGCCCTCGCCTGTGACGGCACGCGTTGACCCGGGTCCCCTCGACGAGGATACGGCGTGGGACCGCAGCGCACCCCGGCTCCCGAAAGCCCTGGGGTAGTCCGGGACGGTCCGCAGGCCGTCCGGCCGGAGCTGGTGCGAAGGGTCCCGGGCACAGCGGACTCGCACGCTGACGGCCGACCGGCCAACGGCCCCCGGCCGCACGACCAATCCGTAAAGCCTCCGGGGACGAATACTGGACATGTCGACCTCCTTCTCAGCCGGTCCGACCGCGAGTGCGTCCGGCACGCCGACGCGTTCGTCGCGCCTGCGGTGGCTGGCCGGCGCTCTCGCTGGCCTGCTCGCCGGCACCGCCGCCGTGGCGGCCTCGGAGGCGGTCGCCGCGCTCCTGACCGGGGTGAGCTCGCCCCTGTTCGCGGTCGGCAACCGGGCGATCGACCTCACTCCCCGTCCGCTGAAGGAGTTCGCGATCCGCACCTTCGGCGACTACGACAAGCCGGTCCTCATCGGCAGCGTGATCGCCACGGTGGCCCTGCTCGCCGCGGTCGCCGGCGCTCTCGGCGTGCGCCGGCCGAGGCTTGCGCTCGCCGTCTTCGTGGCGCTGAGCCTGGTGGCGGCCGCCGCCGCAGTCACCGACCGCGCCGCGACGGCGGCCCCTGCCGTGCGCCTGCTGCCCGCCCTAGCGCTGCTCGTCGTGGGCCTGCTCGCGCTCCCGTTGCTGCTGCGGACCCTCCGCACTCCACGTCGAGCACACCCCGCCGCGCCCGCACAACCTCACGGCCTGCAGCAGGTCGCCCGCGCCGACGAGGGCAAGCCTCGGCTGCTGATCCACGACGTGCTGCCGGCCCGCGTGGACGGCGAAGATCTCCCGGCGGCCTTCGACCGGCGCGCCTTCTTGCAGACGGCGCTCGCCGTGGGTGCCGTTGCGGCCGTCGGCGGCGGCGTTCGACAGACCTTCGGCGGGTCCGCCGCGGCGTCCGAGCGGGTCGACGTACGACTGCCGCGGCCGGCCGCCGCCGCCCCGGCACTCGCCAGCGGGACCAGCCTGGACGTGCCCGGAGTAAGTCCGTTCCTGACGTCGAACAAGGACTTCTACCGCGTGGACACGGCGCTGCGCGTGCCCGACGTCCCGATCCAGGGGTACACGCTTCGCATCCACGGGATGGTCGACACGGAGGTCGAGCTCTCCTACGAGGAGCTGCTGCAGCGCCGGATGGTCGAGCGGCGGATCACGCTCACCTGCGTGTCCAACCCGGTCGGAGGCGAGTACCTCGGCACCGCCACCTGGCTGGGCGTCCCGGTCCGCGACCTGCTCGAGGAGGCCGGGGTCCGGGGCGGGGCGGACGCGGTGAAGTCCACCAGCGCCGACGACATGACGATCGGGACGCCGTTGCAGGCGCTGACCGACCCCGGGCGCGACGCGCTGATCGCGGTGGGGATGAACGGCGAACCGCTGCCCCTGGCGCACGGGTTCCCGGTCCGGATGGTCGTCCCCGGCCTCTACGGCTACGTGTCGGCGACCAAGTGGCTCGTCGACCTCGAGGTGACCAGGTTCCGCGACTTCAGGGCCTACTGGTCCACCCGGGGCTACTCGGCCGAGGCGCCGATCAAGACCTCGTCCCGGATCGACGTGCCCCGCTCCTTCGCGCGGGTCAGGGCCGGGCAGCAGGTCCCGATCGCCGGAGTCGCCTGGTCGCAGGACCGCGGCATCGAGGCGGTCGAGGTCCGCGTGGACGGCGGGCCGTGGCGGGAGGCCCGGCTGGCCGAGCAGGACAACATCGACACCTGGCGCCAGTGGGTCGCGATGTGGACCCCGGAGCCCGGCAACCACACGATCGAGGTCCGGGCGACCGACGCGACCGGCTACACCCAGACCGACGAGCGGGCGCCCATCGCCCCCAACGGCGCGACCGGCTGGCACAGCGTCAACGTCACCGCCGGCGCCTGACGAAATCTCAGCGTTCTGACCAATCCTAGTTCGTCAGCGTGACGAACTACCACCAGACCACGGCACCACAGCCGAAGCCGACGAAAGGGCAGAACCATGCGCACCATGAAGAGGATCGCCGCCGCAACCGCGGTCGTGTCCGCGCTCACCATGACCGCGGCCTGCGGAAGCGACTCCGGAGACTCCGCCGCCGGCGACACCGCCGGCTCCACGCCTTCGGAGTCCAGCAGCCCGATGGACTCCAGCAGCAGCGCTGCGCCGATGGACGACGTGGCCGCGAACCTGGCCGGTCCCGGCTGCGCCGCCTACGCCAAGCAGGTCCCGAACGGCTCCGGCTCTGTCGCGGGGATGGCGGCCGACCCGGTCGCCGTCGCCGCCTCCAACAACCCGCTGCTCACGACCTTGACCGCCGCCGTCTCCGGCAAGCTGAACAAGAAGGTCGACCTCGTCGACACGCTGAACGGCAGCGAGTTCACCGTCTTCGCGCCCGTCGACGCGGCATTCGCCAAGCTGCCCAAGGCGACCGTCAAGCTGCTGGGCACCCCCAAGGGTGCCGAGACGCTGACCACGGTGCTGACCTACCACGTCGTCGCCGGCCAGATGACGCCCCAGCAGGTCGCCGGGAAGACGCTGACGACCGTCCAGGGCGGCAAGCTCGAGATCAGCGGCACACCGGACAAGCTCAAGGCACAGGGCGCCAACGTCATCTGCGGGGGCGTCAAGACCGCCAACGCGACGGTGTACCTGGTCGACGGCGTGCTGATGCCCCCGAAGATGTGACTCCGGTTCCCTCGCACCGCCGCCCCACCGGGTGACCGCCGCCGGGCCACCGGCGGCACCAGTGGCTCCGACCTCCGGGTCGGAGCCACTGTCGCGTCCGGCGGCTCCGCGACAGGTCCCGGTCAGCCTGGCTGGCCCACGTCCGGGGTGTCCAGCCCGGGCGGGGGGCCGGACGCCTCGCCGTCGGGGCCGTCGTCCGGTTGAGCGGCCAACGGGTTCTTGTCCGGCTGCAGGTCATCCGGCAGCTGCTCGTCGGGGATCAGTCCCTCTTCAGGCGCGGTGGGCTGGCCGGGCCGCTCGGTGCCCGCGTTCTCCGGGGTCGTCTCGCTCATGGAGGCCTCCTACCCCGCGCGTACGCCGGACAAGCCCCGCCGCACCGAAGCGGGTCAGGAGTTCTCCTTGCGGAAGGTCGCGGTGCCCCACCAGGTCGCGAGACCGAACAGCAGCAGGGCCCACACGGTCCCCCACAGGAGGCCGGAGGCGCCGTAGTCGCCGCCGAACGCGTCGCGGACCCCGTCCACGACGTGCCTGATCGGCATGAAGGCGCTAGCCGCCTCCAGCCACGCCGGCCCGATGGTCATCGGCAGCAGGATCCCGGACAGCAGCAGCACCGGCATCATCACCATGTTGATGACCGGCGCCATCACGTCCTCGGACTTGGTGGTCAGCGCCAGCGCGTTGGAGGCAGCGGCGCACGCGCCGCCGATCAGCAGGGTGAGCAGCGTGCCGATCACGATCCCGGCGAGCGGCGCCTCCATGCCCAGTGCGTAGCCGAGCCCGACCAGGATCAGGGCCTGCACCAGCAGCTGCAGCAGGTCGCGGTAGAGCCGGCCGACCAGCAGCGCCGTGCGGCTGGCCGGGGTCACCCGCTCGGCCTCGATGACGCCCTCGCGCCACTCGCCGATCAGGCTGAAGCCGGCGAAGAAGGCCCCGAAGATGCCGAGCTGCACGAGCATGCCCGGCACGAAGAACGTGTAGGCGTTGGTGGCGCCGAACTGGCTGATCAACGGCTCGAGCAGAGGGCCGAAGAGCAGCAGGTAGAGCACCGGCTGCAGCATCCCGATGATCACCCACGCCGGGTTGCGCAGGTTCATCCGCAGCTGCCGGCGGAACACGATGTGGCTCTCGCGCAGGAACCTCACCGGTACACCTCCTCGGTCGAGTCGGAACGGGTGGAGACCGTGGGGGCCTCCCGGCCGGATGGCCCGGCCCCGTCGTGAGTGCTGGGGGCGACGTCCTCGGCCGGCCCCTCGCCCTCCTTGGCCGCTTCCGCGTCGCGCAGCGACCGGCCGGTGAGGGAGAGGAACACGTCGTCGAGGGTGGGACGGTGCACCGCGATGGAGTCCAGGTCGATGCCGGAGCGGTCGAGGTCGCGGATCAGACCCTGCACGGCACGGCCGGCCCGGGGGATCCGACCACGGACGTGGCGGTCCTCCACCTCGACCTGCCCGGCCTCGGCGAGCGTCGCCAGCTTCGCGGCCGCCTCGCTCACGTGCGCCGGGTCGAGCAGCTCGAGGTCCACGAGGTCCCCGGCCACCTGCGCCTTGAGGTTGTCGGCGGTGTCCGCTGCCACGATCCGGCCCTGGTCGATGATCAGGATCCGGTCGGACAGCACGTCGGCCTCGTCCAGGTAGTGCGTGGTCAGGAACACCGTCGCCCCGCGACGGTCGCGCAGGTCGCGGATGTGCTCCCAGAGGTTCGCCCGAGCCTGCGGGTCCAGCCCGGTGGTCGGCTCGTCGAGGAAGACCAGCGTCGGCTCGTGGATCAGGCCCATGACGATGTCCAGGCGGCGCTTCTGCCCGCCGGACATGTTCTTGGGCATGCGCTGCCACAGGCCGTGCAGGTCCATCTGCTCGAAGAGCTCCTTGCCGCGCTTCTCCACGACCTGCCTCTTCAGCCCGTAGAGCATGCCGTGGTCCATCACCTCGTCACCGGCTCGCGCCGCGCTGAAGGCACCCCCGGCCTGGGAGACGTAGCCGATGCTGCGCCGCACCTGCTCCGACTCCGTCACCACGTCGTAGCCGGCCACCGTCGCGGTCCCCGCGGTCGGCTTGAGCAGGGTGACCAGCATCCGCAGCGTGGTGGTCTTCCCGGCGCCGTTGGGACCGAGGAAGCCCACCACCTCCCCCTCGGCGACGTCGAGGTCGACGCCGTCGACCGCTCGCACCTCCGTGCTCTGGCGGCCTTGCTTGGTGCGGAAGGTCTGCACCAGACCTCGGGCATGGATCACGACGACACTCCTCACGACACAGCAGGAACCGGTCAGCCTCCACAGCAAGCATGACAGCGGCGGCATTCCGAACAACCGGGTTTTCGGCACCACTACAGACCAGAGCACCGACGACAACTCATCGCTGGTCGCCCGGGTCCTCACGGCGGGGCCGGTCGCAGCGGCGGACCGGAATAGCCCCCGCCACCCGCAGGTTGCCCGCAGGTGATCCGGATGACCCGCAGGCTGCTGCAGCTCCTGGCCGGGCTCGCCCTGTACGGCGTGAGCCTGGCGCTGGTGCTGCGGGCGGATCTGGGCCTCGCCCCCTGGGACGTGCTGCACCAGGGCATCGCGGAACGCGCCGGTGTCTCCATCGGCGTGGTCCTGATCGTGGTCAGCTTCGTCGTGCTGCTGGCATGGGTCCCGCTGCGCCAGCGACCCGGCATCGGCACCCTCGCCAACGCCGCCCTGGTCGGGGTCGTCGTGGACCTCACGCTCACCGTCCTGGACGAGGGCCAGGGCTGGCTGCCCCGAGCCGTGCTGCTGGTGTCCGGGGTGGCGCTCAACGGGCTCGCCACCGCGATGTACATCGGCGCGTCCCTCGGCGCCGGCCCGCGCGACGGGCTGATGACCGGTCTGGTACGACGTACCGGGCGCTCGGTGCGCCTGGTGCGGACCTGCCTCGAGGTCGGCGTCCTGGCGGTCGGCTTCGCGCTGGGCGGCACGGTCGGCGTCGGCACGGTGCTCTACGCGCTGGCCATCGGGCCGATCGCTCATGCCCTGCTCCCGGTCCTGACCGTGGAACCGCGCCCGGCAGCGGGTCCGATCGTCCCACCACGCTCCGCCCCGGACGTCGCATAGAGTCCGGCTCATGACTCAGCGGGCCGCCGTCCGGACCCGGCGGCGCCGTTCCCTCCCGGTCTGGGCCGAGACCGTCCTGCTGCTGGTGATGGCGCTCGTCGTCTCCGCGCTGGTCAAGACGTTCTTTGTGCAGATGTTCTTCGTGCCGTCGGGCTCCATGCGGCCGCTGTTCGTGGAGGATGACCGGATCCTGGTGCAGAAGGTGTCCTACTGGGCCGGGGACGTCCACCGGGGCGACGTCGTGGTCTTCGACGACCCCGACGGGCGCTGGCTCGGTGCGCAGAGCCCGCCTCCCCTCTCGCCGGTGCAGCGCCTGCTGTCGGCCGTGGGGCTCTACCCGACGGGGGGACACCTGGTGAAGCGCGTCATCGGCGTCGGAGGGGACCGGGTGGCCTGCTGCGACCCCCGCGGCCGGATCACCGTCAACGGCGTGCCGCTGAGCGAGCGCCCCTACCTGGCACGCGGAACCGCCCCGTCCGATCGGCCCTTCGACATCACGGTCCCGCAGGGGCGGCTCTGGATGATGGGCGACAACCGCAGCAACAGCGAGGACTCGCGGTTCCACCAGGACCTGCCCGCGGGCGGCACGGTGCCCGTGAGCGGCGTCGTCGGCAAGGTGTGGGCGATCGTGTGGCCGCTGCCTCGCGCCCACCTGCTGGACGACCCCGCCACCTTCGAGGACCCCCGGCTCTCCGCGGCTAGCTCACGTGCACGTGAGGACGACGCTCCCGCCGCGGCTCCGCGCGCCGCAGCACCTCTCGGGTGAGCGGCGCCACCTCCCCCACGCCGAACATCAGGAACCGCAGCAGGTTGGGGACGGGGTTGCCCTCGGTCCACTCGAAGTAGACGTGCGGGATCGTCCCGGTGAGGTCGCGGATCTCGAGGAGCAGCGAGGCCAGCGCGTTGGGCACCGAGGACGACTCCACGCGCAGCACCCGGTAGGCGCCGTGCCGCACCTCACCGTGCACGTCGAGGGTGCTCTCGAACTCGGACGGGTCGGCGACCGTCACCTCGACGAAGACGACGTCGCTGCCGTCGGGCAGGTCGTGGTCGGCCGTGATCTGGCGCAGCTTGTCGGCGTACTCCGAGCGGTCACGGGCGCCTGGCTCGTTGGCGACCAGACGGATGGTGCGGCGGGCGCAGTCGCGCAGGAAGAGCTCGGCGGTCGGGTCCAGCCGCAGGTCGGTGGTGCGCAGCTCGAAGGACCGCGAGAGCCGGGAGGCCAGGGAGATCACCAGGATCGCGGCGATGAAGCAGGCCCCGATCTTGACGCCGTCGGGACGCTCGATGACGTTGTCGACCGTGGTGTACACGAACACCAGCGTGATCACCGCGAACGCGATCGTCCGCTTGCGCTGCCCGGCCCGCCGGGCGGCCAGGGTGACCGCGATGCCGGCCGAGGTGAAGAGGACCAGGACCCCGGTGGCGTAGGCGCCGCCCTGCGCGTTCACGTCGGCCTCGAAGATCCAGGTGACAAGGAACGCGACCGCGGTCAGGACCAGCACCAGGGGGCGTACGGCGCGCGCCCACTGGGGTGCCATGCCGTAGCGGGGGAGGTACTTGGGGATCAGGTTCAGCAGGCCGGCCATCGCCGAGGCCCCCGCGAACCAGAGGATCGCGATGGTGCTGATGTCGTAGACGGTGCCGAACACGTTCCCGAGGTAGCCGTGTGCGAGATAGGCCAGCGCCCGACCGGACGCGTCGCCGCCCTCCTCGAACTCGGCCGCCGGGATGAGCATCGTGGTGACGACGCTGCTGGTCAGCAGGAAGCAGCTCATGATCACGGCGGCGGTCGCCAGCATCCGCTTGGTGCCGCGGATCCGTCCCACCGGGCGCTCCTCGGTGTCGGAGTCGTCACCCTGGATGTGGGTCATCACCGCGACCCCCGTCTCGTAGCCCGACATGCCCAGGGCGAGCTTGGGGAAGACCAGCAGCGAGAGCGCGACGACCATGAGCGGGTCGCCGTGCTGGGTGGTCAGAGCGGTCGACCAGTCCCCGACCACGCTCGGCCGGCTCGCGATCTCCCACAGCGACACACCGATCACGACGACGTTGAGCGCCAGGTAGCTGGCCACCAGGACGACCGCGACCCCGATCGCCTCGGTGAACCCGCGCAGGAAGACCCCGCCGAGGAGGGCCAGCAGGGCGACGGTGATCGCCACGGGGTGATCGTGCAGGAACGCCGGGACGTTGGGGTTCTCGATGATGTGGGCTGTCGCGTCGGCGGCCGACAGGGTCATCGTGATGAGGAAGTCGGTGGCTGCGAACCCCAGCAGGACGAGGACCAGCAGCTTGCCCGCCCAGTTGGTCAGCAGCCGCTCCAGCATCGCGATCGAGCCCTCGCCGTGCGGCGACTCCTCGGCGACCCGGCGGTAGACGGGCAGCGCCCCGAGCAGCGTCAGCGCCACCAGCACCAGCGTCGCGAAGGGAGACAGTGCGCCGGCTGCCACCGCGGCGATCCCGGGCTGGTACCCCAAGGTGGAGAAGTAGTCGACGCCGGTGAGGCACATGACCTTCCACCACGGGTGCTTGCCGCTGCGCAGCGTGGTGGCGTGCGGCCCGGGATGCTGGGTGGCCCGCTCGGCCATGTCCTCCATCAGCCAGCCGCGGACCCGTCGGTCCCGGACGGCAGCGTCCTCGGTTCGTACGGCGGTGCTCATCGTGCTCCTTCGACGGACCCCGCTGCGTCGTCCTTCGACGCGCCCCCGGTCGGGTCCACGCTCGATGGTGTGCCCCCGCCGCCGCCGTGCGCACGCTTCTTAACGACCCCTTGACACCCTGTGTGCGCGATGCCGCACCGAGGCCGGGACACGGGGTGTGACCGCCCTGCCGCGTCGGCCCCCGCAGGAGGCCCGGCGGCTCAACCGGGCAGCACGGCGAGCAGGGCTCGGGCGTAGGCGCGCTCCGCGTCGATGTCCACGTGCCGGAGCCCGTCGGTGCGCTCGTCGCCTCGCCTGCTGGGGCCCCCGGGCCCGGACGCGGGCGCCAGCACCACCGCGTAGCCCCCGGTCCCGGCGTCGATCCGCTCCAGCCGCAGGAACCGGTCCCCGAGCGCGTCGCGCAGCTGCTCCTCGCGCGGCAGCCACACCACCTCGGTCTGGGCGATGCTGTCGAGCGCCCACTCCACCGTGCCGTTGAAGCGCATCTCGGTGCCCGAGGGCAGCTCCGAGACGTCGATGGCCATGCCGCTCACCACGAAGACCTCGTCGTCGAGGTCGCGGTCCGGGACGAAGAACCGGTCGCCGCTGGCAGGGCTCCACGGCAACCCCCGGTGGGCCAGCTCCAGGGCCAGGTCCCGGGTGATCATCGTCCCGCCTCCGTCCGCTCGTCCTGCCGCTCACCGGTGAGCCGGCGCAGCCGGTCGTTGTCGTCCTCGAGCTCGAGCACGAGGGCGATGCCCGCGAGGTTCAGCCCCGCCGCGAGCAGCCTCAGCACGCGGCGGATCCGGTCGAGGTCGTCCTCGCTGTAGCGGCGGGTCCCGCCCCCGGTCCGGGTGGGTTCCACCAGGCCGTGCCGCTCGTAGACGCGCAGGTTCTGCACCGCCGTCCCGGTGAGCTCGGCCGCCACCGAGATCGCGTAGACGCCGCGGGCGGATCCGGTACGCGCCACGAGTGCTCCTCTCCGGCCGACTGTCCGGCCTCGCCGGATCGGCGACGGACCTGGTGAAGGGCTTGCGCGATCAGGATACGCGAGGTATAAAAAACCTCACATGGCTGGTATAGATCACCGCAGCCTGACACCTACTGGAAGGAGACAGCGATGCTGATGCGCACCGACCCGTTCCGTGACTTCGACCGTCTGGCCCAGCAGGTGCTGGGGGCCGGGACCACGTCGCGGCCCGCGGTCATGCCGATGGACGCGTGGCGTGAGGGCGACCGCTTCGTCCTCGAGTTCGACCTGCCCGGCGTGCGACCCGAGACGCTGGACATCGACGTGGAGCGCAACGTGCTGACGCTGCGCGCCGAGCGCCCGGCCCGCAACGGCGACTGGGAGATGCTGGCCTCCGAGCGTCCGACCGGCCTCTTCAGCCGGCAGCTGGTGCTCGGGGACAACCTCGACCTCGAGCACATCCGCGCCAGCTACGACAGCGGCGTGCTGCGGCTGGAGGTGCCCGTCGCGGAGCGGGCGAAGCCGCGCAAGGTCGAGATCAACCACACCGCCTCCGACGCCGCGTCCCAGACCGCGATCTCGACCGGCCAGGGCTGAGCACCGGCCCAGGCCCGCCGTCCGGTCCCGCGCACGAGCGGGGCCGGCGGCACGTCGACCGGCGTCAACCGGCGGTCAGCCACACCGCGGCGTACGGCGGCAGCTGCACCGCGTCGTCGGAGATGGCCGGCGTCGTCCCGGCCAGGTGGTCCACCGCCGTGGCGGGGTCGATGCCGAGGCCGCGGAGAACGTCGAGAGGGACGTGCCGCGGCCCGGCCATCACGTTGTAGGCGCCGAGCATCGTCCCCAGTGCGTGCCGTCGTGCCACGAGCAGGACCCCCCCGTCCCTCGGGTCCAGGACGTCGGCGCTGACGGAGGCGTGCAGGTGCGGCAGCGAGGCCCGCGCCAGCACCAGGTGGCGTATCCCTGCCTGGATGCCGTGCTCGTCGGGCGGCACCGGCCACGGCATCCGCGGCCGGTGCAACCAGCGGTTGTCCGGAAGTTCCCCGGGCCGCTCCGGGACGGGCGCCGAGGCCTCCCAGTCGGCGTCGTTGAGCAGGCCGAGCTCGTCCCCCATCCAGATCACCGGCAGGCCGCCGAAGCCGAACATCAGCGCGTGCGCCAGGAGGATCCGCTGTACCGCCCACGGGTCGCCGGCCTCCAACCCCGCCAGCGACGCCAGCGACCCGGAGATCCTCCGGTCACCGGTGGCGGGATTCTCCTGGAACACCAGGCCCCGCGCCCAGGAGCCCGGGAAGGCGCCCGAGTAGAAGTCGGAGAGGAAGGACCGGTGCGCGGGCCCGGACAGACCGACCGCCTCCGCGTCCTCCTCCGTGATCGCCCACCCGATGTCGTCGTGGCCGCGGGCGTAGGCGATCCAGGCGGTGGTCGGCGGCGGAGCGGGCAGCTGCTGCAGGGCACGGGCGGCGAGCCGGACGTCGCCACTGGCCAGCATCGACCAGATCTGCACCATCAGCCCGTTGTGGTAGGCCAGATCGCTGACCTTGCCGGCGTGCCGGCCGGTGCCGAGGTAGGCCACCAGGTCCCGGGGACCGACGATCGCCTCCGCCTTGAAGGCCAGCGCCGGGCAGGCCATCCGAGCGACTGTCCGCAGCGCCTGGGTGAGGTCGTGCACCTCCGGCTGGTTCTGGCTGTTCGTGCCCATGCGCTTCCACGTGAAGGCGATGGCGTCCAGCCGAAGCACCTCGACCCCGTGGTTGGCCAGGTTGAGCACGATGTCGGCGTACTCGCAGAGCACGTCGGGGTTCGCCCAGCTGACGTCCCACTGGTAGGCGTTGAAGGTGGTCCAGACCCAGCCGTCGAGCTCGTCGTCCCAGGTGAAGCTGCCGGGCGCGAAGTCCGGGAACACCTCCGGCAGGGTCCGCTCGAACGCGTCGGGCATCGTGCGGTCGGGGTAGACGTAGAAGTAGTCGCGGTAGCGCTGCTCACCGGCCCGCGCGCGGCGGGCCCACTCGTGCTCTCGCGCCACATGGTTCAGGACGAGGTCGAGACAGAGGCTGATCCCCTCCCGTCGAAGGCGGCGGGCGAGCGTGCGCAGATCGTCCATGGTGCCCAGGTCCGGGCGGACGCTGCGGAAGTCGGCGACGGCGTAGCCCCCGTCGTTGGGCTGCGGGCGCGGCTCGAGCAGGGGCATCAGGTGCAGGTAGGTGATGCCCAGGTCGGTGAGGTAGTCGGTGGCGTCTGCGACCCCGGCCAGGGTGCCCCCGAACCGCTCGGTGTAGGCGGCGTAGCCCACCATCGACGGCTTCTGGAACCAGTCAGGCTCCAGCGACCGCCGCAGGTCCAGCGAGTGCAGCTCGTCGTCCCGCTCGGCGTAGGCCCGGGCGGCGAGCACGACGAGCCGGTCCGCGACCTCGGACGCGTCGACGTACAACCCGTGCAGCGCGTCCACCAGGTCGGGGAGCCAGCGCTGGACGCGAGCCTCGAACACCTCGCGGCGCAGGGGAGGCAGAGCTCGCAGGGCGTCGGTGGCCGGAGGCGTCAGCACCGGGACAGTATGGCGGGGCCCCGTAGATTGGGCCCGGAAGGACTGACCGGCCGGTCCTCCGCCGGGCGGCAACATCCCTGCCCATCCCCGCCGTTCCAGGAGCATCCCGCATGAGCAGCGTCAGTGGCACCGGCCCCGAGGAGCACTCCGACGCCCTGGGCGGTGAGGCCCCTGCGCCGCGGCACTCGTTCCGGGCCAGGATGCGGAGCAACCCGGGCACTCGGTTGGTGTGGCGCATCGGCGTCTTCCTCGCCGGTCTCCTCTGCATCGCGGCGGGGGGTGCGCTCGTGGTGCTGCCCGGCCCGCTCACCATCCCGCCGATGGTGCTCGGCCTGTGGATCTGGTCGACGGAGTTCGCGTGGGCGCACAAGTTCTTCGCCTCCGCCAAGGCCAAGGGGGCGGCAGCCTGGCAGCAGGCCAAGCAGCACCCGGTGAGCTCCTCGCTCATCACCGTCGGCGGGTTGGTGCTCGCCGGCGCGGTGATCTGGGCGGTCCTCCGCTTCGACCTGGTGCAGCGCGCCAAGGAGTACGTCGGCCTGGTCTGAGCCGGGAGCAGCGAGCGCAGGCCGGCGGGGGACGCGCACCGGTCACCTCGTCACCACCGCGCCGGTCGCGGGCATGGGGTAGAAACGACCCCGTGGCCCACGACCCGATCCGCATCTACCTGCTCGACGACCACGAGGTGGTGCGCCGGGGACTGCGCGACCTGCTCGAGAGCGACGGCGACATCGCCGTGGTGGGCGAGTCCGGCTCGGCGGCCGAGGCCACGTCGCACATCCCGGCGCTGCGGCCCGACGTCGCGGTGCTCGACGCCCGTCTGCCCGACGGCAGCGGCATCGACGTCTGCCGCGACGTACGCTCCGTCGACCCGACCATCGCGGCGCTGATCCTCACCAGCTACGACGACGACGAGGCGCTCTTCTCCGCGATCCTCGCCGGTGCCGCGGGCTACGTGCTCAAGCAGATCACCGGACACGACCTCGTCGACGGCGTACGCCGGGTGGCGGCCGGGCATTCGCTGCTGGACCCCAGCCTGGTGACGCGGGTCCTCGAGCGGGTGCGCAGCGGAGCCGAGGAGCACCCCGAGCTCGCCACGCTGACCGACCAGGAGCGCAAGGTGCTCGTGCTGATCGCGGAGGGCCTGACCAACCGCCAGATCGGTGAGCGGATGTTCCTCGCCGAGAAGACGGTGAAGAACTACGTGTCCAGCGTGCTGTCGAAGCTCGGCCTCGAGCGGCGCACCCAGGCCGCCGTGCTGGCCTCCCGGCTGCTGGGCTGAGGGGTCGTCCGCGACAGCCTTCCAGACGCCGGTCTCGGGTCGGGACCTAGGACCCGGCTGGACCTGCCGGTCAGCCCTGACCTTGCTCGACCGCCGCGCCCCACGCTGGAGGTGTCACGGCGCCTCAGATCGGGGCCCGGCACGGGAGGCACACCATGACCGCCGTCAGCCAGCACGCACCCACCGCGTCCACCACCGTCCACACCAGCCGCGTCGTGACCAGCGGTGCAGCACGCAAGGCACTCGCGGTCCTGCGCATCGCCTTCGGTCTCACGTTCCTGTGGGCCTTCTTCGACAAGCTGCTCGCCCTCGGCTTCGCCACCGGTGCGGTCCTCGACGACCAGGGCGCCAAGACCGGCACCGACTTCCTGGGCGCGGACGCCTGGGTCAACGGGGGCAACCCGACACTCGGCTTCCTGAAGTTCGGCGCCTCCGGGCCCTTCCAGGAGCTCTACCACTCCCTCGCCGGTCAGGCGTGGGTGAACCTGCTGTTCATGGCCGGCCTGCTCGGCATCGGCGTCGCGCTCACGTTCGGGATAGCGATGCGGCTGGGAACGACCGCCGGCTTCGTGATGTACCTGCTGATGTGGACCGTCGTGCTGCCGCCGCCGAACAACCCGGTGCTCGACGACCACGTGCTGGGGGCGATCGCGATGGTCGTCCTCGGTCTCACCGTGGCCGGTGACACCTGGGGGGCGGGCGCTGCCTGGGGCCGGACCCGCCTCGTGCGCCGCGCACCGATCCTCCGGTAGGCGGCGCCCCTCACAGGGGCACCGACCACTCCAGCCTCGTGCCGTGCGGCTCCTCCTCGAGGAGCCGCACGGTGCCGCCGTGATCGGTGGCCCGTCGGCGCACGTTGCGCAGCCCGCTCTCCCGCCGCTCCGCAGGCAGCCCGGACCCGTTGTCGGTGACCAGCAGGGTGACCTCGGACTCGGTGACCACGACCTCCACCACTGCGGCGTCCGCGCCCGAGTGCCGGGCGACGTTGGACAGCGCTTCCCGCAGTACCGCGAGGAGCTGGACGCCCACCTGGTCGGGGACGGCCGTGTCCACCGGCCCAGCGGTGCGCACCAGGGGCGAGAAGCCGAGCACCGGGACGTACTCCTTGACCACCCCACGGACGTCCGCCCGCAACGAGAGCTCGTGCACGGTCTGGAGCTCGAAGATCGTGGAGCGGATGTCGCGGATCGTGACGTCCAGGTCCGCCACCGCGGCGTCCAGCCGGCTGCGCAGGTCGTCGCTGCCCGCGATCCGTCGTACGCCCTGCAGCTGCAGACCGGTGGCGAACAGACGCTGGATGACCAGGTCGTGCAGGTCCCGGGCGATGCGGTCGCGGTCGGCGACCAGCATGAGCTCCTCGCGCTCGGACATGGCCTGCGCGCGGTCGAGCGCCAGGGACGCCTGGTCGGCGAAGGATGCGAACAGCGCCGCCTCCTCCCCCGCGAGGGCTCCCCGGCCGTGGTCGAGCGTCACCAGCAGGACACCCCCTTGCGCGACGCGGGCGCGCAGCGGCACGAGCACCACGGTGCCCGCCTCGGCGTCCGGTACGACGACCAGCTCGGCGTCCCGCTCGGCCCGCTCGACGTGCTTCTCGACGGACATCACCAGCTCGGTCAGGCTGGAGGCCGTGGCGCCGTCGGTCGCCGCGACGTGGTGCTCGCCCTCCGAGGCCTGGACGACCGCCGCCGACGTGCCGCGGGCGACCCGGCGAGCGCCCTCGGCGATGTTCAGCAGGGCGTCGTCGAGCCGCACCGGAGGCTGCAGCGAGTCGACGATCAGCGCGGAGGCCTCCAGCCACCGTCGTCGCAGCTCGCTCAGGGCGAAGGCTCGAGCGTTCTCGACGACGTGGCCGGCCGCGTTGGCCAGCGCCAGCACCAGCCGCTCGTCCTCGGCGGTGAACTCGGCACCACCGGCCTTCTCGGTCAGGTACAGGTTGCCGAAGACGGTCCCGCGGATGCGCACCGGGACGCCCAGGAAGCTGTCCATCGGTGGGTGGTGCGGCGGCAGCCCGACCGCGTCCGGGTGCTCTCGCAGGTGCCGCAGCCGCAACGGCTCCGGCCGGCGGATCAGGAGGCCCAGGATCCCGTGGCCCCGGGGCAGGTGGCCGATGGCCCGGTGCTCCTCGGGGCTGAGCCCGGAGGTGACGAAGTCGGCGAGCCCTCCAGCGTCGTCGAGCACGCCCAGCGCGCCGTACCTCGCGCCGGTGATGCGGCAGGCGGAGACCACGATGCGGTCCAGCACACTGTGCAGGTCGAGGTCCGAGCTGATGGCGACGACCGCGTCGAGCAGGGCCCCGTCATCCGACCGCGAGGCACCGCTGTCCGACCTGGTGTCCGGCCTGGTCCCGGGGTCCGGCCCCGGGTCCGGCCCCGTGTGCGGCCCGGGGTCGGTCCGCGCGTCGTTCCTGGAGCGGCCCATGGCCCCGCAGCCTAGTGCTGGGCGCTCAGACGACGCGTCGGCGCGGAGCCGTCGACGGGGCGGGCCGTTCGTCGCCGACCCGGCGCCCGCTCAGCTCCCGCCACGGCAGCCGGACGTAGAGGTTCCTGGTCCCGCCGGCCCACGGCTGCGGCTCCCAGGACCTGCGGATGGCATCGAGCTCCTCCGGGTCGGCGACCACGTGGGCCCGCCCGAGCGCCACCACGCTCCAGCCCTGGTGCGTCTCGTCGTCGAGATGATCCACCTCGAAGGCGAGCTCCGTGTTCCAGCCGTAGGTGCTGAGCTCGCTGTAGGGGGCGGTGCGGAAGACGACCGCCCCGTCGTGCACGGCGTAGTTCACCGGCACGATCCGCGGCCCGAGAGGGGTGGCCATGGCGACCCGGCCGACCACCCCCCGCCCCAGGAGCTCCGCGCACTGCTCCGGCGACAGCTCCAGCGGCGGCGTCACGACCCGCTCCAGAGCACCGCGGGAGAAGGGCTGTCCATGTGACCATCGTGCACACGGACGCGCGCAAGGCGGCA
>DASQDP010000028.1:0-23060 GCA_035634095.1 Nocardioidaceae bacterium | reverse complement strand
CTGCCACGTGTCGCCGTCCTTCCAGGTCCACTCGTACCCGGTGATGGGTGCTCCGTTGTTCGCCGGCGTCCTGTAGGAGAACATGGCGTCGCCCTCGCCCCACCAGTAAGCGCTGAGAACGGTCGGCGCGGCTGGCGGATTGGTGAGTACTTCGACCTTCACAGAAGCCGTGTTGCTCGTGTCGCCGACACCTGCGGCGTTGACGGCACGGACCTTGAATGTGTAGGTGGCGTTGGCGAGGTCGGTGATGGTGGCGGTGTAGGGGCCGGTGCCGGTGTGGGTGAGGTCCTGCCACTGGCCGTCGTCCTGCTGGTACTGGTACTTGGTGATGACGGAGCCGCCGTTGTCCTGTGGTGCGGTGAAGGCGAGGGTGACCGTCTTCTTGTCCGCGGTGGCGGAGGTGAGGGTGGGGGCACCGGGGACCGTGGAGGGCGCGCGGGTCAGGGTCGCGCTCTTGGGGCTTTCACCGGCCAGGTTCGTGGCGCGCACCGCGACCTCGTAGAAGACTCCGTTGGTGAGACCGGTCAGGTCGAAGGTGAGCTGACGACCGTCGCCGGTCTCGGTGGGCTCGACCTTGTACCAGCCGAAGCCGTCTGCGGTGGACGCCTGGTAGCCCGTGACGGGATTGGACGGACCGCTCGGCGGTGGGTCGAACACCACCGTCAGGGCCCGGTCACCGCTGGTGACCGAGGTCAAGGTCGGGGCGTTCGGGGCAACGATCGGCTTGATGTCCACCGCCTCGCTGGCCTGGCCTTTGCCGGCGGCGTTGACCGCTCGGACCTGCACCGGGTAGGTGACGCCGTTGGTGAACCCGTCGGCATCGATCCTCCACAGTCCACCGTTGGTCTCCGGGATGACGTCGGTCCAGTTGTCGCCGCCGTAGGTGATCTGGTAGCTGGTGACGGGGCTGCCGCCATCATTGTGGGGGGCCTCGAACGACACCATGATGTTGCCGTAGATGCCCCGGCTGTTGACGATGCTCGGAGCGCCAGGGGTCCCGTAGGGGGTGGCCGACACGGCGTCGCTGGGCGCACCGGTCCCGCCGCTCCACACCGCGCGGACCCACACGTCGACGCCTGTTCCGGCGTCCAGACCGGTCAGGGTCAGCGTGTAGGGCCCCTCACCGGACAGTTCGCCCTCGGCGACCGGTGTCCAGGTCTCGCCGCCGTCGGTGGAGTACTGGTAGCCGGTGACCTTGTCCGGGTTCGTGACCGGCGCATCGAAGGTGACCGCAACCTGGTAGGCGCTCCCGACCCCCTGGATCATCCGCGGGGCGCTCGGCGCCCCGGACAGCGGCGTCACCGCAAGCGCGTTGCTCGGCGTGCTCCAGCCGACCTCGTTGCCGGCCCGCACCAGCACCGACAGCTCCACACCGTTGAGGAGGTCCTCCAGCTCGACCGTGAAGGGGCTCTCACCCGACACCTCGATCGACGACCACGTCGCGCCGCCGTCGGTGGAGACCTGGTAACCGCTCACCGCCTTGCCGCCGTCGTGGGCGGGTGCCGCGATGGTCAACTCGGCGGCGCCGTCACCAGCGACCGCCCCGGTCAGGACGGGGGCGTCGGGGACCGCGACCGGGGTCACGTGCACGACACTGGCCGGGCCGTGACCGGCACGGTTGAGGGCGCGGACATGGACGGGGTAGGTGTTGCCGTTGGTGAACCCGGACCGCACCACCTTCCACACCCCGTCCTTGGTCGGGGTCGAGTCCACCTCGAACCAGTCCCCGCCATAGGAGATCTGGTAGCCCGTGACCGGCGCCCCGCCATCCTCGACCGGAGCCGTGAACGACACCGCCACAGCACCGTCGAAGCCCTGGCTCTTGGTGATCACCGGTGCACCCGGCACCGTGTGCGGGGTCACCTGCACCGTGACACTGGCCGCACCCGCACCCGCCTTGTTGACCGCCCGGACCCGCACCGGGTAGGTGGTGCCGTTGACCAGGCCGTCCCTGGTCACCACCAGACCGGTCCCGTTGCCATAGGGCTCCACGGTGACGTCGGTCCACCCCTGCCCGTAGTCGACCTGGTAGCCGGTCACCAGGGCACCGCCATCATCCTTGGGTGCCGCGAACACCACCGAGATGGTCCCGTCCGTGCCCTTTGCCTTCACGGTCACAGCCCCCGGGACGCCGTACGGGGTCTCCACCACCGGGTCGGTGCCGCCACCGGTGGACCCACCGGCCCACATCGCCCGCACCACCACCTGCACGGGCTGACCAGCCGGCAGACCCGTCATCGTCACCGTGTAGGTCCCGGCACTGCCGAGATCGCCCTCCGCCACCGGCTTCCACGTCTTCCCGCCATCAGCGGAGATCTGATACCCCGTCACCTGGTCGCCGTGCTCCGCGGACGGGGCAAACCTCACCACCACCCCATAGGCACCCGGCGTCACCTCGAGCACCTTCGGCGCACTCGGCGTCACCGGCGGCGCAGGCGCAACCGGCGTCGCCCTCAGCACGCGGCTGCGACGGCTCCAGCCCACCGAGTTCCCCGCCCGCACCGCGACCTCGACCTGCTCGCCGTTGGTCAGCTTCCGCAGCACGACCGAGTAGGGGCTGCGACCAGAAACCGTCACCCCACGCCACGTGGCGCCCGCATCCGTGCTCACCTGGTACCGCGTCACCGGCTCCCCACCGCTACGGGCCGGGCGACCGAAACGCACCGCCACGGACCGATCACCCGCAGACACCGTCCGCAGCACCGGCGCGGACGGGACCGTCGCGGCACGCCGAGACGCGGTCACCGCCACCACCACCCGACGGTTCGCCGACCGCTGCCACGCCCGGCCCCCGACCACAGCCGGGTGAGTGCCGCCAAAGCCGACCGCACGCGTCACGATCGACGGATGCCTGCTCTTGAACAACGCGCAGATCGCCCGCGCCCGCGCCAGACTGATCGGCCGCTCCCGACCGGGACGACCCGCATGATCGGCATACCCCTCACACCGAATCGCCCGCACCAACCCAAAACTACGAGCCAACCGACGCACCTGCACCCGCGTATGCCGCGACGGCGTCGAGCTCATCACCTTGAACAGACCCGCCCGATCAAATGTCAACGCCTGCGGCGCCACCACACTCTTCCCCACCGCCCACGACGCCGGCACCGCCAACCGCCCCGCTCGCGTCCGATAAAGCGCCTTCGTCCAACGCAACTTCCCCACATACCGACGCGGACGCTCCGGCACCGCCACCGCGGCCCGACGCTGCCCCACCGTCAACGGATCACGAAACCACGAGTGGGGTCCGGCGGTGGCAGTCGACGCCGCAGGTGTGGCAGCGGGCGTCGCCGCGGCCGCAGCTGGCGCCTGCAGCACCAACAACCCCGTACCCAGACCGACAAGCGAAACCGAAACCGCCGCCCGAGACACAAGAGCAGAAAAGCGCATGAAGGAGTCCTCCCAGAAACAGAACGCACCACCGCCCGACCCGGGCGACCAGCCACAGCCAAACAGCCACACAACCACCCCACCGCACAACCAAGGAGGATGACCCGAAAGGACTATGCAGTCGGGGGCCGGCGGCAGGTGGGACGCTGCACCTACCGGTGCGCGGTCCAGCCCCGATCCGCGAGGGAGCCGAGCAGCTGGTCCGCGGAGTCCGCCAGCACGGTCAGCTCCAGCAGGCCGTACGCACGTGCGGGGTCGTGGTCGATCCGCACGTCCTCGATGTTGGCGCCGATGTCACGGGCGTCCGCGAACAGGCGCGCCAGCTCGCCGGGGTGGTCGGGGATGGCGACGAACACAGTGGCCGTCGCGCCCGTGGGGGTACCGTGCTTGCCGGGGATCCTCGTGGTCCCTTGCACGCCGCGGTCCAGCAGCAGCCCGACGGGGCCGCGATCGTGGTCCTTCAGGGCGGACAGCAGCGTGTCCAGGTCGTCGCGCACGTCGCGCAACAGCGCGGCGAGCGCGGCGGCGTTGCCGCCGACGATCTGCTGCCACAGAGCGGGGTCGCCCGCGGCAATCCTGGTGACGTCGCGGATCCCCTGGCCCGACAGCGCCAGGTGCTCGTCGGGCGCGTCGGCCAGCCGCCCCGCCACCAGCGAGGCCAGCAGGTGCGGCAGGTGCGAGGTGCGGGCGACCGCCTCGTCGTGCTCGCCGGGGGTGAAGCTCACCGGGCTCGCCCCGCACGCCTCGGCGAGCTCGGTGACCAGGGACACACCGGCCGGGTCGGACGTCGCATGCGGAGTCACCGCCCAGGGCCGGCCGTCGAAGAGCGCAGCCGACGCCGCCAGCGGTCCGGAGCGCTCGCTGCCCGCCATCGGGTGGCTCCCCACGTAACGGCGCAGCGCCTCCGCGCCCACCCGCGACCGCGCCTCCTCGAGCGGGCGGGTCTTGATGCTGCCGACGTCGGTCACCACGGCGCTGGTCCTGCTCAGGGCATCGGCGATGCACTCACCGAGCCGGTCCGGGGGGACCGCCACCACCACCAGCCCCGGGCGTACGGCGTCCGCGTCCACGCTCGCGGCTCCCAGCCCCCGGGCTACGCGCAGGTTGTCCTCGCTGATGTCGGTGAGGGCCACCTCCCTGCCGCGGCGGCGCAGCGCCAGCCCGATCGACGTCCCCAGCAGGCCGGCACCCACCACGAGGACCGGCCGCTCACGCCCCATCGGGGACCTCGCGGACCCGGGTCAGGTCGCGACGCAGGGCCGCGGCGCCGTGCAGGTAGACATGGGTGATGTCCGCGCGGGGCCGGTCCGTCTCGACGTGGGCAAGCATCCGCACCACCCGCGGCATCGATCCCTCGATCTCGAGCTCGCGGGCGCACAGCAGGGGTACCTCGCCGAAGCCGAGCCGTCGTGCGGCGTACGCGGGGAACTCCGAGACGAGGTCGGAGGTGGCGGTGAAGACCACGCTGATGAAGTCGTCGACCTCGAGGTCGTTGGCGGTCATGACGTCGAGCACCATCTCGGCGACCCGGTCCAGCAGGTGCTCGCGCACGTCCTCTTCGAGCTGGGTGGCGCCGCGCACGGCTCGGACGGTCACGGCCACACCCTAACGACGCGGCGGGTCACAGCTTCGCGGCATCCAGCAGTACCCCGAGCTCGTCGCGGGTGAGCTCGCGCAGGTGACCGCTGGGCAGGCCCTGCAGCAGCACCGGCCCGATGGCGGTGCGGGTGAGGCGCCGCACCGGGTGACCCACCTCGTCGAGGAGCCGCCGCACGATGCGGTTGCGGCCCTCGTGGATGACCAGCTCGACGATCGAGCGCTCACCGTGGGTGGAGACGATCCGGCACGAGCTGACGTCGACGGCGCCGTCCTCCAGCGTCACCCCGGCCAGCAGCCGGCGCACCGTCGCCCGGCTCACCCGACCCTCGACCTCTGCGACGTAGGCCTTGTCCAGCTCGTAGGAGGGGTGCGCCACCCGTTGGGCGAAGTCGCCGTCGTTGGTGAGGAGGATCAGGCCGTCGGTGTCGGTGTCGAGCCGTCCGACGTGGAAGAGCCGCTCGGACCGGTCACCGAGGAGGTCGGAGAGCGTACGGCGGCCCTGGGGGTCCGACATTGTGGAGACCACGCCGCGGGGCTTGTTGAGCACCAGGTACACGTGCGGACTCACCGGGGGCAGCCTGCGGCCGTCGACCCGGACCACCGCCCTGGCCGGGTCGACCTTGGTGCCGAGCCGGGTGACCACCTCTCCGTCGACCTCGACGAGGCCCGCGAGCATGAGCTCCTCGCACCTGCGCCGGCTCGCCACCCCTGACTGGGCGAGCAGCTTCTGCAGCCGGACCAGACCGTCGGCGTCGGTCTCGACGCTCATGTCGTGCCGGGCGCGCTTCCCGCCGGCGACGGCGCCTCGAGCTGCTCCCCCTGCCCGCCGGAGCCCACGTGGCCGTCGGGGTCGTCGAGGTCGTCCATCTCGGGCAGGAACGGGGCCAGGTCCGGGAGGTCGTGGAGGGACGCAACGCCGATCCGTTCGAGGAAGTAGCTGGTCGTGCGGTAGAGAACGGCCGTCGTCTCCGGGTCCTGGCCCGCCTCCTCGACCAGTCCGCGCGCCACCAGGGTCCGCATCACGCCGTCCACGTTGACCCCTCGGACGGCGGAGACCCGGGCCCGGCTGACGGGCTGCTGGTAGGCCACGACGGCGAGGGTCTCGAGGGCCGCCTGGGTCAGGCGTGCCTGCTGGCCGTCGAGCAGGAAGCGCTCCACGGCCCCGGCGTACTCCTCGCGGGTGTAGTACCGCCACCCGCCCGCCACGTTGCGCAGGTCGAAGCCGCGGTCCTGCTCGGCGTACTCCGCGGTGAGCGCGTCCAGGGCCGCGGCCACCTCGCCGGGCGGGTAGCCGACCGCCGAGGCCAGCGTGACCGAGTCGAGGGGCTGGTCGGCGACCATGAGCACGGCCTCCAACGCGGGCCGCAGATCGACGGCCGGTCGTGCGGCCTCGACCGGGTCCGACACCGGAGCAGTCCTGCCCGCCTCGCCGTCCGGCGCGTCGAGGTCCTCGGGGGCCGACCCGGTCACGAGGTCTCCCCCGGCCCGCTCTGTCCAGCCTCGCTGTGACCCGCATCGACGCTCACCGTGCCGTCGAACTCATCGTTGATCTGCACGTCGGCGTCCTCGCCGGTCCAGCGCACGGTCAGCTCACCGAGCGGGGTGACCTGGTCGAAGAAGACGGCGCCTTCGCGGAACAGCTCGAGGAGCGCGAGAAATCGCGCCACCGTCGTCAACGTGTCCGGCGAGTCGCCGGACAGCGCCCGGAAGGTCATCGTGCCGTGCCGCCGGAGCCTCTCCACCACCAGGGCACCCTGCTCGCGGACGCTGACGGCGGGAGCGTGCAGGTGCTCCAGGAACAGCTCCTGCACCGGCTTGGGCGCCAGCGCCCGCGCCGCCAGCGCGGCGAACTCGTCGAGGCCGAGGCCGATCAGCACGTCGGGGAGCAGGGTGGCGAAGCGCTCCTCGAGCCCCACCACCCGCGGCGCTCTCTTGGCCTCAGCGGCCATCCGGCCCTCGAGCACGGACGCCACCTGCTTGTAGGCCTGGTACTGCATCAGCCGAGCGAACAGGAGGTCGCGGGCCTCGAGCAGGGCGAGGTCCTCCTCGTCCTCGACGTCACCCTGCGGGAGCAGCCGGGCCGCCTTCAGGTCCAGCAGCGTCGCGGCGACCAGCAGGAACGAGGAGGTCTGCTCCAGGTCGAGGCCCGGGCCCGCCGCCTTGAGGTAGGCGATGAACTCGTCGGTGACGGTGGACAGCGCCACCTCGGTGACGTCGAGCTTGTGCTTCGCGATCAGGCTGAGCAGGAGGTCGAAGGGCCCCTCGAAGTTGTCCAGGTGGACGGCGAACGGCTCGGCCCGCCTCGGTGCCACCGCGACCCCGGTGCTCATGCGTCGCTGAGACGGTGCGCGATCTCGCTGTCCGTGCCGTTGTGCTCCAGGTCGGCCAGGGCGAGCGCCACCGCCTCGCGGACCAGTCGGCCGCGATCGACGACGAGGCCGGCGCGGCGCAGCGTCAGCCGCGCGTGCTCGAGGTCGAGCAGCTCGTCCGCCGTGACGTAGACCGTCATCTTCTGGTCGTGACGCACCCGTCCGCTGGGGGTCCGGGGTGCGATGGGCTCGGCCGGGCCGCCGCTGGTGCCGACGCCCGTGTCACCGGTCGCCGCCGGCGGCAGCGCGGGGCTCTGGTGCTCGGTCGCGACGACGGTGCGCCGGAAGAGCTCGTCGGCTCCGGGGACGCTCACTCGTCGGGACACCGGGCGAGCACCTCCTTGGCGAGCTGGCGGTAGGCCTCGGCTCCGGCGGAGGAGGAGGCGTACGTCGTGATCGGCTCGCCCGCGACCGTGGAGTCGGAGAACTTCACGGTGCGCCTGATCACGGTGTGGAACACGGTGTCGCCCCAGGCCTCGACCAGCCGCTCCATGACCTCGCGGCCGTGCAGCGTGCGTCCGTCGTACATGGTGCCGAGGACGCCGTCGATGCGCAGCCGCGGGTTGAGCCGCTCGGTGACCTTGTCGATGGTGTTCTTCAGCAGCGCGACGCCGCGCAGCGCGAAGTACTCGCACTCCAGCGGCACCAGCACGCCGTCGGAGGCGGTCAGCGCGTTGACGGTGAGCAGCCCGAGCGAGGGCTGGCAGTCGATGAGGATGACGTCGTACTGCGCGACCGCCGGCTGCAGCACCCGCTGGAGGGTCTGCTCGCGGGCCACCTCCTGCACCAGCTGCACCTCGGCCGCGGACAGGTCGATGTTGGACGGCAGCAGGTCCATGCCGGGAACGTCGGTCGGCACGATGACCTCGTCGACCGTGACGTCCCGCTGCATCAGCAGGTTGTAGACCGACAGCTCCAGGTCGTGCGGGTTCAGCCCCAGCCCCACCGACAGCGACCCCTGTGGGTCGAAGTCGACCAGCAGCACCTTGCGGCCGAGCTCGGCGAGAGCGGCGCCCAGGTTGATGGTCGTGGTGGTCTTGCCGACCCCGCCCTTCTGGTTGCACATCGAGATGACCCGCGCTCCGCCGTGGCTGGTGACCGGCCGGGGCTCGGGGATGTGCGGCAGCGGGCGGCCCGTCGGCCCCAGCACCGGCTGCCCCACCTGTTCGGGGTCCGGCTCCGTGACCGGGTCGGGGACCGCTGCCGGACCGGGCGGGTCGGCGACGTGCAGCTCCTCCGCGACGCGGGAGCCGCTCGCCGACGGCATGACCGGGCGGCGGAACGGGATCGGCTCGCTCATCTGCTCAGGCCCTTCCTCGGGAACGGGACGGCGTGACCAGGCGGTGGGGTCGGGCATCAGCGGAGGCATCTCGGGTGCGCCGCCCCCCTGCAGGTGCGAGGGGTTCCTCGAGCCGTGGTCGTTCACGCCGGTGCCTCTCGTCGGGCCTCGTTGCGCGCTGGTCTGCCGGTGACCGACCGGAGGGCCGGTGGTCGTTCGTCGCGCGCACCGCGGCGACTCTATGGGGTGCGTCTCGCGGCCTCGGGATCGGGCCGGTCGACGTTGCTACGGGTCCAGTAAATCCGCGCTCGACGGATGCGCCGTGGAGGCGCGCCGGGCCCGGGCGACCCGCCCGCTCCCGCGTGGCTCCGAAGCCCCCGCTCAGCCCAGCGCGCGCGGGTGGGCGGTGGCGTAGACCTCCCGCAGACTGTCCACGGTCACCAGCGTGTAGACCTGCGTCGTGGTCACCGACGCGTGACCGAGCAGCTCCTGGACCACCCGTACGTCGGCACCGCCGTCGAGGAGGTGGGTGGCGAACGAGTGCCGCAGCGTGTGCGGCGACACCTCGGACGTGACGCCTGCCCGCTCGGCAGCACGCACCAGGACGGTCCACGCGCTCTGCCGGGACAGCCGGCCGCCCCGGGCGTTGAGGAACACCGCCGACAGGACCCGGCCGCTGGTGGCGCGACCGGCGGTTCGCGACGAGGACGCCGACGCAGAACCGGCCCCTTGCCCGGACGCCAGGACCGGCCGCCCCCGCACCAGGTAGGCCTGCATCGCAGCGATCGCGTAGGAGCCCACCGGCACCACGCGCTCCTTGCTGCCCTTGCCTCGCAGCAGCACCGAGCCGTGGGCCGAGCCGCCTCCCGGATCCGAGCCCGTCACCCCGGCGGTGTCCGGGTCGAGGTGGCCGGGGACGAGGTCGCCGAGATCGAGGTCGCCGACGTCGAGTCCGACGGCCTCGGAGATGCGGGCGCCGGTGCCGTAGAGCAGCTCCAGCAGGGCCCGGTCGCGCAGGGCCAGCGCGGTGCCGGGAGCGCCGGCCGCTTCCAGGATCCGCTCGATCTCGACGAGCGGGAGCGCCTTGGGCAGCCGCTTGGCCGGTGCCGGGGGGTGGACGTCGGCCGAGGGGTCCGCGGGGGTGAGTCCCTCGCGGGCCGCGAACCGGTGGAAGCCCCGCACCGCCACCACCGTGCGTCCGGCGGAGCCGGCGCTGAGGGGGGCGTGCTCGGCGTCCCCCTCGCGCAGCGCGACCAGGAACGACGTCACGGTGCCCTCGCGGATGCCGTCCAGCCCGGTGATCCCCTGGGCGGCCAGCCAGCCGGCGTACCGCCGCAGGTCCCGTCGGTAGGACTTCACGGTGTTGTCGGCGAGGCCCCGCTCGACGACCAGGTGGTCGAGGTAGGTGCGGACCGCGCGCTGCACGTCACCCGGGCCCGCGTCGGCCGGTCGAGCGTGGCGAGACCCTGCCTGCCCTGTCACGACCGCACCGTCGGATCAGCCGAGCGCGTCGTCCAGCGCGACGCTGTCCATGCCGTGCGCCTCGGCCACCGGGGCGTTGGTCAGGGAGCCGGCGTGCACGTTGAGCCCGAGGGCCAGCGAGTGGTTGTCCCGCAGCGCGGTCTGCCACCCCTTGTCCGCGAGCGCCACGGTGTACGGCAGGGTGGCGTTGGTCAGGGCGTACGTCGAGGTGTTCGGCACCGCACCCGGCATGTTCGCGACGCAGTAGAACACCGAGTCGTGGACCATGTACGTCGGGTCCGCGTGCGTGGTGGGGTGGGTGTCCTCGAAGCAGCCACCCTGGTCCACCGCGATGTCGACCAGCACCGAGCCCGGCTTCATCTGCGAGACCAGCTCGTTGCTGACCAGCTTGGGAGCCCTGGCGCCGGGGATCAGCACCGCGCCGATCACCAGGTCGGCCTCCCGCACCTTCTGGGCGATGGCCAGCTTCGACGACGCCAGCCCGTGCACGCGGTTGTTGTAGCGCCAGAACGACATCCGCAGCTTGTCGAGGTCGGTGTCCAGCAGCGTGACGTCGGCACCCATGCCGAGGGCGATGTTGGCGGCGTTCTGCCCGGAGACCCCTGCGCCGATCACCACCACCTGCGCGTTGGCGACCCCGCCGACCCCTCCGAGCAGCACCCCGCGGCCGCCCCGGGCCTTCATCAGCGCGTGCGCGCCGACCTGCGGGGCGAGGCAGCCGGCGACCTCGGACATCGGGTAGAGCAGCGGCAGCGACCCCGACCGCAGCTGTACCGTCTCGTAGGCGATGGCGGTGACCCGGCGCTGCACCAGCTCGTCGGTGAGCCGCTTGTCCGCGGCCAGGTGCAGGAAGGTGAAGAGGGTCTGCCCCTCCCGCATCCGGTGGTACTCCTCCTCGACGGGCTCCTTGACCTTGAGCACCAGGTCCGCCGCGCCCCAGACGTCGTCCGCCGTCTCCAGCATCGTGGCACCCGCCGCCACGAACTCCGCGTCGGGGATCAGCGAGCCGGAGCCCGCCTCCCTCTCGACGTAGACCTCGTGCCCGTGCTCGGTGAGCTCGTGCACGCCGATCGGGGTGATGGCCACGCGGTACTCGTGGTTCTTGACTTCCTTGGGGACGCCGACCTTCATCGACAGGTTCCTCTCGCCGGGCGGCCGCCACGCCGTCGGGGCGACCGCCGACGAGTGTAGGGCCTGCCGCCCTCGCGGTCACGGGCTGCCGTGCGGGCTGCGGGGGCGCGCTCAGCGGCGCAGCAGCAGGTAGGCCAGCACCGCCTGGGCGGTGGGGCCGTCGGTCACCCTGCCTTCGCGCACTCCCTCCAGCAGGTCGGCGACAGGCACCCACTCGAGGGTCATGTCGAGCTCCTCGTGCGCCGGCTCGAAGCCGCCACGGTCGGTCGCGGCGGTCAGTCCCTCGGCGAGGAAGTAGGAGATCCTCTCGCTGGAGAGGCCCGGGGAGGAGTACGTCGTCAGCAGGTGCGTCCACCGCTCGGCCAGCACCAGCCCCTCCTCCTGCAGCTCCCTCCGCGCCGCGGCCTCGGGGTCCTCCCCCTCCACGTCGAGCAGGCCGGCGGGCAGCTCCACGAAGCGCAGCAGGGCGGGGTGCCGGTACTGGTGCAGCACCAGCGCGCGTTCCTCCTCGTCGACCGCGAGCACGACGACCGCGCCGGGGTGCTCGAGGACGAGGCGGCCGAACGTCTCGTCGGGACGTCCGGGGGCGGAGATGGTGTCGCGGCGCACGGAGAACGGCGCTGCGCCCTGCCAGATCCGCTCGACCTCGTGCACCTGCCAGGCCTCGGGGCGATCCTCGACCGTCATACCACCGACTCCGCGGGCTGATCGGCCACCCGGCGCCGTAGCGCGGTCTCGTCGATCGGGAACTGCAGCTCCTTCTGCCGCGCGATCGCGGCGCGGACCAGCCCGGAGAACAGCGGGTGCGGCCGGGTGGGCCGGGACCGGAGCTCGGGGTGCGCCTGGGTGGAGACGTAGTAGGGGTGCACCTCGCGCGGCAGCTCCACGAACTCCACCAGCAGGTCGTCCGGGGAGCGCCCGGAGAACACGAGCCCGGCTCGCTCCAGGCGGTCGCGGTAGGCGTTGTTCACCTCGTAGCGGTGCCGGTGACGCTCCTCGACGCGGGCCCGGCCGTAGGCGTCGCCCACCACGGAGCCCGGTGCGAGATCGGCGGGGTAGAGCCCGAGGCGCATGGTCCCGCCGAGGTCCCCGCCGCCGTCCACGAACTGCTTCTGCTCGTCCATGGTGGCGATCACCGGCTCGTCGCAGCCGGGGTGGAACTCGGTCGAGTCGGCGCCGGTGACGCCGGCCTCGTGCCGGGCGTACTCGATGACCATGCACTGCAGCCCCAGGCACAGGCCGAGCGTGGGGATGCCGTGGGTGCGGGAGTACTCCAGCGCTCCCACCTTGCCCTCGATGCCGCGGATCCCGAAGCCACCGGGGATGCAGACGGCGTCCACCTCCGCCAGGTGGCGTGCCGCGCCCTCCCTGGTCTGGCACTCGTCGGAAGGCACCCAGACCAGGTGCACCTTGGCCTCGTGCGCGAAGCCGCCTGCGCGCAGGGCCTCGGCGACCGAGAGGTAGGCGTCGGGCAGGTCGACGTACTTGCCGACCAGCGCGACGGTGACCTCCTCGGCGGGGTGGTGCACCCGGCGCAGCAGGTCGTCCCACTCGGTCCAGTCCACGTCACGGAACGGCAGGTTGAGCCGGCGTACGACGTAGGCGTCGAGGCCCTCGGAGTGCAGCACCTTGGGGATGTCGTAGATCGAGGGGGCGTCGCTGGCGTTGACGACCGCCTCGTTGTCGACGTCGCACATCAGCGAGATCTTGCGCTTCATGGAGTCGGGGATCGGCCGGTCGGAGCGGCACACGATGGCGTCCGGCTGCAGGCCCAGGGACCGCATCGCGGCGACGGAGTGCTGGGTGGGCTTGGTCTTCAGCTCACCGGACGGCCCGATGTAGGGCACGAGCGAGACGTGCAGGAAGAAGACGTTGTCACGCCCGACGTCGTGACGGACCTGGCGGGCCGCCTCCAGGAACGGCAGCGACTCGATGTCGCCGACGGTGCCGCCCACCTCCGTGATCACGACGTCCACGTCGGGGCCGGCCATGGCCCGGACCCGGTCCTTGATCTCGTTGGTGATGTGCGGGATGACCTGGACGGTGTCGCCGAGGTAGTCGCCGCGCCGCTCCTTGGCGATCACCTCCGAGTACACCTGGCCCGTGGTGACGTTGGCGGTGCCGGCCAGGTCGGTGTCCAGGAACCGCTCGTAGTGACCGATGTCCAGGTCGGTCTCCGCGCCGTCGTCGGTGACGAACACCTCGCCGTGCTGGAACGGGTTCATGGTGCCGGGGTCGACGTTGAGGTACGGGTCGAGCTTCTGCATGGTCACCCGCAGGCCCCGCGCCTTGAGCAGGCTGCCCAGGCTGGAGGCGGTGAGGCCCTTGCCCAGCGAGGAGGCGACCCCGCCGGTGACGAAGACGTGCTTGGTCGACGCTGGTGACGAGAAGGGCGAAGCGGCCAACTGAGCTCCCGTGGTCGATCCCGCTGGGGTTGTGCCGGTGGTCATTGCTGGGTGGGCGCGGTCGGTGCCCTCGGGTCACCGACTCTCCACGGGGTTCGAGCCTACCAACCGGGCCGAGCGGCCAGCGCAGCCGCGCCGCCTCCGGATTCGTCTGCGGTCCGGCAGGACTCGCACACCGAGCAACCGCAGACGAATCGAGGGGGGCGTCAGCGCGCGGCGCCGGGCATCGCGCCGTCCGCGGCGCCGGTGGCACCGAAGTGACCGGTCCGACCCGCCGACTGCCTGTCGAGCGCCATCACCGTGACCACCGCGCCGGCGACGCTGCCCAGCACGTCCACCGTGGAGACCGCTCGGGCCGTTGCGGGGTCGGCGCGCACCGCCGCCACCGGTCCTCCGCGGCGAGCCGAGCCGACCGGTCCCGCGAGCACCACGCCACGGGACTGCGCATCGACCGAGCGCACCAGCGAGCCGAGGATCACGCCAGCGCCCTGCTGCTCCTGCTCGCTGCCCTCTGCGGGGCCGCTCAGGAGGAGCACGAGGTCCCCGCGTCGACCGAGGGTCCCCTCCGTCGACACCAGACCCGCCGAGTCCAACCCGGCCAGGATGCTGGCCGCGGCGCCGTCCGTCGGCGCTCCCCCCGGCGTGCTTACCGCGATCGCTCGGCCGACCAGGGCACCGACGCGCTCGTAGGTGCTGGCGTCCGCCGGGATCCTGAGGTTCGGAGCGCGTCCCTCCAGCTGAGAGGCCAGCTCGTCCACCAGCTGCTTCTCGCCTGCGTCGACCAGGTCGCGCCCGACCCTGGCGACCCCTCCGACGCTGCCCCCGGCGACCTTCACCATGCCGCGCAGCGCCGTCACATCGGACGGGCGGGCCGTGGGCAGCAGCACGAGGGTCACGACGTTGCCGCGGAGCGTGCCGCCGACCAGGCCGGGGGCCGCTTTCGCAGCGAAGCGGTCGGTGAACGCGCTGCGTCGCTGCAGGTCGCTGAGCTCGATCTCGAGGTCGCCGGTGGGGCGACCGTCGCTGGCGACCTCCTCGACCAGCGCGTCGTTCACCTCGGTTCTCAGCGGGCCGCCACCGAGGACGACGCCGACGGCGACCGCCAGCAGGACCGAGACGATCGACACCACGTGGTAGCGGAAGGAGATCATGGGAGCAGCCCCTCGACCCAGCGGAGGAGGTCGGACAGGGCGGCTGCCGCTGCCGCCCACCACTCGGCACCGACGGGTGTGGTCGCGACCGCGACACCGAGGGCGACCAGACCGGCCAGGACCACCAGTGCCAGGTGCCAGGCACGCACCTGGCCGGCGTACAGCTGGGAGACGCCCCTCGCGTCGACCAGCTTGGGGCCGACGCGCAGCCGGGTGAGGAAGGTGCTGGACAGCCCGCCGCGACGGCGGTCGAGGAACTCGTCCAGCGTGGCATGGGTGCCGACGGTGACGACCAGGCTCGCGCCCCGCACGTCGGCGAGGAGCAGGGCGACGTCCTCGCTCATGCCCGAGGAGGCGACGGTCCGGTGGCGGACCCCCAGCCGGCTCAGCCGCTCCTCGCCCGTGACCCGGTCGGCGCCGTCGGTGTGCAGCAGCACCTCCCCGGCAGCGTGCAGCGCCCGCAGCGAGACGGTGACGTCCTGGTCGTCGGTGGTCCCGCTCCCCGGGAGACCCTCCTTGCCGACGACCACGATGTCGGGACGGTGCCCGGACTCCAGCAGCGCGTCCGCCCCGGCGTCCACGCCGATGAGCACGGGCCGTTGCTCGCGGACGAACCGCCGCAGCCGCCGAAGGTCCTCGCGGTAGTCGAAGCCGCGGACGACAACGACGACGGGCCTGCCCTCGATGGGGGTCGTGGTGTGGGGCAGACCCTGGCCGTGCAGCAGCAGGCCCTGCTCGCGGCGCAGGAACTCCGTGGTGTTGTGGGTGAGGCTCTGCAGCTGGGTGGACAGCCCTCCGCGGGCGTCCTGCATCAGCTCGACGATCCCCTCGCTGTCCAGCGCCCGTCCCGACACGACCTCCTCGGAGCCGACCAGGACCGTGCCATCGTGGACACGCGCGCGTTCCCCGTCGCGGAGTCGAGCGAAGACCGCCGGCCCGACGTCGTCGACCATCACCACACCGGAGCTGGCGAGGTGCTCCGGGCCGAGGTTGGGGTAGCGGCCGGAGATCAGCGGAGAGGCGTCGACCACGGCGACCACGCCGCGCTCCACGAGCGCCTCCGCGTTCTGCCGGTCCAGGTCGAGGTGGTCGATCACCGCGATGTCTCCGGGACGCAGCCGGGTCATCAGGGAGCCGGTCCGCCGGTCCATGCGCACGGTGCCGGTCACTCCCGGCAGCGCGCCGGCGGTGCGAGAGCGGGTGGGCAGTCTCATGGCCCGGCCATCGTGACACGACGCGCACCAGGATCCGGGGAGGCAAGCCGGGCGTGTGCGTCAGGCGGGCCCCGACCTGGCCCGCTGCGCCGTCGCGAGCAGCTCCTCGGCATGCGCCCTCGCGGTGCTGGAGTCCTCGAGGCCGGCCAGCATCCGCGACAGCTCACGCACGCGGCCGGCATCGTCGAGGTCGGTCAGCCCCGACGTGGTGACCGTGCCGTCGTCGCTCTTGACCACCACGACGTGCCGGTCGGCGAACGCTGCCACCTGGGGCAGGTGCGTGACCACGAGCACCTGGGCGTGCCGGGCCAGCAGGGCGAGTCTCCGACCCAGCTCCACGGCGGCCTTGCCGCCCACACCGGCGTCCACCTCGTCGAAGACGAACGTCGGCACGGGATTGGTCGCGGCGAGCGCCACCTCGACGGCCAGCATCACCCGGGACAGCTCGCCCCCCGACGCGCCCCTGCCGAGCGACCGGGGGGCGGCACCGCGGTTCGCGGCCAGCAGCAGCTCCACGTCGTCGACCCCGGTCGCGGAGAACCGCAGGCACCGGTCCCCGACGGCGAGGCCACGCTCGTCGTCGGTCACCGACACCTGCACGTGCAGCTCGGCATGGGGCATCGCGAGCGCTCCGAGCTCGGCCGTCACGGCGTCGGCGAGCTCGTGTGCCGCCTGCCTCCGGCCGCGGGACAGCGTGCCGGCGAGCTCTCCCAGCTCCGCTCGGAGCAGGTCACGCCGGGAGGTCAGCGCCGCGATCCGGCCGTCCGTGTCGTCGAGCTCGAGCAGCCGCTCGGCCGACTGCGCCGCCCAGGCGAGCACCTCATCGACGGTCTCGCCGTACTTGCGGGTCAGGGCGCCGAGTGCCGACCGCCGGTCGGACACCGCCGCCAGCCGCGCTGGGTCGGTCTCCAGGCCGGAGGCGTACGACGAGACGTCGGCCGCCACGTCGGAGAGCAGGTAGCTCACCTCGGCGAGGCGGTCGGCGAGTGCGGCCGCCTCCGGGTCGTGCTCCCGCACGCCGTCGAGCAGCCGACGTGCCGCGGAGACCAGGCCCAGGGCGTCCGGACCGTCCTCCGCAGAGAGGGTCTCCCGAGCCTGCTCGGCCGCTGCTCGCAGCGTGTCCGCGAACCCCAGCCGGCCCTCCTCCGCTGCCAGAGCGGCCTCCTCACCGGGCTGGGGGTCGACGGCCTCGACCTCGGCGAGCCCGAGCCGGAGCAGGTCGGCCTCGCGGGCCCGCTCCCGCACCGAGGCCGTGACGTCTGCCAGCTCGGCCTCGGTGGCCCGCAGCAGGGCGTGGCCACGGGCAAAGCGCTCTCGGGCCGCCATCAGCTCGGTGCCGGCGAAGGCGTCGAGGGCGTCTCGCTGAGCCGCCGGCTGCAGCAGCCGGTGCTGGTCGGACTGGCCGTGCACCGCGACCAGGGAGTCGGCGAGGGCGGTCAGCGTGGACACCGGCACGGACGCGCCTCCCGTGTAGGCCCGGGATCGGCCCTCGGCGGAGACCTGCCGCGCCAGCAGCAACCGGCCGTCCTCGATCTCACCTCCGGCGGCGTCCACGGCTGCGGCCAGTGCGGGACCCGGGGTGCCGACGTGCACGAGTCCCTCCACCCGTGCCGCCTTGGCTCCGGTGCGGACAGCACCGGCGTCGGCGCGCCCTCCCAGCAGCAGTCCGAGCGCGGTGACCACCATGGTCTTGCCGGCTCCGGTCTCCCCGGTGATGGCGGTGAAGCCCGGGCCGAGCTCGAGCACGGACTCCTCGATGACGCCGAGCGACCTGATCCGCACCTCCTCAAGCATCCGGGGCACCGCCCTCGGCACGCGGTCGCAGCCGGCCCTCGGCGGCGCCGCGCCACCCTGCCACCGGGAGCCCGAACTTGGCGACCAACCGGTCGGTGAACGGTGCCTGGTGCAGCCGGACCAGGCGCACCGGCATGCGCCCGCGACGCACCTCGATGCGCGCTCCGGGCGGCAGGTCGACCGTGCGCCGTCCGTCGGCCCACAGCACCCCCGACCCGTTGGTGCGTGCCATCACCTCGACGGCGAGCACCGAGGTCGGGGCCACCACCAGGGGCCTCGCGAACAGCGCGTGGGCGCTGATGGGCACCAGCAGCAGCGCCTCGACCCCGGGCCACACGATGGGACCGCCGGCGCTGAAGTTGTACGCCGTGGAGCCGGTCGGCGTGGCGCAGACGACCCCGTCGCAGCCCCACCGCGACAGCGGTCGACCGTCGATCTCGACGACCACCTCGATCATCCGCTCGCGCTCGGCCTTCTCCACGCTGACCTCGTTGAGCGCCCAGGTCGTGCACACCAGCTCCTTGGCGCCGGTGTCGCCGTCCATGTCGCGGTAGACCGCGACGTCCACGGTCAGCCGCTCCTCTGCGGTGTAGCGCCGGTGCACGATGGCGTCGATGGTGCTCTCGACGTCGTCGGACTCGGCCTCGGCGAGGAAGCCGACATGACCGAGGTTGATGCCGAGCAGCGGGGTGCCGCACTCGCGAGCGAGCTCGGCCGCGCGCAGGATGGTGCCGTCCCCGCCGATCACGACGACCACCTCGCACCCCTCGGCGGCCGAAGGGCTGGGCTCGATCACCTCGACCTGCGGCAGGTCGAGACCGAGGTCGGCCGCCTCCGCCTCGAGCAGCCGGAGCGCGATGAGGTTCTCCAGCAGCGCCGAACAGAACTGCCCGGCGACCTCGCGCGCCTCCCGGCGGCCCGTGTGCGCGATCACCAGGACGCGGCGGTCGCCAGGAGGTGGACTGGTCACGGGCCCACCCTCTCACCGGCGACCCCCGGGCCCGCGGTGCGGCGTACCTCAGCCGCGATGTGCGGGTCGGAGACTCGTGCCGGCGCGGAGCGCAGCCACAAGAAGTACTCGATGTTCCCCGACGGCCCGGGCAGCGGGCTGGTGGTGACCGCCTGCGCTCCCCACCCCCGCCGCTCGGCGGCTGCCGCCACCGCGGTGACCGCCTCAGAGCGCAGGTCCGGGCTCCGAACGACTCCGCCCTTCCCGACGCGGTCCCTGCCCACCTCGAACTGAGGCTTGACCATCAGCACCAGGTCACCGTCGTCCACCGTGACGCCGATCAGGGCGTCCAGGACCAGCTCCAGCGAGATGAACGACAGGTCGCCGACCACCAGCTGCACCGCGCCGCCCACGAGCTCGAGGTTCACGTCCCGGATGTTCGTGCGGTCGTGGACGACGACCCGGTCGTCGCTGCGCAGCGACCACGCCAGCTGTCCGTAGCCGACGTCCACGGCGACCACCTGAGCCGCCCCCGCACGCAGAAGCACGTCGGTGAAGCCACCGGTGGACGCGCCCGCGTCGAGGCACCGACGGCCCTGAACGACGAGCCCCAGCGGCTCGAAGGCCACGAGGGCGCCTGCCAGCTTGTGCCCGCCTCGCGAGACGTAGTCGGTCCGGGAGGCGTCATCGGCCACCACGAGCGCCGCGTCGGTGGTGACGCCGGTCGCGGCCTTGCCCGCCACCGCCCCGTTGACGGAGACGCGACCGGCTGCGATCAGCTCACCGGCGTGCTCGCGGGAGCGGGCCAGGCCGCGACGGACCAGCTCGGCGTCCAGGCGCAGGCGTCGGGGCATGGGGTGGTGAGGCTGCTCACCCGGGCCGGGGACCGGCGCCGGATCCGGTCAGCGCCTCGTGGAGCCGCTGCTGCGCCGTCGAGAACATGGTGACGTGGGCGGCGACCGGGAGGTCATCGAGCCGGTCGAGGGAGGCAAGCACCTCGTCGACGTCCGGGTGACCGGTGGCGACGGCCGGGACGCCGTCGGCGCGACCAGTCGGCTCCTGGCACGGTTCACTCATCGAACGCTCCTGTCGCTGTTGGTGCGGCGGCTGGCTCGGGGTGTCCTGCTCGCGCCTCCCACGCTACTCGGCGTCGTCTCCCGGAGCCGGAGGACGCAGCCCCGACACGGCGGCAGGTTCGCCGGCGGCGTCCAGGTGCGTCCAGCCCGCCACGGCCGCCGCGCGCCACCACCCGTCCAGGGTGCCGGACCCGGTGACCTCGAGCGCGCCGTCGCGCACCTGCGCCACCCACCCGTCGGAGCAGGCGCGGGCGTCGATGTGCTCGACCTCGGGCTGCGGGCGGGCCAGGGCCCCCAGGTCGGCTGCCACGTAGGACGGTCGCAGCTGCGGCGGCGCAGCGACCAGGACCTCGAGGTCGGTCACTCCCGTCATCACCAGCAGCGAGTCGTAGCCGACCGCGTGCGCGCCCTCGATGTCGGTGTCGAGGCGGTCACCGACGACGATCGGTCGAGTTCCGCCGACCCGGCGCGAGGTCTCCTCGAACAACGGCGCCTGCGGCTTGCCGGCCACCACAGGAGCGCGCTCGGCGAAGGAGGCGACCACCCCGACCAGGGCGCCGTTGCCGGGACCTGGTCCCATGGGCGTCGGCACGGTCTGGTCGGTGTTGGAGGCGACCCAGGGCAGGCCGTTGCGCACCAGGATGGCGCCGCTGATGACCGTGCCCCAATGAAGATCCGCGGCGAAACCGGAGACCACCGCCATGGGCTTCTCGTCCGGGTCCTGGACCGGTCGCAGTCCCTGCTCGGTGAGCGCCACCTCGAGGCCGGCGCCGCCGATGACGAAGACCGGCGCCCCGTCGGGGAGCTGGCGGCTGAGCAGTCGGGCCGCCGCCTGCGCCGAGGTGACCACGTCCTCGTCGACCACGTCGACACCGAGGTCCCGCAGGTGGGCGGCCACCGTGGCGGGGGTGCGTGAGGCGTTGTTGGTGACATAGGCGAGACGCATGCCGGCGGCCCGGGCCCTGGCCAGGTGCTCCGGCGCACCTGGTACGGCGTCCCTCCCGACGTACACCACACCGTCGAGGTCGAGCATCGCGACGTCGTAGGCCTCCCACAGCGCCGACTCGCAGCCTTTCAGCACCAGCACCCGTCCTCACCCCGCGCCCTTCCCGAGCTCTCCCGGTCGCGCCGGGAGCGGTGGCGCGTCTGATCCTGTCACGTCGGCCGGGAGGGCACCTACCGCGCCCTGCGGCATGAGCCGTGGGCACGGTGCCCCGTGCAGGCAGCGCGCCGTCCGCGAGCCTGCTCGGCACGGCGCCCGAGCACGCGGCGCCCGAGCACGCGGCGCCCGAGCACGCGCCCGGCCGGCTCACCCGGCCGGCTCACCCGGACCCGCTCGGCGGAGCCCGCTTCGCGCTGATCACCTCCACCTCCAGCCGCGTCGAGGAGCCGCCGCCGGCCCGGAAGAACCGTCGGCGCAGCGCCCCGGTCACCTCGACCGCATCCCCCACCTGCCACGAGCTCACACTGCGCCGGGACCGCGCACTCCACGCCGTGCAGTCCACCCAGTCCACGCCCTGGCCGGAGCCACTCGTCATGACCGTCCTGGCCCGGGCCACGGACACCCGCAGCGTGGTGATGACGGCGCCGCTGGGCAGCTGTCGCTCCGTGGGCGCGGTGGAGACGTGGCCTCGCAGCACGACGGTGTTGTCGGCGTGGGTCCCGCGCAGGACGGCGGCCCTGGCGGCCGGTCTGCGCTCGACCGGAGCGGTCGGCTGCTCCGTCGAGCCGCGCACCGGCGCCTCCGCCTGCTCGCCCGCCGGCTGACCAGCCGGGCCGGTGGCGCTGTCGTCGATCATGGCTCACCTCCTCCGTCTCGAGGATGGCGGGCCCGGGGCGCCGACGCAGGCCGGATTCCGCGGGGGGTGGAGAACCGCGCCCGCGGTGCGGCTGTGCACAGGGCTCAGGGGGCCTCGGGCGACGGCTCGCCGAGCGGCCGCTCCGGCACGACGTCGCGCTCGAGCGCTGCAACGCGCTCGGCGGCATCGGTGATCTCCTCGGAGTCCACGGCCACCGTCCGGTGGAACCACTCGGCGGCCTCGGTCGCGCGGCCGGCCACCAGCAGGGTGTCGGCATAGGCGTAACGCAGCCGCGCCACCCAGTCGGCCCGCGACTGCGAGCGGAGCGGTGCGCTCTCGAGCGTGCGCAGTGCGGCCTGCACCTCACCCAGATCCCGGCGTGCACCGGCCTCGACGATCGTCACCTCGGCCTTGAGCCCCGGCTCGAGGCCGGCCACCACCGGGTTGCGCACCAGGGCCAGCGCCCGGTCGGGTCGCCCGAGTGCACGCTCGCAGTCGGCCATCACCGCCAGGTAGGCCTGCGAGCCGTTCATGCGCTTCGCGGCGCGCAGCTCCGCCAGCGCCTCGGCGTACTCGCCCGCCGCGTACGCGGCCTCACCGCACGCCTCGCGCACCACCGCGATCCTGGCCGCCCGCGCCCGTGCCGCGAGCGTGTGCTGGTACGCCGTCGCGGGGTCGGTGTCGATCAACCTTCCGGCGGCCACGAGGTGCCGTGCCACCCGCGCTGCCAGCTTGTCCGGCAAGCCGCGAAGATGCTGGGCGACGGAGCGGTCCAGCTCCTTGCCGGTGATGTCGTCGTCGAGCGGCGGACCGTCGTACCGGGACCGCTCCGTCGACCGGGCCTCGGCATCCCGTGCGCGGCCACCCTGGGACGAACGCCCGTCCGCCGCTGCGCGTCCGGCGAACCGGCTGTCGTCACCACGAGCCCGCGAGAACGGGGACTCTCCGCCGGTCGGCTTGCCGCGACGGGACGGAGCGCCCCCTCGTCCAGAACCGCTACCGCCCCCGCGGCCGGATCCGGCACCGCGGCCGGATCCGGCACCGCGGCCGGATCCGCCACCACGCCCGGAGGCGCCGGAACCGCCCGCGCCGCGTCGGGGGCCAGCGCCCCGGCCTTCGTTCGGCATCGACAACCTCGCGTTCCTGGTGTGTTAAACACGTAGAGGCCACCGCATGGTGGCCTCTACGTTCACGATGATGTCCGGCGACGTCCTACTCTCCCACAACCTCCCGGTTGCAGTACCATCGGCGCTGAAAGGCTTGACTTCCGGGTTCGGAATGGAGCCGGGTATTTCCCTTTCGCTATGGCCGCCGAAACTCTATGGAGCTATGGGCAGACCGCCCCGTCGCGAGAGCCCCTGAGGCTCTGGCTCGGACACGGCCCCGACCGTAACTCGGGAACCACACAGTGGACGCGCATAT
>DASQDP010000027.1:0-2455 GCA_035634095.1 Nocardioidaceae bacterium | reverse complement strand
CGCCCGGCAGAGTTCCAAGGGCCACGCCTTCGGCCCGGACACGCCGTGGCAGCGGGAGCTGGAGGACGCGTTCCCGTACACGGAGACGCCCGATCAGCTCGCCGCCATCGACGAGGTCAAGGGCGACATGGAGCAGCCGGTCCCGATGGACAGGCTGATCTGCGGTGACGTCGGCTACGGCAAGACCGAGATCGCGGTCCGGGCGGCGTTCAAGGCGGTGCAGGACGGCAAGCAGGTCGCGATCCTGGTGCCGACGACCCTGCTCGCCCAGCAGCACTACAACACGTTCGCGGAACGGATGGCGCAGTTCCCGGTCGAGATCCGTCAGCTCTCCCGCTTCCAGACGCCCAAGGAGGCGGAGCAGACGCTGGTCAGGGCCGGCGAGGGGACGGCGGACATCGTGATCGGCACCCACCGGCTGCTCCAGGCGGCGACCCGGTTCAAGAGACTGGGCCTGGTCGTCGTCGACGAGGAGCAGCGCTTCGGCGTGGAGCACAAGGAGCACCTCAAGACCCTGCGCGCGTCGGTCGACGTGCTGACGATGTCCGCCACGCCGATCCCGCGCACGCTCGAGATGGCGATCACCGGCATTCGGGAGATGTCCACGATCGCCACGCCGCCCGAGGAGCGCCACCCGGTCCTGACCTTCGTCGGGGCGCACGACTCCCGGCAGGTCGCGGCGGCGATCCACCGGGAGCTGCTGCGCGACGGCCAGGTCTTCTTCCTGCACAACCGGGTCGAGTCGATCGACCGGGCGGCGCGCAAACTGCGCGAGCTGGTGCCCGAGGCGCGGGTGGCGGTCGCCCACGGCCAGATGGGTGAGGACGCCCTGGAAAAGGTCATGGTCGGCTTCTGGGAGAAGGAGTTCGACGTCCTGGTCTGCACCACGATCGTGGAGTCCGGCATCGACATCCCGAACGCGAACACCCTGATCGTCGAGCGCGCCGACCTGCTCGGCCTGGCGCAGCTGCACCAGATCCGCGGCCGGGTCGGCCGGGGGCGCGAGCGGGCGTACGCCTACTTCCTGTATCCCCCGGAGCGGCCGCTCACCGAGCACGCGCACGAGCGGCTGGCCACGATCGCCCAGCACACCGAGCTGGGCGCCGGCATGTACGTGGCGATGAAGGACCTGGAGATCCGGGGGGCCGGCAACCTGCTCGGCGGCGAGCAGTCGGGGCACATCGAGGGCGTCGGGTTCGACCTGTACGTCCGGATGGTCGGCGAGGCCGTGCAGGCGTTCAAGGGGGAGCTGCCGGAGGAGCAGACCGAGGTCAAGATCGACCTGCCGGTGGACGCGCACCTGCCGCACGACTACATCGGCGTGGAGCGCCTGCGGCTGGAGATGTACCGCAAGCTGGCCGAGGCCCGGGACGCCACCGCGCTGACCGAGATCGCCGCCGAGATGACCGACCGGTACGGCGAGCCGCCGGCGCAGGTGGCGAACCTGCTGGCGGTGGCCCGCTTCCGGCTGCGCGCGCGGGCGTACGGGCTGACCGAGGTGTCGCTGCAGGGGCGGCACGTGCGCCTCGCGCCGCTCCCGCTGCCGGATTCCAAGCAGCTCCGGCTCAAGCGCTACCACCCCGACGCTGTCTTCAAGCCGGCCACCGACCAGGTGAGCGTGCCACGGCCGGCCACCCGCCGGGTGGGCGGCGAACCGCTGCGCGACCAGGCCCTGCTGGACTGGTGCGCCGAGTTCCTCGGCACGCTCCTCGGCGAGCCGGCGGGATCGTCCGGGCCGGCGCGACCGGCGGAGTCGGCGCGATGAGCCCCGCGGTCGCGCGCCGGGAGATAGGTTCGGAGGCTGCGGACCCGCGGGGTCCGGCTCGTCCCGCCCGTGAGAGAGTGTCGAGCATGCACCGTGTACGCCGCCTGGCATCGATTGCCGTCGTCGCCGCGCTGGCCCTCGGGGGCCTGACCGCCTGCCGTTCCGACCCGTCGGTCGCGGCCTACGTCGGCAGCGCGCGGTACACCGACGACACGATCGTCCGTACCGTCGAGGAGGTGCTGGCCTCGGTGCCGGCGGAGCAGCGCGGTCAGATCCGGCCGGCGTCGGTCCGGGAGCAGGTCGTGCACATGCTCGTGGTCCGCGATGCCGCCCGGGCGTACGCCAAGGCCGAGGGCATCACCGTGGCCGGCCCCGACCTCCGGGCCTTCGCGGAGGAGCGACGGCTGCCGCCGGAGGCCAGCTTCACCCAGCTGCTGCACGGCTACAGCACCGTGCTGGACGCCCTGTCGGCGAAGGCCGCCCCGGTCGCGCCGACGGAGGACGACCAGCGCGAGGCGTACGAGCACGCCCAGATCCAGGGCCAGCCGCTCTCCCAGGCGGCGCCGTTCGCCGAGGTCCGGAAGTTCTTCGACCAGCAGACCCTCGGCCCGGCGCTCGGGCTGCGCAAGCTGCTGGGCGAGGTGCTCAGTGACGCCGACATCTCGATCCACCCGCGCTACGGCACGACAT
>DASQDP010000026.1:0-1533 GCA_035634095.1 Nocardioidaceae bacterium | reverse complement strand
ATTACCGACCGTCCGGTCAGTAATTGGCTCGAGTCGCACCACGAGGGAACGAGATGTCGGCACCCACACTGGAACGGCCCGCCCCCGACGAGGCCGCGCTGCAGCAGCAGTTCGACGCCACCATCGCCGCCGACCACCGCGTCGAGCCGCGCGACTGGATGCCCGAGGGCTACCGCAAGACCCTGATCCGGCAGGTGGCGCAGCACGCGCACTCCGAGATCATCGGGATGCAGCCCGAGGGTGACTGGCTGCTGGCCGCCCCCAGCCTGCGACGCAAGGCGATCCTGCTGGCCAAGGTCCAGGACGAGGCCGGCCACGGGCTCTACCTCTACTCGGCGGCGGAGACGCTCGGTGCCGACCGCGCCGACCTCACCGACAAGCTGATCGAGGGCCGGCAGAAGTACAGCTCGATCTTCAACTACCCGACGCTCACCTACGCCGACGTCGGCGTCATCGGCTGGCTGGTCGACGGCGCGGCCATCTGCAACCAGGTGCCGCTGTGCCGCTCCTCCTACGGGCCCTACGCCCGCGCGATGATCCGCGTCTGCAAGGAGGAGTCCTTCCACCAGCGGCAGGGCTACGAGCTGCTGATGACGATGATGCGCGGCACCCCCGAGCAGCGGGCGATGGTGCAGGACGCCGTGGACCGGTGGTGGTGGCCGTCGCTGATGATGTTCGGCCCGCCGGACGACGACAGCCCCAACTCCGCGCAGTCGATGGCGTGGGGCATCAAGCGGCACAGCAACGACGAGCTGCGCCAGCGGTTCGTCGACATGACCGTGCCGCAGGCGGACTTCCTCGGCGTCACGCTCCCCGACCCGGAGCTGTCCCTGGACCCGGAGACCGGCCACCACCGGTTCGGTGCCATCGACTGGGCCGAGTTCAAGCGCGTCATCAGCGGTGACGGCCCGGCCAACGCCGAGCGCATCGCGCGCCGCCGCGCCGCGCGCGACGACAACGCGTGGGTCACCGAGGCGGCGACCGCCTACGCCACCAAGCACTCGACGGCAGGGCACGCGGCATGAGCACCGACGTCACCGCCGAGGGCGGGCACGGCGCCGTTCCCACCGGGCCGGAGGTGCCGGTCGCGCCGCAGCCGTCGGCGACCCGGCGGGACTGGCCGCTGTACGAGGTGTTCGTCCGCGGCAAGCGCGGCCTCAACCACGTGCACGTCGGCTCGCTGCACGCCCCGGACGACGAGATGGCCGTGCACGCCGCCCGCGACGTCTTCACGCGGCGCAACGAGGGCGTGAGCATCTGGGTGGTCCGGGCTGCGGACATCACCGCGTCGAGCCCCGACGAGAAGGACCCGATGTTCGCCCCGAGCGGCGACAAGGTCTACCGGCACCCGACCTTCTACGAGATCCCCGAGAACGTCCCCCACATGTGAGAGGACCCCCTCCCTCCCCACCACTCGTTCCTCGCGGCGGGGCCCTGGGAGGGGGCCACCGTCAATCCGTCATCGAGGCAAGGAGCGTCCCCGTGGTGCACGAGGAGACCGTCTACGAGGCGCTGGACCACGCCCACGGGGGC
>DASQDP010000025.1:0-76278 GCA_035634095.1 Nocardioidaceae bacterium | reverse complement strand
CCCCCGCCCCCCCCCGACTCGCGTTCCGGGTGCAGGTCGGTGCTCCACGAGGTGACGAGCACAAGCAGGCGTGAGTGTGCCGGACATCCGTGTGACCTGCATGTTCACGCTCGTATCACTGCCGCCCTGGTGACTGTAGATGTCGCGCTCAGTGCGTCGACGGACATCACCCGGGGGGAACCGTGACATCAACCGCCAGCGGCGGGCAGACCGCCTATCCGTACGACGAGTTCAGCGAGCTCGCCGGACCCTACGTCGAGCCGGGGGCCGACTACCGCGTGGAGTTCGTGCCCATCATGGGACTCGGTCGCCGCCTGCGCGCCTACGGCCTGGTCGCCCTTGCCCTGCTCTTCGAGGCCACCTTCCTGCTCTGGCTGCTCCAGCCCAGCCACTACCCGCAGGACGACGGCACCTGGAAGCACTGGCTCAGCCTGGCGATGGTCGTCTCCATCGGGACCATCGAGGCCCTACGCCTGCTGAACGTCGGCACCCTCGCCCTGGCGACCCTGAACGCCCGTGACCCACGGCCGGTGCGCGAGGAGAGCGGCACCCGGGTGGCCTTCCTGACCACCATCGTGCCGGGGAACGAGCCGATCGAGATGGCGGAGACGACCCTGACCGCCGCCCTGAACGTCCGTCACGACGGCCGGTACGACGTGTGGCTCCTCGACGAGGGCAACGACCCCGACGTCAAGGCGATGTGCGCCCGGCTGGGTGTCCACCACTTCAGCCGCAAGGGGCGTCCGGAGTACAACCGGCCGAGCGGCGCCTTCAAGGCCAAGACCAAGCACGGCAACTACAACGCCTGGCTGGACAGCCACGGCGACGACTACGACTTCTGGGTCAGCGTCGACACCGACCACGTCCCCCACCCCAACTTCGCGGAGCGACTGCTGGGCTACTTCCGCGACCCCGACGTCGCCTTCGTCGTGGGCCCGCAGGTCTACGGCAACTACGACAACCTGGTGACCCGGTCCGCGGAGAGCCAGCAGTACCTCTTCCACGGCGTGATCCAGCGCGCCGGCAACCGCTTCGGTACCGCGATGTTCGTCGGCACCAACAACGCCGTCCGGATCAGCGCGCTGAGGGCGATCGGCGGGCTCTCCGACTCGATCACGGAGGACGCCGCGACGTCCATCACCTGGCACTCGCGGCGCAACCCCGCCACCGGCGACCAGTGGAAGAGCGTCTACACCCCCGACGTGCTCGCTGTCGGTGAGGGCCCCTCGTCGTGGTCGGACTACTTCGTGCAGCAGGGCCGCTGGGCCCGCGGCACCGACGAGGTGGTGATCCGCAAGTTCTGGACCGGCACCCGCGGACTGCCCGCGGCCCGGCGGTTGCACTACGCCCTGCTGATGTCGTACTACCCGTCGGCCGCCCTTGCCTGGGTGCTCGGCTGCATCAACATCGCCACCTACCTCCTCACCGGTGTCGGTGGGGTCGTGGTCAGTGCCCAGCTGTGGTTCATGCTCTACACCAACGCGGCGCTGCTCCAGCTCGGCATCTACTTCTGGAACCGTCGCAACAACGTGAGCCCCCACGAGGAAGAGGGCTCCTCGGGCGTCGCGGGGATGTTCGTCTCGGTGCTGTCGGCGCCCATCTACGTCGACTCACTCGTCCGCGCCGTCCGCAACAAGTCGACCAGCTTCAAGGTGACCCCCAAGGGGGACGACGGCACCCGCGACCATCTGGGGGTCTTCTCCCGCAACCTCGGCTGGGCGGCCTTCCTCGGCGCCGCTCTGGTCGCCAGCGTTCCGCTGCACCACGACCACCCCTTCATGCGCATGTGGGGACTGCTCAGCCTCCTGATCTGCCTGATGCCCGTGGGGCTCTGGCAGGCGGGCGTCCTGCGCGCGCGGCTCCGCCCCCCAGGCGCCGCGCAGCCGGTGCCCGCGCGGGCCGGCTCCTCCTTCTCGGTCGCTGCTCCCCCCGCAGCCGCCGCGCAGGAGCCGGCCCGCCACCTGATCCCGGCGGCCTCCGGTCCGACCGGACTCGCTGCAGGGCGCGCACCGAGCGTCTGGGAGCACTCGGCACAGACGTCGTCGCGCCCGCTCCTCGTCGCCCTGCGCGACGACGACATCGAGACCTTGTCTGATCCATGGGTGCGCAGCGCCGCCCGTACCGCCTCCCACGGCTCCATGCACGCCTCGACCGAAAGCAGCAGCCGATGAGCTCCCTCCAGCGCAGGACGCCCCTGCGCCGCCGTGCCCGCAACTACGCCCTCGTCTCCGTCGGCATCGCCGTGATGGCCGTTGCCAACGGGCCGGTCGTCTCCGGGGCGGCCACCACCGCCTACACCGACTACCGCCACTCGCGTCCGGCCTACATGAAGGCCCACGGGCACTGGGACACCGTCGACCTGCCCGAGGGGTTCCGGGCCCGCGCTGTCCACTCTGCCCTTCTCCACACCGGGGACGTGCTGCTGATCGCCGGCTCCGGCAACAGCCAGTCGAACTTCGACGCCGGAACGTTCAAGACGGTGCTCTGGAACCCCGTGACAGGTGAGGCCAAGAATGTCGCCACCCCCGAGGACCTCTTCTGCGGTGGCCATGCCTATCTGCCCAACGGCAACCTGCTGGTGGCGGGCGGCACGAAGAAGTACGAGGTCCTCGCCGACGACGTGAAGGAAGCGGCCGGCGTCCTGACGATGAGGAACGAGAGCTCCAACGGGCCAGTGACCCTCGAGAAGGGCACGCGCTTCACCGGTCCCGGCGGCTTGAAGTACCGCTCCACCGAGAAGGTCGTCGTCCCCCCCGCCCACCAGATGGACGACTACTCCTTGATGGCCGGAGCGGCGGACGTGTGGATCCGGGCGGAGGAGGACAGCAAGAAGTATGTGACCACCGGCGGCAAGCGCTTCACCGTCACCGGCGACATTGCCGACGAGTCCAAGAACCTGTTCGGCACCGCCGACTCGATCACCTTCAAGAAGCAGGACTACCGCGGTCTCGACTCCTCCTACATCTATGACGTCGAGCAGGAGAAGTACGTCGCGACCGGACGGCTGACCATGCCGCGGTGGTACCCGACCCTGGTCAGCATGAACGGTGGAAACGTCATGGCGGTCAGCGGCCTCGACGACCACGGCCAGATCATCCAGGGCAACAACGAGGTGTACGAGCGGAGCGCCCGGAAGTGGTACGACAAGCCGGGCATGCACCGGTACTTCCCGACGTACCCGCAGCTCTTCAGGCTCGCGGACGGACGCTTCTTCTACAGCGGCGCCAACACCGGCTACGGCTCGGCGACCGAGGGCCGGCAGCCCGGGATCTGGAACACGCGCACCAACGCCTTCCGTCCCGTGAAGGGTCTGCGCGACGCCGACCAGAACGAGACGGCCACGTCGTTCCTGCTGCCTCCCGCCCAGAGGCAGAAGGTCGCGATGGTCGGCGGCGGCGGCATCGGCGACAGCTCGAGGTCGACGGCTCGCTTCGACGTTGCGGACCTGTCCAAGAAGCGTCCGATGTACACGCCGGGGATGGACCTTCCGCATGCTGCTCGCTACCTCAATGCGGTCACCCTGCCCAACGACACCGTGCTGGTGACGGGCGGCTCGTCGAACTACCGTGGCAAGCAGCAGAGCGACCTGCACTCCTCGAGCCTGTACCACGCCGACACCGGCATGCTCACCCGCGCAGCGCCGAACGAGGTCGGGCGCAACTACCACTCCACGGCACTTCTGCTGCCCGACGGGCGCGTGATGACGATGGGCGCGGACCCGCTCTTCTCCGACGAGGACGACACCATGCCCGGGTCCTTCGAGACGCGCGTGGAGGTGTACACCCCGCCGTATCTCTACACAGGAACGCCGCGGCCGGTCCTGACCAGCGCGCCGCGGGTTGTCGAGCGTGGCACCACCTTCGGGGTCTCGGCGACATCGGCGAGCCCGGTGGTGAAGGCGCGGCTGATGCGGCCGAGCGCGGTCACCCACCAGACTGACGTCGAGCAACGCTCGGTGGCGCTCGACATCACCCGCGACTGCCCGCAGGGCGGCACGTCGAAGGCCGAGTGTCACTGCGAGCCGGGCAGCCCCTCCGAGACCGGTTGCCGGCTGGACCTCACGTTGGGCAAGCGCGAGGGCATCACCCCCTCGGGCAGGTACATGCTGATCCTCGTGGACAGCCGCGGCGTCCCGTCCGAGGCCTCGTGGGTCAGGGTCAAATGAGGTCGGCCAGAGGACGGGCGGCGCGCTCGGTCGCCGCAGCGGCGGCGCTCGTCACCGCGGCCACCCTCGCGGGCTGCGGCGTCAAGGACGGTGGCCAGGAGCCCGGCAGCAACGGTGCCCTGGGTGCGCAGGTCCGCTTCTTCGTCGACCCCACCAACCACGCGGCCACGGCCGCCACGGCTCTACGCGTGGCGGGCCGGCAGGCAGCAGCCCGTGAGCTGTCGGCCGAGATCGGCGACCGCCCCAGCGCGGTGTGGCTGACCCCGGTCAACGAGGCCGTCTACAGCCAGGCCCAGGCCGTCACCCAAGCAGCGGAGGAGCGTCAGCAGCTCCCCGTGCTCGTCGCCTACAACCTTCCGGGCCGCGACTGCGGGCAGTACTCCTCCGGAGGCGCCGCAGACATCGATGCCTACCTCGACTGGCTGGGCTCGATGGCGGCCGGGATCGGGGAGCGACCCGCGGTGGTCGTCCTGGAACCCGACGCGATCGCACTCACCCTGGAGGGCTGCACGTCGGGACAGAGCGCCCCCGAGCGCTACCGCATGCTGAAGGAGGCCGTCACGATCCTCAAGCGGCAGCCGAAGGTCAAGATCTACCTCGACGCCGGCAACGCCTCGTGGATCGGGGACCTCGATGCGTTGGCCGGCGCGCTGCGCGCGGCCGGCATCGGGTCGGCCGACGGCTTCGCGCTCAACGTGTCGAACTTCGAGACCACCGCCCGGTCCGTGAGGTACGGCGACGAGCTCTCACGTCGCCTGGAGGGAGCGCACTACGTCGTCGACACCTCTCGGAACGGCGCCGGACCGCCCCAGGGCGCCGGCACCGGGCACCGCGCCTGGTGCAACCCGCCGGGTGTCCGGCTGGGGACTCCGCCCACCACACGGACCGCCCACCCGCTGGTAGACGCCTACCTGTGGGTCAAGCAGCCCGGAGACTCCGACGGTGCGTGCGGTGCCGGGGCCCCGGCCGCCGGGACGTGGTGGGGTGCCTACGCCAGCGAGCTGACGAAGAACACACCCTAGCTCCCGCGGGTTCAGAAGCGGGTGGCAGCTGCGCGGGCGAGGAGGCCGTCGCGTACCGCCGAACCCCAGGCGGTGGGCGTCGAGTTGGTGGCGTCGGTCAGGGCGTTGGCGTCCCACCAGGGGCCCCACACGAACGCGGTGGCCCCGACGTAGTTGGGTCGCCCGGGGTTGCCCAGCTCGTCGGCGAAGAACCGGGAGGCCTGCTGCGACCAGGACAGGTGCACGCTGGACGGGTCGCCGTTGTAGTTGCCGTACTCGGTCTCCCAGATCAGGTGGTGCTGCTGGGTGCCGCCTGTCTCATGGCGCCACTTGGCCGGGTCGAAGGAGTCACCGCCGTTCGGCCAGCCCTCGTTGGCGTAGTCGTGCTTGGCGAACACCAGCTGGTGCTTGCCCCCCATCCCCGGCAGCCCGGCGTCGTACCTCTCGAGCGCAGTCATCGAGGCGTCGTTGTAGGCGTGTGACCACTGCGGGGTGTCGATGAGCAGGATGCCGGTGTAGCCGATCGATCTCCAGTGCGCAACGGTGTCGCGCATAGCGGTGCTCCAGGCGTTCCACTGGTCACCGAAGCTGTTCGGCTCGTTGAACGGCTCGTAGAACACCCGCGGATCGTTGCCGATGGCACGGTGGACGTCCGTCATCATCGCGAACGCGCTGCGGTAGCGGGTCGGCCAGCCGCCGTCCTGGGCGTAGCCGTCCAGGGAGTCCCACCAGGTGACGTAGAGGTACAGCCCGGCCTTGGCGGCCGCATCCCGCCAGCCGGTGATCATCTGCAGCCGCTGCGCCTTGCTCAGCCCCTGACGGTCGTTGTTGTAGTCGTCGGCGAGCACGCGCAACCGGAGGTGGTTGGCGCCCCAGGCACGTGCAGCAGCCGCGATGGCGTCGCGCTGGGCGTACTGCTTGAGGCCGAAGTCGCCGCCGGCCGTGATGATGTCGGGCACGCCCCAGACGCTGACGCCGGCCATCCGCATCCGCGGTCCCGTCGGACCGCCCTGGCGAAGGGTCGCCGACTGGCCCACGGCCGACTGGACGACGACCGGCTTCGGGCCCGCGGGTGGAGGGGGCGTCGGGGTGGTGCTGCCGTTGGGCGTGAGACGCACCGTCGCCGCCGGGCCCTCACCGGAGCCGTTGATCGCCGAGACCGAGAAGGTGTACGTCGTGCCGTTGCGCAGCAGGGTCATCGTGTACGTCCGGGTGCTGGCGGGGACGACGGTGGACCAGGCGCCCTTTCCGTCGGTGTCGGTGCCGTCGCGGGCGACGCGGTAGCCGGTGATGGGCGAGGAGCCCGACGAGCCGGGCGCGACCCAGCTCGCGGTCATCGTTCCGCTTCCCGTGGAGGACGAGGTGATGACCGGGGCTCCCGGGCGGGCGGTCGGGGTGAGCCTCACCTGCGACGACGTTCCCGCCCCTGCAGCGTTCAGTGCCTGCACCGTGATGGTGTAGGGCACGTCGTTGCGCAGCAGGGTCATCGTGAAGGTCCGGGTGCTGGCGGGGACGACGGTGGACCAGGCGCCCTTTCCGTCGGTGTCGGTGCCGTCGCGGGCGACGCGGTAGCCGGTGACCGCCGACGTCCCGGACGATGACGGCGCCGCCCAGCTCACGGTGGCGGTGCCGCTGCCCACCGACGACGACGTGATCGGCGGGGCGCTCGGGGTCGAGGCCGCCAGGGCCGGCGAGCGGGTGGCCAGGCGGCGGGGCGTCAGCGTGACCGTGGCGGCGGGTCCGCGTCGCGCGCCGCTGAGGGCGGCGACCGAGACCCGGTAGCGCGAAGTGCTCGCCAACGCCCGCATCGTGATCGAGAGCCTGAGGGGCTGCAGGGTCCGGGACCGCCTCTGCGGGTGCGCTCCCAGGCGGGTCCACGACACCCGGTAGCCGGTGACGTGCGAGCGCCCACGAGAGGCGGGACGCCAGGCCACCGTGAGCCGCCGCTCGCCGGTGACGGTCCGGGTGATGCGCGGGGCGGCCGGGGTGACCGGCGCGGTCGCCGCAGTCCGTGCGGCAGGAGCGGCGCTCACGGCTCGAACGTCGGCGGGGCCCTGGGTGAGGCCGAGGGTGCCGCCGACGGCGACCAGGGCGACGACGCTGAGGACACTGGTCGCGGACTGCAGCAGGGGTCGGCTCATGACGGAAGTGGCCTCCGAGCGGTGGGGACGGCGGCCGCGTCGGCCGCCGTGCCCGCCGACCGCCCGGGTGGGCGGCCGCGGGCCGTGCTCCAACCATCGGGCGCTTGGGTGGGCGGCTTGACCCTCCACACCGGGAGTTTTCAGATCCTGGACCGGCGCTTTCGGTCAGGGCAACCGATACTGCCCCCAAGCGTCAGGCGGGACGTCGCTCCTCTGTTTTCTGCCGTCCGTGGTCGCGCAGTCGACGCTCCAGCTCTCGCCTGGTGGACGCCCGGGTCCACTCCAGCGTGGCGTCTCGGAGACCAGGATGCCGGAACTCGTACCCCCGGTGGCCGGCGCGCAGTGCACCGATGTGGCTGAGGCGGTCCAGGAGCGACTGGACCCGGTCCCGGTCACCCGAGAGCCGGTCGGCGGGTCCGCTGGCGTCGCGTGCCACGGCCGCCACCTCGTCGACCGTCACAGGCCGGTTGAGGAGGGCGACGGTCTGCATGAGCTCCACCTGGTCGCTCGGCATGCGGCTCTGCAGCTCGCGGAGAACCCGACCGAAGCTGTGCTCCCCCTCCCATCCGACATCTGACGCGACCACCTCGAGGCCGGCGGAGGTCCACACCACCGAACCCCGCGCGCTCCAGCGGCGCAGCTCACGGACGGCTGCACCCGGCTGGCCGGCGGAGGCCTCCTCCAGCCGGCTGACCAGCGCGGGGCTCGTCTGCCCGGCGAGCACCTGCTCGGCCAGCACCGTGAGGTCCGGGGTCGCCAGGGCGCCGAGGCGCACCTCTCGGACCCGCAGGTCGCCACGCTCCGCGAGCTCGGCCAGAGCGCCAGGTAGTGGACCGGCTGCCTTGGTCACCAGGACAGCGGTGGGTGCCGCTCGGCCGTCACCGCCGGGGGAGGGGGCGACAGCGGCGTACAGCGTGCTCCGCTCGCGAAGGAGCTCGGCCTCACAGGAGCTCACGACCACCCGGGACCGCGCGTAGCCACCGATCTCGCGCAGAGACCGATCGATGACGGAGTCCCGGCCGCTGCCGGGCTCGCCGACGACCCGCACCAGCGAGGACACTCGAGCCGACAGCCCCGACGTGAGGTGGTCAGTCAGGGCGTCGATCGCCGCGTCCCGGCCGACCAGCTGCTGCTCGGAGAAGCTCAGGGCAGGTCCGGACAAGATCTGTACGTGCACAGCAGCAGTGAGCGGCGACGGATCCGCGCCCAGCCTGTCGGCCAGGTGGCGCCGGCAGGCCTCGAACGCCTGCAGAGCCTGTCCGGTCTCCCCGACGCCGGCGTAGGACCGCATCAAGGCACGGCAGGCGCGCTCCAGCGCCTGGTCGAGGCCGATGGCTGTCTCGGCGAAGTGGATGCCGTCACGAAACCAGCGGAGCTCCACGGCGGCTTCTGCGGCGTCGCTGAGCAGCCGTTTGCGGAGCTCGACCAGCCCGCGGCGGGTCCCGATCACCCAGGCGGCCTCGTCGTCAGCCGCGCCGAAATCGGCGGTGTACAGGCCCTCCGACTCACGCGCGAGACGGATCAGGTCGGCGTGCCGTCCGCCGCGCGCGGCGGCGCCGGCCTGGGCCGCGAGCATCCGGTAGGCGGAGACGTCCACCCAGGCACCGGTCAGGGTCAGCCCGGCGGTCGTTCGGACGACGTGTGCCTTGCCGACGACGCGGCGCAGCTCGGCCAAGGCGGTGCGCAGACTGGTCTTGCCCTGCGAGGGCTCAGCGTCGGGCCAGAACTTGGCCAGGATGCCCGGCACCGGGACCGGATGCTCCGCGCTCAGGGCAAGCAGACGCAACAGGTCGGCGGACCGTCGGGTCCGCCACTCGCGGTCGTGCACGATGCGCCCGTCCGGCTGGACGACCTGCAGTCCCCCGAGCAGACGCACCTCGAGGAGCTCCTCGCTCTGCACGATCGGCCCTCCCCTGGATTCGAGTGGGCTGCTTCGACGTGCATCACCTTCGTTCGTCCGGCGTCGCCCGAGCGCCGGGGGCCGCGTACCCGGCCTGAGGACGCGCATGCCGTGCTGCGGGTCACCATGCCGGTGGAGCCCTGGTGAGTCACGGCTCCTGAGGTTGTGGCAGCGAGCCGGGAGAGTCGGCGGGAGCAGCGGCGGAGCCGGGGTCCGACGAGGGCGTGGCAAGGCTGGGCGTCACCGTCGGCAGGGGCGTCGGAGTGGGGCCGCCGACGGTGGGCAGCGGTGTGGTGTCCCCGCTCGCGGAAGCGCTGGCACTCGGAGTAGCGGAGGCCGGCGGGGTGAGGCTCGGCGTGCTGGACGGCTCGCGAGCCGGCTCAGCCGTCTGCTCGGGCGTCGGGCCGGTCGTCGGCTCGGTCGTCTGCTCGCGCGTCGGCGCGGTTCGGGGCCGGTCGACCGGTCCGGGCACCACGGCTCCCACCGTCGTACGGCCCGAGCCTCCGTCCAGCGAGGAGCCGGTCAGCAGCTCGGTCGCGGTGAGCACGGCGGCGGTGACCGCGAAGACCATGGCCGCGCCTGCGAGCACGCGGCGAGCGACCAGGCCCGCGCGCGACTGAGGCGTCCCCGGGGGGACGGCGACCAGCACCGAGGAGAAGCGCCGCCGGGTGTGCTCGAGCGAAGCGGTGTAGACCGCCCCCGCCACGGAGGCGATCACGCTCGCCACCGCGGCCCCGGTGATGGTGCCCACCACTCCCAGCCGGGAGCCGAGGGCGGCGGCTGTGGCGGCGGCCAGGGAGCCGCCGAGGATCTGCGTGAGCGTGAGGTCGAGGCGCTTCACGTCCGACGGCTTCGCCGGACCCTGGTCCGGGCCGGGTGTGGCGTGCGGAGGGGAGAAGTGCGCCCGGTCCTGGCTGCGGTCCGGGTAGGAGGCGGTGCGGGGGCTCATCACTGCTTTCTGCGTTCATCGGTGGTGCCTGCGACCCCATTCTCAAGCAGCGCGGTCGGCCACGGATTCCCCACCCGCCGGCGAGGTGAGGGAGACCACGCGTGCGGCTGGTCGTTGGCCGGGGTCAGCGCAGCGAGTACGTCGCGATGGAGACACCCACGTAGTGGGTCACGAAGGCCACGATCGTCAGGGTGTGGAACACCTCGTGGAACCCGAACCACTGGGGGAACGGGTTCGGCCGACGGAAGCCGTAGACCACGGCGCCGATGGTGTAGCAGATGCCTCCGGCGACGATCAGGGCGAGGACGGCGGCGCTGGCGCGCTCCAGGAATTGGGGGAAGTAGAAGACCGCAGCCCACCCCAGCGCCAGGTAGATCGGGACGTAGAGCCACCTGGGGGCCCCGCACCAGAAGACGCGGAACAAGATGCCCAGCAACGCGCCGCCCCAGGCCAGCGCCAGCAGGGTGACCCGGTCGCGTCCCTCCAGCAGCAGCAGCGTGAACGGCGTGTAGCTGCCGGCGATCAGCAGGAAGATGCTGGAGTGGTCGAGCCGTCGCAGCAGGAGGCTCGCCCGCGGGGACCAGGTGCCGCGGTGCATGGTCGCCGACGCCGTGAAGAGCGCGAGGGCGGAGGCGGCGAAGATGGCAGAGCCGGTCCGGGTCATCGGGGTGGGTGAGAGCACCACGAGCACGATGCCCGCGGCCAGAGCCAGGGGTGCCGTGGCGGCGTGCAGCCAGCCCCGTAAACGGGGCTTGACCTCGTCGATGACCTCGTGCACGGCCTCGCCAACGCGGTGGGAGGCGCCGGATGCGGTGTCGGCGAGGGGACGGGCGCGGTCTTTCACGCGGGCGCCGTACCCGGGGGCGCGATCCTTGAACGGGGCGTCGCCGAGTAAGATCGCTCACCGTGGCGGACTGGAAGCGCGCCCTCCGCCGGGTGCTCTACCCGGCGTACGAGGCGCGGGTCGTCCGCCGGCTCCCCGCGGATCGGCTGCCCAAGCACGTCGGCGTGATGCTCGACGGCAACCGGCGCTGGGCCCGTGCCGTCGGGCAGGACGCCGCCCACGGGCACCGGGCGGGCGCCGCGAACATCTCCCCGTTGCTGCAGTGGTGCGAGGAGCTCGGCGTCGAGGTGGTCACCCTGTGGCTGCTCTCCACCGACAACCTCAACCGGCCCGCTGAGGAGATCGGCGAGCTGCTGGGGATCATCGAGGAGGCAGTCTCGGACCTCGCCGCGGAGCAGCGGTGGCGCCTGAACCCGGTGGGAGCGCTGGACCTGCTGCCCGCCCAGACCGCCCGCCGGCTCAAGGAGGCGACGGAGCGCACCCGTGACGTCGACGGGCTGATGGTCAACATCGCGGTGGGGTACGGCGGGCGGCGCGAGATCGCAGACGCCGTGCGCTCGCTGCTCAACGAGCACGCCTCCCGGGGGACCTCCATCGAGGAGCTGGCGGAGATCCTCGACGTCGACCACATCGCCGAGCACCTGTACACGAAGGGGCAGCCCGACCCGGACCTGGTGATCCGGACGTCGGGGGAGCAGCGACTGGGCGGGTTCCTGCTCTGGCAGAGCGCCCACAGCGAGTTCTACTTCTGCGAGGCCTACTGGCCGGACTTCCGGCGGGTGGACTTCGTCCGGGCGGTGCGAGCGTACGCGGAGCGCGAGCGCCGGTTCGGCTCCTGACCCCTCCGTCCGTGCGGCCCGTCCGGTCGTCGGGCGTCCGTGGATTTAACCGCCGCGCCACCCCGCGTTCTGGCGTGTTGGGGGGACGCGGGCCACACCCGAGGCTTACCGTCGACTCGACGCGGGGCGGGGAAGCCCGGCGTCCCGGGGAGGCCCTTCGTGAGCAGTTGTCACCTGGTCGACATCCGGCGCCGTCCGCCCGCACTCGGGCGCACGGTCCCGGTCCCGGTCCGGCACGCCAAACCGACAGGACCGGAGGCGTGGGTGCGCGCGTCGGTCCGCGAGGGGAAGCATCGTGGCGGCAACCAACAGCTCCACCCCGTCCGGTCGTGCCCAGGCAGGTGTGCGGACCTACGTGCTGGACACCAGCGTGCTGCTGGCGGACCCAGGAGCTCTGCGCCGCTTCGACGAGCACGAGGTCGTGCTGCCGGTGGTGGTGATCACCGAGCTGGAGGGCAAGCGGCACCACCCGGAGCTCGGCTACTTCGCCCGATCCTCGTTGCGGATGCTCGATGAGCTGAGGGTCCTGCACGGGCGGCTGGACGAGCCCGTCCCGATCGGCTCCGCCGGGGGCACGCTGCGCGTCGAGCTGAACCACACCGACCAGACCTCACTGCCTTCGGGGTTCCGGCTGGGGGACAACGACTCCCGCATCCTGGCGGTGGCGCACAACCTGTCCGCAGAGGGCCGCCACGTCACGGTGGTGTCCAAGGACCTGCCGATGCGGATCAAGGCCTCGGCGGTCGGGCTGGACGCCGAGGAATACCTCGCAGAGCTGGCCGTGGAGTCCGGTTGGACGGGCATGGCCGAGGTGGAGCTGACCGCGGCCGCCCTCGACGAGCTGTACGACGACGGGGTGGTCGACCTCCCCGACGCGCGGGAGCTGCCCTGCCACACCGGCCTGGTGCTGCTCTCCGACCGCGGGAGCGCCCTGGGCCGGGTCAAGCCTGACAAACGGGTGCACCTCGTTCGCGGCGACCGGGAGGCGTTCGGCATCCACGGCCGGTCCGCAGAGCAGCGGATCGCCCTCGAGATGCTGCTGGACCCGGAGGTGGGCATCGTCTCGCTCGGTGGCCGCGCCGGCACCGGCAAGTCGGCGATGGCCCTCTGCGCCGGGCTGGAGGCCGTCCTCGAGCGCGGGCAGCACAAGAAGGTGGTGGTCTTCCGGCCACTGTTCGCGGTCGGTGGGCAGGAGCTCGGCTACCTGCCGGGCAACGAGAACGAGAAGATGTCGCCGTGGGGGCAGGCCGTCTTCGACACCCTCGGTGCCCTGACCTCGCCTGACGTCGTCGACGAGATCCTGGCCCGCGGGATGCTGGAGGTGCTGCCGCTGACCCACATCCGCGGTCGCTCCCTGCACGACGCCTTCGTCATCGTCGACGAGGCGCAGTCGCTGGAGCGCAACGTGCTGCTGACCGTGCTGTCCCGGATCGGCGCCGGCTCCAAGGTGGTGCTGACCCACGACGTCGCCCAGCGCGACAACCTGCGGGTCGGGCGCCACGACGGGGTGGTGGCGGTGGTCGAGCGGCTCAAGGGACACCCGCTGTTCGCGCACGTGACGCTGCACCGCTCCGAGCGTTCGCCGATCGCGGCCCTGGTGACCGAGATGCTGGAGAGCGTCGTCGTCTGATCCCGGTCCGCGCCGCGGACGGCAGAGCGAAGGGCCCCGGACGGTGACCGGGGCCCTTCGTCGTGCTCGGTGGTGAGGTGCTGCGTCGAGCGTCAGCCCTTCACGGCGCCCGACGTCATGCCGCTGACGAAGAAGCGCTGCAGCGACAGGAACACGATCAGCGGAAGCACCATGGTCATGAAGCCACCCGCCGCGATCAGGTTCCAGCCCTGGCCCTGGGCGCCCACCAAGCCGGCCAGCTGCACCGTCATCGGGGCGTTCGTGCCAGGCCCGATGAAGAGCAGTGCGACGAGCAGGTCGTTCCACACCCACAGGAACTGGAAGATCGCGAACGACGCCAGCGCCGGCACCGACAGCGGGACGATCAGCAGCCAGAACGTCTTGAAGTGCGACGCGCCGTCGATCTTCGCCGACTCGATGAGTGAGCCCGGCAGGCTGGACATGTAGTTGCGCAGGATGTACACCGCTAGCGGCATCCCGAACCCGATGTGCGCCAGCCACGCCGCGGCGAAGGTGCCGTTGAGCCCGAGCGTCCCGTACAGCTTCAGCAGCGGCACCAGGGCCACCTGGTTCGGGACGACCAGCAGGCCCACGATCAGGATGAACAGCACGTCGCGGCCCTTGAACTGCATGAACGTGAAGGCGTACGCCGCGAAGGCGGCGATCATGATCGGGATGATCGTGGCCGGCAGGGTGATGGCCAGGCTGTTCACGAACGCCCGGGTCATCCCGATGCTCTCGCGCGTCGCCACCGTGTCGTAGTTGCTCAAGGTCCACTGCGTCGCGTCCAGCGGTGACTTGAGCACCGTCCACCAGCCGGTGGCGTTCGCGTCCGACGGGTTGCGCAGCGACGTGACGAGCAGGCCCACGACTGGCACCAGCCAGAGGAAGCAGATCAGCAGCAGGAAGATCTTGACCGCCCAGTTCGCGCTGCCGGCGTTCTCGCCGACGCCGCGGAACTTGCTGGGCTTGTCGTTGGTGGCCGGGGCGTTCCTGACCTTGGCGGGAGGGGTGATTGCCGTTGTCATCGCTGGGCCTCCTGGAGGCGGAACTGGCGGACCTGGTAGATCATGATGGGAAGGACCGCGATCATCAGCATCACGACGATCGCCGCCGAGTAGCCGGCGTTGCCGTTGGTGAACAGCTGGTTGTAGAAGTCCAGGGCGATGACGTTGGTGTTGAAGTTGCCGTTGGTCATCACGTAGACGATGTCGAAGACCTTCATGACCCCGATGAGCACCGTGATGAAGACGGTGATGACTGTGGGCCAGATCTGCGGGACGACGACCCGGAAGAACGTCTGCCGCTCGTTGGCGCCGTCGATGCGCGCCGCCTCCAGGGTCTCGTCCGGCACGCCCTTGACGGCTGCGGACAGCAGCACCATGGAGAAGCCGACCTGGGCCCAGATCAGGATCACCATCAGGAAGATGCTGTTGAGGTGGGCGGTCTCTTCCTGCAGCCAGACCACCGGGTCGAAGCCGACCGCCGTGATGAGGGCGTTCTGCAGGCCGATCTGCGACTGGCCCGCGGGGCGGACCTCGTAGATGAACTTCCAGATGGTGCTCGCGCCGACCATGCTGATCGCCATCGGCAGGAAGATCATCGTCTTGGTCGCCTTCTCGGCTCGCGGCTTGAGCCGGTCGGCGAGGACGGCGACGAACAGGCCGAGCGCCACCGTCACGGCCGGCACGATCGCGATCCACAGCACCGTGTTGAGCAGCGTCTGCCGGAAGCCCGGGCTGCTCAGCAGGTCGGTGTAGTTGCTGAGCCCGACCCACGACGTCGAGGTCCGGTCAGCGAAGCTGAACACGATCGTCTGCACGGCGGGATAGATCAGGAACAGCCCGATCGCCGCGAGCGCCGGCAGGATGTAGAGGTAGGGCTTGACCCGGTCCTCCCACGGGCCGGGAAGCACCTCGGCGAGCAGGTTGAGCAGGAAGTAGAGCAGCAGGGCGCCGGTGACGCCGGCCACGATCGCGATGATCGCGTTGAGCAGCTGGATGACCATCAGTGCCTCTTTCTAGACAGCCGTTCGGGGCGCCGGGGGCGGGCCATGCACACATCCACGGCCCGCCCCCGGCGCCTGTCTCAACTCGCGGGCCAGGTGCCTTCGATGGCCGAGAGCGTGTCATCGGTCGACTTGCCGCCGGACCACGCCACCATCTCGCGCCAGAAGGATCCCGCACCGACCTCACCTGGCATGCTGTCCGACCCGTCGAAGCGGAAGTCGTCAGCGCCGTAGGCGATCTTGGAGATGTCCCTCATCGTCTGGTTCGGCTGCTTGCTGAGGTCGTAGTTCTTGTGCGGGCTGATGAAGCCGCCGCCCTCCGGCTGCCCGGGGTTGTCCGGGCCGATCAGGTACTCGAGCACCTTCTGGGCGTCCGGGTCGTCCTGGTTGAAGAGCCCGGCCAGGTCGCCACCACCCATGATGGTCACCGGGTCGCCGGCCTCCATCGGCGGCAGCTGGAAGACTCCGGCGCGCTCGTCGAGCTTGTCCACCACGTCCTGGGGGAAGCTGCCGGGCTGCGCCAGGAAGCTGGCCTGCCGGTGCAGCATGCACTTGGGCGGAGTCTCGAACATCGGGTTGCCCGCGGTGAGCACGGCGGTCGAGGCGATGGCCTTGCGGCCGCCGAGGACGTTGCCCTCGGTGAACCAGATCTCGCCGATGGCGTCCAGGGCCTCCTTGATCTGGGGGTCGTTGAAGGGGATCTCGTGCTTGACCCACTGGTCGTAGCCCTCGGGGCCGGCGATGCGGAGCACGTAGTCCTCCACCCAGTCGGTGGCGGCCCACCCGGTCCCGGGGCCCGACTCGACCCCGACGCACCACGGCGTGATGCCGTCGGCCTTGATCTGCTCGGTCAGCGCGAGCAGCTCGGCGTGGGTCTTGGGCGCCTTGTAGCCGGCCTTCTCGAACGCCTGCTTGGGGTACCACACCAGGCTCTTGACGCTGATGCTGATCGGGGCGGCGTAGACCTTGCCCTCCGACGTGGCGGCGTCGATGATGCCGGGCACGACGTTGGCGGTGGCGGTGTCGTAGTTGGGCAGCTTCGTCTTGAGGTCGGCCAGCTTGCCGGACTTCGCGATGTCGAGGGTGATGCCGGGCTGCGGGAAGATCGCGATGTCGGGCAGGTTGTTGCCGGCCACCCGGCTGCGGACCAGCTTGTCGAAGTCCGGGGTGGAGGAGAACTTGACGTCGATGCCCTCCTTGTCGAAGTACGGCTGCAGCGAGGCCTTGAAGGCGTCGGACTGCTCGTTCGCGAAGCCGTACATGATCTCGACGGTGCCGTCGTCGGAGCCTCCGCCTCCGCCTGCTCCGCTCTCGCCGCCGCCTTCGGACAGGCAGCCGGCGAGCAGCATGGCGGAGGCGCTGGCGAGGGCCATCTGGGCCAGCCGTCGTTGACGAGTCTTCTTGGTCATCCGGTCAGTTCCTCCGAGTCTCGGATGCGCCTCAGCCGGTGTGACGAGAGGCACAGTAAACGCTTGCGGTCGGATCCTGCCACAGATCCCCACGGGGGGACATCCCTGAAAAGGGGGCGTGCCTGATCGTTACGAAGCGTGGCTCCCCCGCGCGTATGGTCCTCTCCTGCGGCCGGTGTTAGCGTGCCTCACTGGTGCGCAAACGTTTACGCCGCAGCAGTCGTCGAGGGCGGAGGTCCAGTGGCTCGGCACCACCACTCGAGCATCGTCGACGTCGCGCTGCGTGCCGGCGTGTCGGCGGCGACGGTGTCCCGGGCGCTCCGCGGGCTGCCGCACGTCAACGAGGAGACGCGCCGCCGGGTGCAGCAGGCTGCGTCCGACTTGAACTACGTCGCCTCCCCCGCGGGGACCGGCCTGGCGAGCGGCCGCACCCGCACCGTGGGTGTCGTCGTGCCCCTGTTCGCCCGATGGTTCTTCTCCCAGCTGGTGGCGGCGACCGAGGGTGTGTTGAGCTCGCGGGACTACGACCTCCTCCTCTACAACCTCGGTGACGACGCTGGTCGGGCCCGCTTCTTCGACCGGCTGCCGCTGCGCCGCCGGGTCGACGCGGTGCTGGTCCTCGCACTGCCGCTGACGACCGAGGAGGTCTTCCGGCTGCAGTCGCTGCGGGTGCCGGTGGTCGTGGTGGGAGCCCGGCAGCCGGCGTTCCCGACGGTCAGGATCGACGACGAGGCGGGCGCTCGGCAGGCGGTGCAGCATCTGACCAACCTCGGCCACCGGTCCGTCAGCATGATCTCTGCGCTGGAGGACGACGACCCCGGCTTCGCGAGCGCCCCGCAGCGACGGGCCGCCTTCCACGAGGCGATCGCCCATCTGGGTCCGGTGGACCACGTGGTGGCCGGCGCCTGGGGCCTCGAGGGTGGCGCACGCGCGATGGAGCAGGTGCTCGCAGGGGACAGGCTGCCGACCGCGATCTTCGCGGAGTACGACGAGATGGCGTTCGGAGCCTTGCTGACCCTGCGTCGGGCCGGGCTCCGGGTGCCGGGCGACGTCAGCATCGTGGGGTTCGACGACCACGCCATGGCACAGGTGGTCGACCTGACCACGGTCTCGCAACCGGTGCACGAGCAGGGTGAGCTGGCGGCGACACTGCTGATGGAGGGCCTCTTGAACCGGGACCGGGAGCCGATGGACCTGGTGCTCCCCACCCGGCTGGTGGTGCGCGGAAGCACGGCCCCTCCGCCGGCGGTGACCTCCGACCACGGCCGTCCGGGCGCAGAGGCTCTCGGAGGGCAGCGCCGCACCGCCCGGAACCCACTCGCATGACCGAGCAGGAGCGGGAGCGGCCGCGGGCCCGGCAGCCGCGATGGGGGGTCCGGTCGCTGTTGTGGCTGACCCTGGCCTTCGTGTGCGTGATCACCTCGAACGTCCTCAACACCGCCGGGAACACCGACTGGGTGGTGGTCACCTTCGTCGGCACCGTGGCCGGGCTGGCCGGCGCGGCGTACTGCAGCATCAGGGGTCTCGCCTCGTCCGGGTGGCTGCGGTGAGCGTGCACCTGCGTGCTACGGGCACCAGCCTGCTGGTGGCTCTGTGCGAGGGTCCGCAGGGCCGTCGTACGCCGGTGGTGGTGCACTGGGGCGCCGACCTCGGCGCGCTCGACGGCGACGCGGTCGCCGCCATCGTGGCCGCTCGGACAGTTCCGGTGCGACAGAGCGCCCTGGACGACGTGCGTCGACTGGGGGTCCTGCCCGAGTCGTCATCGGGCTTCACCGGCACGCCCGCCGTCGAGGGTCTGCGCACACCTGCAGGAGACACCTGGGATCCGAGATGGTCGAGATGGCAGCTCTCCGGGCGTCACGACGGCACCACCACCGGCGGTGACCTGCAGCTCCTCGCGGTCGACCCCGAGTGCGGGCTCGAGGTCGTCGTGGACCTGCAGCTGACGGTCGAGGGAGTCGTGCGGATGCGGAGCGCCGTCCGCAACACCGCCGATGGCGACTTCGCCCTCGGGGCGCTGCGCTCGGTGCTGCCGGTCGGCTCCGTGGCGGTGGAGACCCTGGACCTGACCGGCCGGTGGGCACGCGAGCGGTCACCCCAACGGCACCCGTTCCACCACGGCGCCTGGGTTCGTGCGGGGCGGCACGGGCGCACCGGTCACGACGCCACCCTGGTCATGGTCGCCGGCTCTGCCGGGTTCTCGTTCCGGCAGGGCACCGTGTGGGGGGTGCACCTGGGCTGGAGCGGCGACTCCGTGCACTACGCGGAGCGCACGGCCGAAGGGGAGGCGGTGCTGGGGGCCGGCGAGCTGCTCGGCCCCGGCGAGGTGGTGTTGCGCACCGGGGAGGCGTACACCTCGCCATGGATGCACGGCTCGTGGTCGGACCGGGGCCTGGACTCCATGAGCGCCCGCTTCCACGCGCTCCAGCGCCGCGTGCACTCGGCGCACCCGGCGTCCCGAACCCCGCGCAAGGTACTGGTCAACACGTGGGAGGCGGTGTACTTCGACCACGACCTGGAGCGGTTGACGGCACTGGCCGATGCGGCGGCTGAGGTGGGCGCCGAGCGGTTCGTGCTGGACGACGGGTGGTTCCTGGGCCGCCGCGACGACACGGCGGGACTTGGTGACTGGACCGTGGACCCGGCGGTCTGGCCCCAGGGTCTGCATCCTCTGGTGGACCACGTGCACGGGCTCGGCATGGACTTCGGCCTGTGGGTGGAGCCGGAGATGGTCAACGTGGACTCCGACCTCGCGCGTGCGCACCCGGAGTGGCTGCTGCGCGGCCGGGAGGACCTCCCGCCGGAGTGGCGCCACCAGCAGGTGCTCGACCTGCAGCAGGAGGAGGCCTTCGCCCACGTCCGCGACGCGCTCCTCGCCCTGCTGGACGAGTACGACATCGCGTTCCTCAAGTGGGACCACAACCGGGACATCGTGGATGCCGCTCACCTGGGGCGGCCGGCGGTGCACGGACAGACCCTGGCGGTGTACGCCCTGCTGGACGAGCTGCGCGAGGCGCATCCCGGGCTGGAGATCGAGACCTGCGCGTCGGGCGGGGGCCGGGTCGACCTGGGGGTGCTGGCCCGCACGGACAGGGTGTGGCCCAGCGACACCATCGACGCCCTGGAGCGGCAGCAGGTGCAGCGGTGGACCGCCCTGCTGCTGCCGCCGGAGGTGCTGGGTGCCCACGTGGGCAGCCCGGTGGCGCACACCACCGGCCGGGTGCTCCCGCTCGACTTCCGGGCCGCCACGGCGCTGCTGGGGCACTTCGGCATCGAGTGGGACCTGACCCGGGCCGGTGCGCACGAACGCGACCGGCTGGCCCGATGGGTGCGGCTGCACCAGCGGCTCCGGCCGCTCGTGGCGCGAGGAACGCTTGTCCGTGGGGACCACCCGGACCCCTCGCTCCTCGTGACCGGAGTCGTCTCTCCCGACCACGGGGAGGCGGTGTTCGTGCTGGCGGCAGTGGCGTCCTCGACGACCCAGACGCCGCTGCCCGTGGCACTGCCCGGGCTGCGCCACGACGTGACGTACGACGTGCGCCGGGTCGGTCCGGGCGCCGAGGCCGCGGACCCGGACTCGTGGTTGGCGACCGGGTTGCGACTGCCCGGCGTGGTCCTCGACGTTGTGGGGGTGCGGGTGCCGGCCGTGCTCCCGGACACGGCTGTGGTGCTGCACTGCACCGCGGCCGGCTGACGCACCGCCTCCCTCCACGAGCATCTGCCACCCGACGAGGAGCACCGATGACCTTCCGCCTGCCGGACCACTGGACCTGGGACTTCTGGTTCGCCCAGCCGGAGCCCGAGCCCGGTCGCCCCGCCGACGTGCACCTGTTCTACCTCTTCGCGCCCAAGTCCCTGGGCGACCCCGAGCTGCGGCACCAGAACGCCCGGGTCGGGCACGCCGTGTCCTCCGACCTGGTGACCTGGCGTGACCTGGGGGAGGCGCTCCCCGCCGCCCCGCCGGGTGCGGCCGACGACAGGGCCAGCTGGACCGGGTCCGTCCTGCGCGACCCGCAGGGGCTGTGGCGCCTGTTCTACACCGGGATCAGCGAGCGCGAGGACGGCACGGTCCAGCGGGTCATCTCCGCCACGTCGGAGGACCTGATGGGCTGGCAGCGCACCGATCTCTGCCTCGAGGCCGATCCGCGCTGGTACGAGACGCAGGACTGGCGTGACCCCTGGGTGCTGCGCGACGACGACGCCGGGCTGTGGCGCATGTACGTCTGTGCACGCGCACACAGCGGCCCGTCGGACGGGCGTGGGGTCATCGCGCAGCTCACCTCGCCCGACCTCCATCGATGGGAGGTCGGACCACCCGTAGCCGTCCCCGGCGAGTTCCGGCAGATGGAGGTGCCGCAGGTGCTGCCGTGCGGCTCCCGTCTCGCGCTGCTGTTCTGTGCCAGCGACATCGACCACAGCGAGGCACGGGCCGGACGAGGGGTCGCCCGGGAGTACGGCACCCACGTGCTGTACGGCGACGCGCTGGACGGGCCCTTCCGGCTGGAGGGCGACGACTTCCTCTCCGGGGACAACGGACCGTCCATGTACGCCGGACGGGCGATCCAGCACCTCGGCCGCTGGTGGTTCCTGGCCTGGGACCGCTTGGACGAGAGCGGACGGTTCGTGGGCGGGTTGAGCAACCCCTTCCCGCTCGACGTCGTGGACGACGAGCTGGTCGTGGACTTCGGGAGCTCCGCCCGCCCCTGATCCAGGGAGACCGCGGTCGCCGATTTGCGGACCGTTACCGAATTGTGTCCAATGGGGGGCCTCGCCGCGTCCGGGTCCGGGGGGACCGATGCGGTCGCCCTCTGTCGTCGACGTCTGGAAGACCCGTCCGTGCCTCGTCGTGTGCCCTGCCAGCCGATCCACCGTGCCGCCCGGGAGGGACCACCCCGACGCCGCGCCGCCACCCTCGCCGCCTTGGGCCTCGCCTCGGTGTGCCTGACCGTCGCCACCGTCGCCTCGGGCATCGTCGTGGGCGGTCAGGCGTCCCGCGCGGCGGCCTCCGCATCGCACTCCGCCGTCGAGAGCGGCTCGACCCAGCAGGCTTCCGCGGCCGCCGCCGAGCCCGCCGTCGCCGACGCCGTGGCCCGCCGCTCGTCCGCCGTCTCCCGCTCCGACCGCCGCACGAGCGTGGATCCGGTGAAGAAGGCACGGCTGGACCAGGACCAGGGCGGCCAGGTGACCGCCACGGAGGACCTCACCGGCAGGGACCCGCGGACGATCGCCAGGGCGCTGCTGCCCGGCTTCGGCTTCGACGGCAGCCAGTTCTCCTGCCTGGACGCGCTCTACGTCAGCGAGAGCGGATGGGACGTGCACGCCGACAACCCGACGTCGTCGGCCTACGGCATCCCGCAGGCGCTCCCCGGGGAGAAGATGGCCGCGGCCGGCCCGGACTGGGAGGACGACGCCGCCACCCAGATCCGGTGGGGCCTGGGCTACATCAAGGCCCGGTACGGCACCCCGTGCTCGGCGTGGAGCTTCAAGCAGGGCAACAACTGGTACTGACAGTTCGTGCGCCGCTGACATACTGGCCCGGTGGCGACTGCGCCGGGCTCTGTCGACCCGGAGGTCCTGGAGCAGGGGACGGCCGGGAGCTCCCGCAGGCCTCGCCGCCTCTCGGCCGTGCTCTGGGTGGTGGCGCTGGCGCTCACGGTGGGCGCGGTGCTCGTCGACTCGCAGGTACGGCGTCGCGAGCAGCGTGAGGTGGCGCGGTGCGCGGCGGTCGCGACGACCACGGTGACCACCGCCTCCGGCCGGCTGACCGTGATGGTGAAGTACGTCGGACCGTCGCTGGCCGGCTCGCCCCCGGGGAGGCTGCGCGAGGCCCTGCTGGACATGGTGAGCGCGTCCGCCGCCCCGGCGGCGGGGCCCCTGCGGCGGGCTCGCGACCAGTGCACGGCGACCCGGGTGCTGCCCTTCCACGCGGCGCTGCGCCGGAGCCGCGACGACTGCGTCCGGCTGCTGAGCGGCATCGCGGCCTACCTGCGCGCCGTTGCGAGGAACGGGACCGCGGCCTACGAGCTCAACGACACCTCACCCGGGCGGTGCCGGGCACGCCCGGCCTGACCCGGCTTGTCGAGCTCGTCGGTACCGCGCTCGGACGTCAGGGGTGCGTCATGCTCGCCACGTCGAGCGCCGCGTCGAGCTGGTCGGCGCTCAGCCGGCCCTCGTCGACGAAGCCCATCTCCAGCACGACGTCCTTGATGGTCTTCTCCTCGGCGAGCGCCTTCTTGGCGACCTTGGCGGCGTTCTCGTAGCCGATGTACCTGTTGAGCGGGGTCACCACCGACGGCGAGGACTCCGCGTAGGTCCGCATCCGCTCCACGTTGGCGGTGATGCCGTCGACGCAGCGGTCCGCGAGCAGCCTGCTGCTGGTGGACAGCAGGCGGATCGACTCGAGCAGGTTGCGCGCCAGCACCGGCATCATCACGTTGAGCTCGAAGTTGCCGGAGGCACCGGCGACCGTCACGGCGGTGTCGTTGCCGATGACCTGTGCGCACACCATCAGCGTGGCCTCGGGCAGCACCGGGTTCACCTTGCCCGGCATGATGCTCGAGCCCGGCTGCAGGTCGGGGAGGTTGATCTCGGCGAGGCCGGTGCGGGGGCCGGACGACATCCAGCGCAGGTCGTTGCAGATCTTGGTGAGCCCGACCGCGATGGTCTTGAGCTGGCCGGAGAGCTCCACCAGCGCGTCGCGCGCACCCTGGGCCTCGAAGTGGTTGCGGGCCTCGGTGAACGGCAGGCCGGTTGCCCTGGCCAGCTCGGCGATCACTTTCTCCGCGAAGCCGGCCGGCGTGTTGATCCCGGTTCCCACCGCCGTACCGCCCAGCGGCAGCTCGGCCACCCGGGGCAGCGAGGACTCCAGCCGCTCGATGCCGTACCGCATCGCCGCCGCGTAGCCGCCGAGCTCCTGGCCCAGCATCACCGGGGTGGCGTCCATGAGGTGCGTGCGGCCCGACTTCACCGTGCCGGCGAACTCCTCGGCCTTGGCCTCCAGCGACGAGGCCAGGTGGTCCAGGGCCGGCACCAGCAGCTGCACCGTCGCGTTGGCGGCGGCCACGTGGATCGAGGTCGGGAAGGTGTCGTTGCTGGACTGGCTGGCATTGACGTGGTCGTTGGGGTGCACCTCGACGCCGGCCCGACCGGCGAGGGAGGCGAGCACCTCGTTCATGTTCATGTTCGACGACGTCCCCGACCCGGTCTGGAACACGTCGATGGGGAAGTGGTCGAGGTGTCGGCCCTCGACGATCTCGGCCGCGCCGCCGCGGATGGCCTCCGCCTGCTCGGCGGTGATCACCCCGAGCTCGGCGTTCACCGCGGCGGCCGCGGCCTTGACCTGGGCGATGGCCTTGACGTGCTCGGTCTCCAGAGTGCTGCCGCTGATCGGGAAGTTCTCCACGGCGCGCTGCGTCTGCGCCCGCCACAGCGCGTCCGCGGGCACCTGGATCTCGCCCATGCTGTCGTGCTCGATGCGATGACCGTCCATGGCGCCGAGGCTACCCAGGGTCGGGGCTCAGCGGTGTGCCAGGTAGAGCCAGTACTGCTCGGGGCGACCCTGCAACGCGATCTCGAACGGCAGCGCCGTCACGCCGCGGAACACCGCCTCCAGCTCACCGGCGAGCGTGGGGGACTCCGTCGCCGACCACACCGCGAGCGCTCCTCCGGGCCGCAGCAGGCGGGCGACGTCCCGCAGGAACGAGGCGGTGTAGATCTCGGCGTTGCCCTCGAGCACCAGGGCCTCCGGACCGTTGTCGACGTCGAGCAGCACCAGGTCGTACGACGCCGCGGCCGCCTCGGCGACGGCCTGGCGGATGTCTGCGACCACCAGGGCGAGCCGGTCGTCTGCGAGGAAGGCCGGTCCGTGCGGCACCGTCCCGTCGCGCATCCAGCCGACGAGGCACTCCTCGACCTCCACCACCGCCACCCGCTCCACCCGGGAGTCGGCCAGCACCTCACGGGCTGTGAAGCCCAGGCCCAGTCCGGCCACCACCACGGCCCGAGGGTGCTCGACCTGCGCCAGGGCGACCCGCGCCAGCTCCTGCTCCGTCGTCGTCTCGTGGGTGTCCATCACGAAGACGCCGTTGACCCGCAGCTCCAGGGCTCCCTCGCCAGGAGCGCGGCCGGCGCCACGTCGCTCCCGGAGCACCACCTCTCCGCGCTCGGTCTCGGCGCGGGCCACCACGGCGTGCTCCTGCGGCCCGTCACGCCTGCCTTCGGGCCCGTCGTCGGGGTGCCCGCCCGAGGGGATCGTCGTGGCTGCCATGGCCGGGCCAGCGTACGACGTCAGCGTCTAGGCTGATCCCCATGCAGGGACAGGCACCGGAGCCCCGCCGCGACCCTCCCCATCACCGCGACGCCAGCTCTCTCCGGATCTCGGACGAGGACCGGCACCGGGTGGCAGAGGTGCTGCGGCAGGCCGCCGGCGAAGGCCGCATCGACCTCGACGAGCTCGACGAGCGGCTGGAGGCGGCGTACTCAGCGAAGACCTACGGCGAGCTGGTGCCGATCACGATGGACCTGCCCGTGTCCGGTGCGACCGGCCTGGCGGCCCCGCAGCCGGCGCCGCGTCCGGAGGCACCCGCTTCCGCCGGTCCGCTTCCCCGCCTCTCGGGCTCGGTGGCGGTGATGTCGCAGACCAAGCGTGTCGGCCCGTGGGTGGTCCCGGACGGCCACACCGCCTTCGCGCTGATGGGCGAGGTGGTGCTCGACCTGCGGGAGGCGCGCTTCGAGGGCCGGGAGGTCACCGTGAACGCCAACGCGGTCATGGGTGAGGTCAAGATCGTCGTCAACGCCGGGACCAGCGTCGTGGTCGAGGGGGTCGGTGTGATGGGGGAGTACACCGAGCAGCGGGCAAAGGTGCCGTTCGACCCCCGAGTGGGCGGCCCCGTCGTGCGCGTGCGAGGTCTCGCGTTGATGGGCTCGGTGCACGTGCGACGTCAGGGCCCCCCGGGGGAGGGGCTGCGCAAGCGGCTCGGGTGGCACGGACACTGAGCTCTGCTGTTCACCGCGCCGCCGCACGTCGTTGGCGTGTCAGTTCCCGCTCACGGCCGCCGGCCTGCGCTACGTTGCCGAGGTCCCCGCACGCGTCCCGGCCCGTGTGCGATGTGTCCTTCGTGGAGGTGCCCCCGTGGTCAGAACATCCCTTCGTCTCTCCGTCGCAGCCGCCGTCAGCGTGCTGGCTCTGGCTGCGTGCGCGCCGCCCGAGGACTCCGGCACCGACAGCACGGCGGCCAGCGACGCAGCCAAGGCCACCTCCGCCGAGGACCTCGGCGGCATGGAAGCACTGGTGACGGCCGCCGAGAAGGAGGGTGAGCTCAACGTCATCGCGCTGCCCCCGGACTGGGCGAACTACGGCAGCATCATCAAGGCCTTCGGCGAGAAGTACGACATCAAGGTCAACTCTGCGCAGCCCGACGCCGCCAGCCAGGACGAGATCAACGCCGCCACGTCGCTGAAGGGCACCGAGCGTGCGCCGGACGTCTTCGACCTCGGGCAGTCCGTCGCCCTGGCCAACACCTCGATGTTCGCGCCGTACCAGGTGTCCACCTGGGACGACATCCCCGCCGACTTCAAGGACCCGGACGGCGCCTGGGTCAACGACTACGGCGGCTACATGTCCATCGGCTACGACTCCAGCAAGGTGCCCGACGTGACCGGCCTCAAGGACCTGCTCGGCCCCGAGTTCAAGGGCCGGGTCGCCCTCAACGGCGACCCCACCCAGGCCGGCGCGGCATTCAGTGGCGTGATGATGGCGGCACTGGCCAACGGCGGCTCGGCCGACGACATCAAGCCCGGCGTGGACTTCTTCGGCGACCTGAAGAAGGCCGGCAACTTCCTGCCGGTCGACCCGACGTCGGCGACCATCGAGTCCGGCCAGACCCCGGTGGTCATCGACTGGGACTACCTCAACGCCGCGGAGTCCGCGAAGCTCACGTCGTGGAAGGTCGTGGTGCCCGACGACGCCGTCGTCGCCGGCTACTACTACCAGGCGATCAACGCCGACGCGCCGCACCCGGCTGCGGCCCGGCTGTGGCAGGAGTTCCTGTCCTCCGACGAGGGGCAGAACCTGTGGCTGGGCGGTGGAGCCCGGCCGGTCCGTGCCGACGCGATGGTCGAGGCGGGGACGATCGACAAGGCGGCGTACGACGCGCTGCCTCCTGTCGACGGCGAGGCCGTCACCCCCACCGTGCCGCAGACCGAGAAGGCGACGGCGTACCTCGCCGACAACTGGGCGAAGACGATCGGCTGAGATGAGCCGGTCGCCTCGGCTGGCGGGGCTGTCGGCAGCTGGGACGGGCTGGACGGCGTGGCTGGCCCTGCTGCCGTTCCTGCTGTTCCTGCTGGTCTTCCTGGTGGTGCCCACGGTCACGGTGGTCGTGGGCGCCTTCCAGGGCGGGTCGGGCTTCACGCTCGACAACATCGCGGCTCTCTTCGAGCCCACCAGCCTCTCGGTGCTGGGGAAGAGCCTGGTGCTGTCCGGTGTCAGCGCGGTCGTCGGTGCGGTGTTCGGCGCGTTCCTGGCCTACCTGGTGGTGCAGCGGCCGGCGACCAGCGCGTTCCGACGGGTCGTCACCGCGATCAGCGGGGTGCTGGCGCAGTTCGGCGGGGTGCCGCTGGCCTTCGCCTTCATCGCCACCCTCGGCTTCAGCGGCGTGGTGACCGAAGCCGCCCGGGAGACGCTCGGGATCGACCTGTTCGGCTCGGGCTGGATCTACGCGCTGCCCGGGCTGATCCTGGTCTACAGCTACTTCCAGATCCCGCTGATGGTGATCGTCTTCCTGCCCGCGCTCGACGGAGTCCGGCCGCAGTGGCGCGAGGCGGCGGTCAACCTGGGCGCCAGCACCCGGCAGTACTGGACCCAGGTCGCCGGTCCGATGCTGCTGCCGGCGTTCCTCGGCGCGACCCTGCTGCTGTTCGCGAACGCCTTCGCGGCCTACGCCACCGCCGCGATCCTGGTCAGCCAGGGCAACCCGATCGTGCCGCTGTTCATCCGCACCGCGTTGACCAGCGAGGTGATGCTGGGCCGGGAGAACCTCGCCTTCGCACTCGCCTTCGAGATGATCATCGTCGTCGCGATCCTGATGACGGCCTACAGCCTGCTGGTGCGTCGTACGTCGCGGTGGCTCCAGTGACAGGCCCAGCGAGAGGCACCTCATGACCGGGACGCGCAACTGGTCGGTCGTCCGGTGGGTGTCCCTGGCGGCCTTCGCCGTCTTCTTCTCCCTGCCGCTGCTGTCCATGCTGGACTTCAGCACCCGTGTCGTCGGCGGCGAGGGACGCACCGGCAGGGCATGGCGGAACCTCCTCACCGACCCCACCATCTCGGCGTCGATCGTCACGTCGCTGCTGCTCGCCGTGCTGACCACCGTGCTGATGCTGGTGCTGCTGGCCCCGACGATGATCTGGGTGCGGCTGCGGGTGCCGGCGGCGAGCAAGCTCATCGAGTACCTCTGCCTGCTGCCGCTCACGATCCCGCCGCTGGTCATCGTGGTGGGCATCAAGAACGTCTACGCCTGGGTGACCTACCTCTTCGGCGACTCCTCGCTGACGCTCACCTTCGCCTACGTCGTGCTGGTGCTGCCGTATGCCTACCGGTCCATCGACGGGGCACTCGGGTCGATCAACGTGATCACGCTCTCGGAGGCGGCCCGTTCGCTGGGTGCCGGCTGGGGGACGGTGATCGTGCGCGTGGTGCTGCCCAACATCTGGTCGGGGATCACGTCGGCGGGCTTCGTGGCCGTCGCGCTCGTGCTCGGGGAGTACACCTTCGCCTCGCTGCTGAGCTTCGAGACCCTGCCCACGGTGCTGGGCCTGCTCAACAAGAGCGACGCCCCGACCGGTGTCGCCGGGGCGCTCGCCTCCCTGGTGCTCGCGGCGATCTTCCTCCTGCTGCTGTCCTCCGTGGGGCGCGGCACCCGTACGACGAAGGGGACCTGACGTGGCCGTCACCGAGAGCACCAGCGCCCGCACCGGGACCGGTACGGCGGTTGAGCTGATCGACCTGCGCCGGACCTACGGCACGCTCAACGCGCTCGACGGGCTCAGCCTGAGCATCGCCCCGGGCGAGATGGTGGTCCTGCTGGGGCCCTCGGGCTGCGGGAAGACCACCGCCCTGCGCATCCTCGCCGGGCTCGACCGCGCCGACGAAGGGACCGTCCAGGTCGGCGGTGAGGACATCACCCGGGTGCCGGCCAACAAGCGCGACATGGGGATGGTGTTCCAGGCCTACAGCCTGTTCCCGCACATGACCGTCCGCGACAACGTCGCCTTCGGGCTGCGGCTGCGCGGGCAGGACAAGGGCCGGCGCCTGCAACGAGCCCGGGACATGCTCGACCTCGTCGGTCTCGCGAGGTTCGAGGACCGCTTCGCCCACCAGCTGTCCGGCGGCCAGCAGCAGCGCGTCGCCCTCGCCCGGGCGCTGGCCGTCGAGCCCGCCGTGCTGCTCCTCGACGAGCCGCTGTCCGCGCTCGACGCCAAGGTGCGGGTGCAGCTGCGCGAGGAGATCCGGCGCGTGCAGCTCGACGTGGGCACCACCACTCTGTTCGTCACCCATGACCAGGAGGAGGCGCTCGCGGTGGCCGACCGGGTCGGGGTGATGAACTCCGGGCGGCTCGACCAGATCGCGCCGCCCACCGAGCTCTACGCCCGGCCCGCCACCCGGTTCGTCGCCGAGTTCGTCGGGTTGAGCAACCGGGTGCGGACGCAGGTCTCCGACGGCCACGCCGACCTGCTGGGCTCGCGGGTGCAGCTGCTGGAGGGGTCGGTGCCGTCCGGGGCCGGGCACGCGCTGGTCCGCCCCGAGTCGGTGCTGCTGAGTGAGTCCGACCGGCCCAACGCCCGGGTGGTGTCGATCGCCTTCCTCGGCCCGTTCTCCCGGGTGCAGGCGCGACTGGAGGACGGCCAGGTGGTGGTCGCTCAGACCACCAGCAGCCTGGCGACGAGGCTGGCCCACGACGTTCCGGTGCGCCTCGACCTCGACGCGGACGCCGTACTCGTGGTGCCGGACTGAGGGCGGGCCGGCGCGAGCGCGACGTCGATCGGCGCTCCGCCGGTCGGGGCGAGCCGGGCGTGAGTGGGCGGCGCGCGGATGGTGCCACGGTCGGGCAACCGGCTAGTGTGAGCGCGACCACACCCTCACAACGGATCGTCCGGCACGTACCTGCCGGTGAAGGGACTGATCAACCATGGCAACAGTCACCTACGAGCATGCCGAGCGCATGTACCCGGGGGCCGAGCGTCCCGCGGTGGACGACTTCAACCTCGAGATCGCGGACGGGGAGTTCCTCGTCCTCGTCGGCCCGTCCGGCTGCGGCAAGTCGACCAGCCTGCGGATGCTCGCCGGGCTGGAGGAGGTGACGAACGGACGGATCCTGATCGGGGACCGCGACGTGACGCACCTGCCGCCCAAGGAGCGGGACATCGCGATGGTGTTCCAGAACTACGCGCTCTACCCGCACATGACCGTCGGCGACAACATGGCGTTCTCGCTCAAGATGGCCAAGGTGCCCAAGGAGGAGCGGATGACGCGCGTCAAGGAGGCGGCCAAGCTGCTCGACCTCGAGCAGTACCTCGAGCGCAAGCCCAAGGCCCTCTCCGGTGGACAGCGCCAGCGGGTGGCCATGGGGCGCGCGATCGTGCGCCAGCCGCAGGTGTTCTGCATGGACGAGCCGCTGTCCAACCTCGACGCCAAGCTGCGCGTCTCGACGCGCACCCAGATCGCCGCCCTGCAGCAGCGGCTCGGCGTCACCACCGTCTACGTCACCCACGACCAGGTCGAGGCCATGACCATGGGCGACCGGGTCGCGGTGCTCAAGGACGGCATCCTGCAGCAGGCCGACACCCCGCTGAACCTCTACGACCGGCCGGCCAACCTGTTCGTCGCGGGCTTCATCGGCTCCCCGGCGATGAACCTGCTCAACGCGCAGGTCAACCAGGGTCACGCCCAGATCGGTGGTGTCCAGGTCCCGATCGACCGCGCGGCGGCGAGCAAGGCGAGCGGCAACATCACCGTCGGGGTCCGCCCCGAGGCGTGGCGGCTGGTCGGCCAGGGCGAGGGCATCCCGGTCAAGGTCACCGTGGTGGAGGAGCTCGGCGCGGACGGCTTCCTCTACGGCACCACCGACACCGGCACCTCCTCCAACGAGGTGACGATCCGCATCGACGGCCGACGCAGCCACCACAAGGGCGACACCGTCTACGTCACCACGGACCCGAGCACCGTGCACGTGTTCGACACGGATTCCGGCGCCCGCCTCTCCGACGCCGGCTCCTCGGGCTCGCGCGGCTCCAGCGGCTCCAGCGTGCTGCAGTAGCTCCGACGGACCGGATGCGCCAGCTGACCGCGCTCGACGCGCAGTTCCTGCACGTCGAGTCGCCCACCACGGTGGGTCATGTCGGCAGCCTGGTCCTCCTCGACCCCTCGACCGCCCCCGGCGGCTCGTGGGACCTCGAGTCGGTCCGGGCGGTGCTCGAGCCCCGGCTGCACCTCGCCGCGCCGCTTCGGCAGCGTCTGGCCGAGGTGCCGCTGGGGCTCGGTCGTCCCTACTGGGTCGACGACCCGCACTTCGACATCGAGTTCCACCTCCGGGAGCTCGCGCTGCCGGGACCGGGCACGCGGGAGCAGCTCGGCGAGCAGGTGGCGCGCATCCACGCCCGCCAGCTCGACCGCAGCCGGCCGCTGTGGGAGGCGTACGTGATCACCGGGCTGGAGGGTGGTCGGGGAGCGTTCTACACCAAGATCCACCACGCGGCCATCGATGGGATCTCCGGCGCCGAGATCCTCGAGACGATCATGGACGTGACCCCCGAGCCGCGAGAGGTCCCTCCCGAGGACGCGCCCTACGTGCCTCGCGAGATGCCGTCGCGTCTGGACCTGCTGGGACGAGGCGTCCTCGAGCAGACGCTGAACCCGGTGGACGCCCTCGCGGCGCTGCCACGGTCGCTGCAGTACGTCGACCGGCTGCCGGGGGTGTCCAACCTCCCCGGGGCCAGGGTGCTGAGCGGATCGGCCGCCTTCGTGGAGCGGGCGCTCGGCGCGGCCGGCCGGCGTGGTGTCGACACGCGGGGACTGCGCGCACCGCGCACGCCGTTCAACGGGACGATCACCGCGCACCGCCGGGTCGCCTACGGCTCGTTGCCGCTGAGCGACGTGAAGCGGGTGAAGAACCACTTCGGCCTGACTGTCAACGACGTGGTGATGGCGCTGACCGCGACGGCGCTGCGTCGGTGGCTGCTCGACCACGACGCGCTGCCTGCGACGCCGCTGGTGGCCGCCGTACCCGTCTCCACGCGCGCCGAGGGCGACAAGGGAACCGACTCCGGCAGCCAGATCTCGGTGATGCTGGCCGCCCTGCCCACCCACCTGCGGGAGGCCGAGGAGCGGCTGCACGCCACCCGCGAGTCGATGCTGGAGGCCAAGCGGGCCTTCGACACCGTGCCCGCGTCCTTGCTGCAGGATGTCTCCGCCCTCGTGCCCACAGCCCTCTCCGGCCTCGCTGCTCGGGCGCTGTTCCGGCTGGCGACCGTGCCCGGAGTGCCCTTCAACCTCTTCGTGAGCAACATCCCCGGGCCGCAGCTGCCGCTCTACATCGCCGGCGCGCGGGTCGAGGGGATCCATCCGGTGTCCGCGGTCACCGACCTCACCGGCGGGCTGAACATCACGCTGTTCTCCTACGACGGCTCGCTGGACTTCGGGCTGGTCGCCTGCCGGGAGATGGTGCCCGACCTGTGGAACCTGATCGGCTACCTGCAGGACGCGATGGCCGAGCTGCTCGCCCTGGTGCCCGCGCCGGCGAAGCGGACGCCCCGGTCACGCCGCGGTCGGTGACAGCAACCCCCCTGCGAACGTCCTGCATCCCCTGGGAAACGGTCACTCCCCATGGCACACGGCCCATGGGAAGCGCGAAACGTCCTGCATCCCCTGGTAACCCTCAGCCTCGGCCCGCCCGGTCGGCCACCCGGCGGATCGCCTCGACGAAGGTCTCGTGCAGCTCGACCGGGAGGTCGTGGCCCATACCGGGGACCAGCAGCAGCTCCGAGCCCGGGATCGCTCGGGAGGTGGCGCGTCCTCCGGAGACGTGCACCATCTTGTCGGCGAGGCCGTGGATGACCAGCACCGGCATCGGCAGCTCGCGGAGCCGGTCGGAGCGGTCCGGCTGCCCCAGGACCGCCAGCATCTGCCGGGCCACACCGGCGGCGCTCACCCCTCGGTCGTAGGTCTCCCCGGCCCGGTCGTGCACGGCGGCCGTGGTGGCGGGGTAGCCCGGCGAGCCGATGACCTTCCAGAGCCTCGCCGAGCTCTCGACGTACGCCTCACGGGTCGCGGCGCTGCGCGCGAGCAGCAATGGCAGCAGCCGAGGGTCCTGCCACCCGACCGTACGGCGCCCGGTGGTCGACATGATCGAGGTGAGGGACCGCACCCGCACGGGCCGCAGCAGCGCCATGGTCTGCGCGATCATCCCGCCCATCGACATCCCTACCACGTGCGCGGATCCCAGCCCGAAGTGGTCCAGCAGCCCGAACGCGTCCCCGGCCATGTCATCGAGGGTGTACGGCGGCGGGCCGCCCCGTCCCACGGCGCTCTGCACCACCATGCCGCTGGTCACCCGCCCGCGCATCCGGGACGAGCGACCGACGTCGCGGTTGTCGTAGCGCACCACGAAGAACCCGGCCCCGGCGAGCCGGGCGCAGAAGGCCGGGTCCCACCAGGTCATCGGCCCGCCCAGCCCCATCACGAGCAGCAGTGGCTCGCCCGACGGGTCGCCGAAGGTCTGGTAGCAGAGCCGGACGCCGCTCGGCAGGGTCGCCATGGACTCCGGCGAGCCGCCCGCCGGACCCACCGGCGGAGGCGCCGGCGGGACGGGGGACGGGGAGGACATCAGGCTCCTCGGGTGCTGGCGGACGGGATTCCGCCAGGCTATCGGGGGGCCCTCAACCCGCCGGCCAGGTCGGGGACAGCTCGCGTCGGGTCGGCGGGTTCGCACCCCGCCGCGAGCACGTCACCGCGGCCGCGGCAGCGGCACCACGCACCAGCAGCTCCACTCGCGCGTCGTCGAGCGCCCGGAGCGCACCCTCCCCGCCGGCCGGGACGTCCCAGTCGCAGAGCATGGCCAGCATGGCCGCCATGAACGAGTCACCGGCGCCGACGGTGTCCACGACGTCGGTGGGCGGCGCCGGCACGTGCAGGGTCGCGCCCTCGGTGTACGCCGTGGCGCCGCGGCCTCCACGGGTGAGGACGACCACCTCGGTGTGGCGTCCGGCGAGCAGCTCACGGCAGACGTCGTCGTGCGGCGAGCCGGGCCGCAGCAGCTCCAGGTCCTCGTCGGACAGCTTGACCAGGCGGGCGCCGCCGGCGATCTCGCACACGTCGCGCCAGGCGGCCTCCCGGTCGCGCAGGAAGAACGGCCGGATGTTGGGGTCGTAGCTGACGAAGACGTCGGCGTCCACCGCCCTGCGGACCAGGTCCATCACCGCCGCCTTGCCCGGCTCGAGCGTTGCCCCCAGGGAGCCCACGTGCACGCCCAGCACGTCGGTCGGCAGGTCGACGGTGGGCAGGTCCCACTCCAGGTCGAACTCGTAGGTCGCCGCGTGCTCGGTGTCGAGGTGGGCCGTCGCGGTGCTGGTCGTGCCGTCGGTGACCACCGAGCCGGGGGAGAGCACCACGTCGCTGGCCTGCACGTGCTCGGCGACCTGACGACCGAAGTCGTCGTCGCCGACCCGGGTGACCAGCGTGGTGGGCACGTCGAGGCGTGCCAGTCCCACCGCGACATTGAGGCACGAGCCGCCCACGGCGTTGTGCCGGGAGCTGCCGTCGGCGGGCACCACGATGTCGACGAGGGACTCACCGACGACCAGGAAGGAGGGCATGTCGGCGCTCAGTGCTCGAAGTCAACGGCCGCGTAGGCCTTGAGCTTCTGCAGCTTGTGCTCGGACTTGATCGAGCGGATCGTCCCGCTGCGCGAGCGCATCACCAGGGAGTGGGTGCTGGCGCCGCCGGCGCGGTAGCGGACTCCCTGCATCAGCTCCCCGTCGGTGATGCCGGTGGACACGAAGAAGACGTCGTCGCCGGTGACCAGGTCGTCGGTGGTGAGCACGTGGTCCGGGTCCAGGTCGTGGCCGGCGTCGAGCGCGCGCTGCCGCTCCTCGTCGTCGTGGGGCCACAACCGCCCCTGGATGACCCCGTCCAGGCACTTCATGGCGCAGGCGGTGATGATCCCCTCGGGGGTGCCGCCGATGCCGAGCAGAAGGTCGATGCCCGTGCCGGCGCGGGCCGCCATGATCGCCCCGGCGACGTCGCCGTCGGTGATGAACTTGATCCGCGCCCCCGTGGCGCGGATCTCGTCCACCATCGACTGGTGCCGCGGCCGGTCCAGGAGCACGACGGTCACGTCCTCGGGTGCGCTGCCCTTCGCCTTGGCGACCTGGTGGATGTTCTCGGCGACCGGGTAGCGGATGTCCACCACGTCGGCGGCCTCGGGACCCGTCACCAGCTTCTCCATGTAGAACACCGCGGAGGGGTCGTACATCGTCCCGCGCGGCGCCACCGCCATCACCGCGACCGCGTTGGTCATGCCCTTGGCGGCCAGTGTCGTGCCGTCGATGGGGTCCACGGCGACGTCGCACTCCGGCCCGGTGCCGTCCCCGACCTCCTCGCCGTTGTAGAGCATCGGCGCGTCGTCCTTCTCGCCCTCCCCGATCACCACCACGCCGCGCATGCCGACAGTGGAGATGAGGGCGCGCATCGCGTTGACGGCGACGCCGTCCGCGCCGTTCTTGTCCCCGCGCCCGACCCACCGTCCTGCGGCCATCGCGGCCGCCTCGGTGACCCGCACCAGCTCCAGGGCCAGGTTGCGGTCGGGTGCCCGCGCAGCAGCGGACAGCTCGGGGGGCAACGCGCCGTCGTCGGACATAGGCGGATCCTAGGCCATGGAGCGGTCGGCGCCGTAGACAGCGATCTCGGTCGCCTTGACGGTCGCCCACACGTCCCTGCCCGGTGTCAGCCCGAGCTCGGCGGCCGCCTCGGGCGTCACGTCGGCGATCAGCCCACCGGCCGCGTCGACGTGCACGCGCACCGCTGAGCCGTGCGGCGCCAGCGACGTCACCGCTCCGGACCACCGGTTGCGCGCCGACCCGTGCGGCTCGATGACGGTGAGCGTGACCGCCGTCGGAGGGAAGCACGCGCTGACCTCACCGCGGCTGGGTGTGCTGGTCACCAGGTGGCTGCCGTCGCCGAGCCGCACCGAGGCGCCGGTGCCCTGCCCGCGCAGCACGTTCAGCCCCACCAGTCGCGCCACGTGGTCGGTGGCCGGCCGTCGCGCGACCTCCGCGGGGGTGCCGTCCTGGGCCACCCGCCCCGCGTCGATGACCAGGACCCGGTTCGCCACCGTCATCGCGTCCAGCGCGTCGTGGGTCACCAGCAGGGCCACGCCGTCGTGGTCGGCGAGGTGCCGCGCGAGCTCGACCCGCAGGCCCATCGCCACACCCACGTCGAGCGCGGAGAGCGGCTCGTCGAGGAGCAGCAGCCGGGGACTCGCGGCCAGGGCCCGGGCGATGGCCACCCGCTGCGCCTGCCCCCCGGACAGCTCCGCGGGCCGCCGGGCGGCGAGGTCGCCGACCCCGAGCCGCTCGAGCCAGGTGCGGGCGTCGTCCTCGGCGCGGCGCCGGCCCTGTCCTCGGCTGCGCGGGCCGAAGGCGACGTTGCGCAGCGCGCTCAGGTGGGGGAAGAGCAGCCCCTGCTGGAACACCATGCCCACCCGTCGATGCTGGGTGGGAGTCGGGCGCCCGTCCGCTGCGTCCCACGTCTCGCCGTCACAGGTCACGTGTCCCTCGTCGAGCGGTTCGATACCGGCCAGCGCCCGCACCAGGGTGGACTTGCCTGCGCCGTTCGGGCCGATCACCGCCACGACGTCGCCGCGCTCGGCGGTGAGGCGTACGTCGAGCGTGTGGGCGGATCGGCGTACGACGACGTGCGCGTCGAGGTACGGCGGGCCGTTCAGCGGGCCGGTCCCTGCATCGCGACGTCGAACCAGCGCTCGCGCAGGAGCGCGAGGACCGCTACGGAGACCGCCATCAGGATCACGCTCAGCACAATCGCCGCGTCCTGGTCGCTCTGCAGCGCGACGTAGATGGCGCTGGGCATCGTGCGGGTGGTGCCCGGGTAGTTGCCGGCGAAGGTGATCGTCGCACCGAACTCACCGAGCGCCCGCGCCCAGCCCAGCACCAGCCCGGCCAGCAGGCCCGGAGCGGCCAGCGGCAACGACACCGTGCGGAAGATCGTCCAGCGGCTCGCACCCAGGGTCGCCGCAACCACGTCGTACTCCCGGTCCGTGGCTCGCAGGGCGCCCTCGAGGCTGAGCACGAAGAAGGGGAGGGCCACGAACGCGTGCGCGATGACGACCGCGGTGGTCGTGAACGGCACGGTGATGCCGGCGTCCCGCAGCGGCGCCCCGACCAGACCGTTGCGCCCGAACGCCGACAGCAGAGCGACACCCCCCACGACCGGCGGCAGCACCAGCGGCACGATCACGAACGCGCGCAGCAGCGACCTGCCCGGGAAGTCGACGCGGGCGAGCACCCACGCCAGCGGCACCCCGACGACCGCCACCACCGCGATGGCCGCCAGCGCGGTGAGCAGCGACAGTCGCAGCGCCTCCAGGACCGCAGGGCTGGTGACCTGGGCGCCGAGGGTCGACCACGGGGTGCGCGCGAGCAGCGCCAGCAGGGGCAGGGCCAGGAAGGCGACGGCCAGCAGCGCAGGCACCAGCAGTGCCGTGGGCGGACGGCCCAGGGCCGGGCCCCGGGTCACGGCTGCCCGAAGCCAGCGTCGGACAGCACGCGCCGGCCCTGCGGAGAAAGCACCAGGTCCACGAACTCGCCGGCCAGGGCCGGCTGCTCCGCACCGCTGAGGGCGGCGACGGGGTACGTCGTGCGGTTCTGCTGCGAGCCGGGGACGCTCACCACGGTCACGTCGTCATCGGCGGCGACCGCGTCCGTGGCGTAGACGAGGCCGGCGTCCGCCTCGTCGAGCGACACCTTGCTCAGCACCGCCTTCACGTCGACCTCCTCGCTGGCCGCGGGAGCGGTGATGCCGGCCTCGTCGAGCACGATGCCGGCCAGCTTGCCGCAGGGGGCGGTGTCCACGCAGACGACGAACTCGACGCCCGGTCGGGCGATGTCGCCGAGCTTCTCGATGCCCGCGGGGTTGGACGTGGGCACGACGAGCTGCAGCTGGTTGGTCGCGAAGATGCGGGGGGCGCCCTCGACACCGCCCTCGTCGGCGACGGTCCGCATGGTCGCCTCGTCGGCCGTGGCCAGCACATCGGCCGGCGCCCCCTGGTTGACCTGCTCGGCCAGGGTCGCGCTGGAGTCGAAGGCCAGCTTCACCGTCACTCCCGGATGGTCGGCCTCGAAGTCGTCGGCGAGCGTGGTGAAGGTGTCGGTCAACGACGCCGCGGCGAGCACGAGCAGCCTGCGGTCGCTCTCGCCGGTCGATCGCGTCGACCCCGAGCCACACCCGGCGAGGCCTGCTGCCACTGTCAGCACGAGGGTCGCCACCGCGGTCCCGTGACGGCGTCCGCGGGCTCCACGCACGGGCTCGGCGCCGCGGGTGGGCTGGCGGCTCACGGCAGCTCCACGACGACGTTGGTGGACTTGACCGACGCGATCGCCAGCACCCCCGGCTCCAGCCCGAGGTCGTTGGCCGCCTCGGAGCTCATCAGGGACACCAGCCGGTAGGGCCCGCAGACCATCTCGACCTGCGCCATCACGGTGTCCTTGGTGACGGCGGTGACGATCCCCCGGATCCGGTTGCGGGCGCTGACCGCCGTCGACCGGCTGACCGACCCGGCACCGTCCGGGGCCCGGTCCGCCAGGGTCTTGGCCAGCGCGGCGAGGTCCGCGCCGGTGATCCGGGTGCGGCCGTCCTCGCCCGGTGCAGCAGCAACCCGGTCCGCGTCGATCCAGCGGCGCAGGGTGTCGTTGCTGACGCCGAGGACGTCTGCTGCCTCGGCAACTCGGTAGGTGTGCACGCTGTCATGGTGCCGCAACTGCGGCAATTGCGCACCCTCATGCACCGCATCTGCGACCCAGGGCAGATGCGGGCGTCCGGGGCGCGCCGGTCCCGGACAACCGGGGGCTCGAGGCGTGCGCCGCGGAGCCTGCACCGACTCGGCGCTTGGTCCGCGCGTGGAAGGGTAGTCCCCGGGCCGACGAGAGGACCCAGCATGAGCAGCACCCGTTACGGCTACACGCTGATGACCGAGCAGTCGGGCCCCCGGGAGATCGTGCGCTACGCAGCGGCAGCGGAGCGAGCCGGCTTCGACTTCGAGGTGATGAGCGACCACTACTTCCCGTGGCTGGTCGAGCAGGGGCACGCGGCGTACGCCTGGAGCATGCTCGGCGCGGTCACCCAGGTGACCGAGCGCGTGGAGCTGATGACCTACGTGACCTGCCCGCTGATGCGCTACCACCCGGCGGTGGTCGCGCAGAAGGCGGCCACGGTCGGCCTGCTCAGCGAGGGCCGCTTCACACTCGGCCTCGGCTCGGGGGAGAACCTCAACGAGCACGTGGTGGGGGCCGGGTGGCCGCCGGTGAACGTCCGGCACGAGATGTTCGGCGAGGCGCTGGACATCATCGCCGCGCTGTTCGACGGCGGGTACGTGAGCTACTCCGGTTCGCACTACCGGGTCGACTCCGCCAAGCTCTGGGACCTGCCCGAGACCCGGGTGCCGATCGCGGTCGCCGTCTCCGGGGACCAGTCCATCCGGAAGTTCGCGCCTCAGGGCGACCACCTGGTGGCCGTCGAGCCGAACCCGGAGATCGTCTCGGCCTGGGACACGGCGCGCGACGGGCGGCAGAGCCGCAAGATCGGCCAGATCCCGATCTGCTGGGACCCCGACACCGACCGGGCCGTGCAACGGGCGCACGAGCAGTTCCGATGGTTCGCGGGCGGCTGGAAGGTGAACGCCGAGCTGCCCGGTCCGGCCGGGTTCGCCGGCGCCACCCAGTTCGTCCGCCCCGAGGACGTCGCAGCGTCGATCCCGTGCGGGCCGGACGTGCAGCCGATCGTCGAGGCGGTGGGCGCGTTCACCGAGGCGGGCTTCACTGACGTGGCCCTGGTACAGGTCGGCGACGAGAGCCAGCAGGACTTCCTGGCATTCGCCGAGCGGGAGCTGCTGCCCGCCCTGCGCAGCAGCTGAGGTCCGCTGGCGGATCCGGCCCGATCACCGTTTGCCGCGGCTTGGGAGACTGTGGGCGTGAGCCAGAGCCAGTCGACCGCCCGCTACCAGCGCTCGGCCAGCGGCATGGTCGGGGCGATGGTGGTGCTGGTCGGGATCGTCCTGGCGTGGGTGGCGGTCAAGGCCATCGCATTCGACCAGCCGCCTGCCCCGGCTCGGGTGGTGGACTACGCCCTGAGCGTGCCGGCTGCACGCGCGGCCGCCGACTTCGACCTGGTCGCGCCGCCACGGCTGCCGGAGGGGTGGCGGGCCAGCACGGTCCGCTTCACTCCCGGCTCGGAGGCGCACTGGCACCTCGGGGTGCTCACCGAGCAGAGCAGGTACGTCGGGCTCGAGCAGGCCGACGACCCGGTGCGGTCGATGGTCGCCGAGTACGTCGACGAGGAGGCGATCCGCGGCGAGCCGGTCGACGTGGCCGGTGTCTCCTGGGCGACGTACACCGACTCCGGCGGTGACCTGGCGCTCGTACGACGCGCGGGCAGAACCACCACGCTCGTGGTCGGGCACGAGGTCCCCCGCTCGGAGCTGCTCGCCTACACGGCCAGCCTGCGCTAGCGGCCGGCCTGACCGGACTCGTCGCTCGCCTCCGGTGCGAGGTCGTCCCTCCCGGCCACGGCGTCGTCCAGCCGCTGCTTGGCGCCGTCCAGCCAGCCCTGGCAGAGCCGGGCCAGCTCCTCGCCTCGCTCCCACAGCGCCAGCGACTCCTCGAGGCTCGTCCCACCCGACTCGAGTCGGCGCACCACCTCGACGAGCTCCTCGCGCGCCTGCTCGTAGCCGAGCTGGTCCTCACTCATGAAGTGCTCCTTCGGGGCTGGTGCTGGAGACGACCACGTCGATGCGTCCATCAGCGACCCGCACCGCCAGATGCTTCCCTGCTCGGGCCTGGTCGGCGTGGGTGACGACGTGCCCGTCGGCGTCCTGCACGACGGCGTAGCCCCGTCGCAGCGTCGCCAGGGGAGACATCCCGCGCACCCGCGCCAGCTGGTGCTGGAGGTCGTTGCCCGCGCGGTCGAGCTGGTGGTGCACGGTCCGCCGGGCCCGGTCCCGCAGCGCCACGACCTCGAGCCGGCGCTCGTCGAGCCCTCGACCGGGGTCCGCCAGTGCGGGCCGGGCCCGCACCGTGTCCAGGGCGTGCTGCTCCCTGGCCAGCCAGGCGGTGAGCGCCTGTCGCCCCCGGGAGCGCAGGTGCTCCACCCGGGTGGTCTCCTCGGCCACATCGGGAACCACCAGCTTGGCGGCGTCGGTGGGCGTGGACGCGCGGACGTCGGCCACCAGGTCGAGCAGAGGGGTGTCCGGCTCGTGCCCGATGGCCGACACCACCGGCGTCCGGGCAGCAGAGACGGCTCGGAGCAACCCCTCGTCGGAGAAGGGCAGCAGGTCCTCCACGGACCCGCCGCCGCGCGCCACCACGATGACGTCGACGACGGGGTCCCGGTCGAGCCGGCCCACCGCCTCGATCACTGCGGCGGCCGAGCCGGTGCCCTGCATGGCGGCGTGCCGGACGACGAAGCGGACCGCCGGCCACCGGCGTCGGGCGTTGTCGAGGACGTCGCGCTCCGCGGCGGACCCGGGAGCGGTCACCAGGCCCACCGCTCCGGGCAGGAAGGGCAGCCGGCGCTTGCGCTCGGCGGCGAAGAGCCCCTCGGCGGCCAGCAGCTGCCGTCGTCGCTCGATGCGCGCGAGCAGCTCACCGAGGCCGACCATCCGGATGTCGCGGGCATGGAGCGAGAGGGTCCCGCGGTTGGCGTAGAACGACGGCTTGGCGAAGACCACGACCGAGGCGCCCTCGACCATCGGGGGGTTGAGCGAGTCGAAGACCGACCGCGAGCAGGTCACCGGGATCGAGATGTCGGCCACGGTGTCGCGCAGGGTGAGGAACACGGTGCTCATCCCCGCCCGGCGGTTGAACTGCGCAACCTGGCCCTCGACCCACACCGCGCCGAGCCGGTCCACCCACCCGGAGATGGCGTTGGCGATCTGCCGGACCGGCGCCGGGTGCTCGAGGGAGGTGTCCAAAGCCACGCCAGCACCCTAAGCGCTACCACCTACGATGGAGCCATGACCACTTCGGACCTGGGGATGCCGCCTGTCCTGGCACCGCAGCAGGCGGACGCCGCGGCGCGCGCGGTGCTGCTCGCGGCCCCCCGGGGCTACTGCGCTGGCGTGGACCGCGCCGTCATCACCGTCGAGAAGGCGCTCGACCTGTACGGCGCACCGGTCTACGTCCGCAAGCAGATCGTGCACAACAAGCACGTCGTCTCCGACCTTGAGTCCCGCGGCGCGGTCTTCGTCGAGGAGATCGCGGAGGTGCCCGAGGGTGCGACCGTCGTCTTCTCGGCCCACGGGGTCGCACCCGAGGTGCACGACCAGTCGCGGGCGCGGGGACTGAAGACCATCGACGCCACCTGCCCCCTGGTCACCAAGGTCCACCACGAGGCCCGACGGTTCGCCGCCGACGACCTCGACATCCTGCTGATCGGCCACGCCGGTCACGAGGAGGTGGAGGGCACCGCGGGTGAGGCGCCAGAGCACGTACAGCTGGTGCAGACCCCCGAGGACGTCGCCGGCGTCATCGTCCGTGACCCGGCCAAGGTGTCCTGGCTGTCCCAGACCACGCTGTCGGTGGACGAGACGATGACGATCGTGGACGCGCTCCGCGAGCGGTTCCCGCTGCTCATCGACCCGCCGTCGGACGACATCTGCTACGCCACCCAGAACCGCCAGCTGGCCGTGAAGGAGATCTCCCGAGACGCCGACCTGGTGATCGTCGTGGGGTCGGCGAACTCCTCGAACTCCGTGCGGCTCGTCGAGGTGGCCCTGGAGGCGGGCGCTCGGGCGTCCTACCGCGTCGATGACGTCAGTGAGATCGACGAGGCCTGGCTGCACGGCGCCGAGACCGTCAGCGTCACCTCCGGCGCCTCGGTGCCCGAGAGCCTGGTGGACGGTGTGCTGGCGTTCCTCGCGGAGCGCGGGTTCCCCGAGGCTCGGGCAGTCCACACCGCCGAGGAGTCGTTGACCTTCGCGCTGCCCCCGGAGCTGCGTCGCGACCTTCGGGCGGCTGCTTCTCGCAGCTGAGGCCGGAACGTCCCGCAGCTGAGGCCGGAACGGGAGCCGAGCGGCCCGTCCGCTGCGGTGGCGGTCGCTCAGTGCCGCTGTCGCTCGTGCCGCGGTCGCTCAGTGCCGCGGTCGCCAGGGCCGCGGTCGGTCAGTGCCGGGCGCGGGCCCGACTCGGCCGGCCCGCCGCCCTGATCGCCCCGGAGTTGCGGCGGGCCACCTGGCGCAGGGCGAGCACGGCCAGGGTCAGCGCGTAACCCACGGTCAGGGCGCCCGCGTGATGGGCCAGCCCGGACACGAGAGTCTGCAGGAAGCCGTCCCGAGCGTCCGCGACCGCGCCCCGGGCGGCCATCGCCAGCACGCCGATGGTCGCCGCCATGAGCAGCGGTGGCAGCACGCCGGTGACGAAGAAGTCCCGCGGTCGCACGGCGAGGGCGGCAGCCGTGCAGACGAGGACGAAGACCAGGTCGAAGAACAGGGTGAGGCGGGAGAACACGGCCACATCGAGCGCGGCGATGCACATCAGGACGAGCCCGGCGGCCGTGGCCACCAGCACCCCCGGCCGGCGGCCCTCTTCCCAGAGGGTGCGGTGGTGTGGCGCCATGGTGCTCACCTGTGCACGGTAGGCCGCCGCACGTCGGGTCATGGGCCGACGCGCCGAACGGCGACCGGCTGGTCGGCTGGATGCGGCTCCAGGTCCGGCAGCTCCGGCCGGGCCTCGGCGACCGACTCGAGCAGCTCTGCGGCAGTGAGCGCTCGTGGCGACTCGCCCACGGGCTCCGGAGGACCGAGGCCGTCGACCCCCAGGTCGGGGAACCGGCGAGCCGTGACCAGGACGCGGTGCTCCAGCGAGCCCACCGCGCGGTTGTAGGCGTTCACCGCACCGCCCAGCGAACGCCCGAGCCGGTCCAGGTGGGCGCCCATGGTGGCGAGGCGCTCCAGCAGGTCGCGCCCGAGGTCGGTGATCTCCTGCGTGCGGTCGGCGAGGGTCTGCTGGGTCCACGCGTAGGCCACCGTGCGCAGCAGCGCGATCAGCGTGGTGGGCGTCGCCAGCACCACGCGCCTGTCCGCGGCGTACTCCAGCAGCGCCGGGTCGGCCTCGAGGGCGGCCGAGAGGAACGACTCCGCCGGGACGAAGAGCACCACGAACTCCGGCGTAGCGGGCTGCGCACGCCAGTAGGACTTGCCCGCCAGCGCATCGACGTGCTGGCGCAGCTGCCGGGCGTGCCGCCGCAGCGAGGCCTCACGAGTCGGGTCGTCGTCGGCGCCCGTGGCGTCGAGAAAGGCGTCCAGCGGCACCTTCGCGTCGACCACGACGTGCTTGCCGCCGGCCAGGTGCACGACCAGGTCGGGCCGCAGCACGCCGGCCGGGGCGTCTCCGGGCCCTCCGTCGCTGGGGCCCCGGCGGGTGGTGGCCTGCTCCGTGAAGTCGCACCGGTCCACCATCCCCGCCAGCTCGACGGCGCGGCGCAGGTGAAGCTCGCCCCACCGCCCACGCACCTGGGGCCGGCGCAGCGCCGTGGACAGCGTCGCGGTCTCCCGCCGCAGGACGTCTGTGGACAGCCGAACCTCGTCGACCTGCTGCTTGAGCTGGCTCTGCCACGAGACACCGTGCTGGGCCATGTCCCGCAGCTGGTCGTGCAGGCGGTCGAGGCTCTCCCGTACCACGGCAGCCTCGGCGGCCCGCTCTTCCATGGCCCGCTGTGCGACCGGAAGCGACCCGTCGTGCCGCCCCATCCCGCGGGACCCGGTCGGAGACCGGAGCAGCACGGCGGCCGCGCCCAGCAAGAGCCCGACCACCAGCCCGACGAGCAGCACGGTGAGCATGGTGATCGTCGTGGCGATGTCGATGCCTGCCTGCATGGTTCGAGGATGGCGGACACCACCGACAGTCCATCGGCCCCTCGCCGGTGGTGTCGCCCGACGCGCACGGGAGTCCACCCGCGACGGGCTACCCACCGACCGGGCAGGAGCCGCGCCGACCGGCATCCGGTCGACCGGATCGCCTCGTCACCCGAGCAGCGCACCCATCCTGGCCAGGAAGAACAGCAGCACCGTGAGTACCACGAGGACCACGAGCGCGACCACCAACCAGGGTCCCATCGTCCGCTTGCCGGAGCCGGCGGCCTTGGGTCCGGTGGCGACGCTTCCCGAGTCCGGCGGTGTCTCGCCGGGGGGCACCCCGCCGCCCGGCTCGAGCCCGGTGCTGTGGCCCGGCTCAGGGTCGGGGTTGGCGGTCGGGTCGCCACGCAGGGTGCGCTCGCGAGGGTCCTCGGGCTCGGTCATGCCGCTGGCGTGACGAACGCCGCGGTGTCGTAGTAGGTGGAGAACCTCGAGACCTTGTCGCCCTCCCCGAACGTCAGCAGCGACACCCCTGCGTACTCGATGGACCGGCCGGCCTCCAGGGTCGCTCGCGACGTCCACTCCAGCACCGCGAGGTCGCCCGCCTCGGAGATGGTGGTGAACTCGGTGCTGATCTCGGAGAACTGAGCCCGGTAGGCGGACCAGAACTGGTCGGCGTCGGTCGTGGGCTGTGAGCGCTCGACCTCCGGCCGCTTGAGCTCGGCGCCGTCGGAGAACTGAGCAAGCAGGTCCGCGGGGTCTCCTGACTGCTCCATCTGCTGCAGGGCTTGGGCGAACTGGTCTGCGCGTGCGGTGTCTGACATGGCGGACCAGTGCCCGCCCACGCCGTCGGCAAACAGTCCGCCGGCCCCCGGCCCGTCGGAACCGGCTCGGCTACGGGCGCTCAGTCCGCGAGGTCCACGATGACCGGCGCGTGGTCGCTGGCGCCCTTGCCGGCCCGCTCCTCCCGGTCGATGAGCGCACCGCTGACGCGGGCTGCGAACGACGGGGACCCGAGCACGAAGTCGATCCGCATGCCCCGGTTGCGCTCGAAACGCTGCCGGTAGTAGTCCCAGTACGTGTACACCTCGGGACCCGGCTGGTGCGGGCGCACGACGTCCACGTAGCCCGTGTCGACGACCGCCTGGAACGCGGCCCGCTCAGGCGGCGTGACGTGCGTGCTCTTGGCGAACTGCGCGATGTCGAACACGTCCTCGTCGAGCGGGGCGATGTTCCAGTCACCGGTCAGTGCCACCTGTCGGTCGGGGTCCTCGGCCAGCCAGCCGGCGGCGGCGCTCCGCAGGGCCCTGAGCCAGGCCAGCTTGTAGTCCAGGTGCGGGTCGCCGACCTTGCGGCCGTTCGGCACGTAGAGCGACCACACCCGGACGCCTCCGCACGTCCCACCGATCGCCCGCGCCTCGCTGGTCGGCGGGTCGCCGTAGGCCGGCATGCCCTCGAAGCCCTGCTGTACGTCCTCGATCCCCACCCGGGAGGCGATCGCGACGCCGTTCCACTGGTCGCGCCCGAAGGTGGCCACCTCGTAGCCCAACGCCTGCAGCCCCATGACCGGCCACTGGTCGTCGCGCGCCTTGGTCTCCTGCAGGGCCAGCACGTCGATGTCCTGCCGCTGCACGAACGCCTCGACCCGGTCGATCCTCGAGCGGACGGAGTTGACGTTCCAGGTGGCGAGGCGCATCCGGTGACCCTATGCGGCGCGGCGCGGCCGTTTGAACGGGCACTCGCGCGAGCCATCCCCGGCGGCCACGCCTGGAGCCCTTGGGCGACTCCGTCGAGTGCACGTCCATCTGGTCGCGGCGCCGAGGGTCCACCACGTTTCGGCGGCCCATCGTCCCGCCCGTAGACTCCCCGCACGTGGCACTCACCATCGGCATCGTCGGTCTCCCCAACGCAGGAAAGTCGACGCTGTTCAACGCGCTGACCAAGAACGACGTGCTCGCGGCCAACTACCCCTTCGCCACCATCGAGCCCAACGTCGGCGTCGTCGGCGTCCCTGAGCCCCGGCTGGCGGTCCTCGGGAAGCTGTTCGGCTCGGCCAGGACCATTCCCGCCACCGTCGAGTTCGTGGACATCGCTGGCATTGTCAAGGGCGCGTCGGAGGGCGAGGGCCTCGGCAACAAGTTCTTGTCCCACATCCGTGAGTCAGCGGCGATCTGCCAGGTGACGCGGGTCTTCCGGGACGAGGACGTCACGCACGTGGACGGGGAGGTCAACCCCGCCAACGACATCTCGACCATCCAGACCGAGATGATGCTCGCCGACCTCCAGACGGTCGACAAGGCCCTGCCCCGGCTGGAGAAGGAGGCGCGGATCAAGAAGGAGACGGCCGCCTCGCTCGCCGCGGTGCGTGAGGCGAAGCAGGCCCTCGAGTCGGGGACGCCGGTGATCGCGACGACCATCGACCGGACGCTGCTGCGTGAGCTGATGCTGCTGACCTCGAAGCCCTACATCTACGTCTTCAACTGCGACGCTGACGAGCTCGCCGACGAGGACCTCAAACAGCGGATGCGGGATCTGGTGGCACCGTCGGAGGCGATCTTCCTCGACGCGAAGTTCGAGTCCGAGCTGGTGGAGCTGGGCGACGACGCCGAGGCCCGCGCCATGCTGGAGGAGATGGGGATCGACGAGCCGGGACTCGACGTGCTCGCCCGTGTCGGATTCGAGACCCTCGGCCTGCAGACCTACCTCACCGCCGGACCCAAGGAGTCCCGGGCCTGGACGATCCCTCGCGGCGCCACGGCACCGGAGGCCGCGGGGGTGATTCACACCGACTTCCAGCGCGGTTTCATCAAGGCGGAGATCGTGTCGTACGACGACCTCGTGGCTGCCGGCTCGATGTCCGCGGCGAAGGCTGCCGGCAAGGTGCGGATGGAGGGCAAGGACTACGTCATGCAAGATGGCGACGTCGTGGAGTTCCGCTTCAACGTGTGAACGTGCAGGTCAGAGCCCTAATCACCCGCCTCTGCCCCCGCCTTGCCCCCGTGGGAGCCGAGGACCTCCCTAGCGAGGGTCGACGCGGCCTTCCGCGTCTTGTCCTCAGCCGAGGGCCAAAGATGGGAGTACGTGGTCAGGGTCGTGCTGGCGCTCGCGTGACCAAGAGCCCGCTGGACCGTCACAACGTCGCAGCCCGCAGCGATCAGTCCGGACGCATAGAAGTGGCGCAGCGTGTGCAGGGTCAGGCCGTGGACACCGGCTCGAGCTGCGGTGAGTCGCCACGTGTGGCCGATGGTGTTCTGGTGCGGAGGGTCGTCCTCAGACCCCGCGAACAACCAGTCGCCGCGGTGGCCGAGCTCGACGTGCGTGGACAGGATGGTCAACAGCGCGTCCGGGAGTGGCACCGTGCGTTCGCTGCCGTACTTCGGAAGCGTGATCTCGACTCGTCCGCCGGTCGTGCGCTGCACCTGGCGCCGCACGTGCAGCTCGCGGCGGAGGAAGTCGACGTCGTCGATCTGCAGCGCGGCTGCCTCCCCGAGCCGCAGGCCGGCGAACGCGCACACCGCGAGGAAAGCCAGGAACCGGTCGTCAGCGGCCTCGAGCAACCCCTTCACCTGTGTCGGCGTCGGGATCTCCATCGCCGCCTCGCGTCGGCGTTGAGGGGGGAGACGTACGCCGCCAGTCGGGTCGGTGGCGATCACCTTGTCGCGGACGGCGGCCCGGAACACCGACCGCACGTTGACGAACCTGGTCTTGATGGTGCTCGCGGCCAACGGGGCGCTGCGCTCTGTCGTCGTCACCGTCATGGACTTCACCCACGCCTCGACGTGCGAAGGTTGAATCTTGCGCAGCTCCATGCCGGAAAGGTGGCGGAGCGCACCGCGAGCGACATCGCCTTTGGGTTCCGTCGGTCCACACCTGCTGGGCGGCCCACTGCAGGAAGTACCGCTCGAAGGTGATCCGGCCACCTCGAGGGTCGACCCACCGCCCGGCGTCCAGCGCCTCGAGCTGCTGACGAACCCACCGCTGGGCGTCGACCTGGCGGGCGAAGGACCTCTGGTGCCGCTCGGCTACCTCGACGTGGTGCGGTACGCAGCGCCCAGGTTTACCGCGGTCTACCAGGCAACGATCCCGGACCCGTTGGGAGGTACGGAATCCGTACCTCTCAGACCCCTTCAGAGGTCCACATGTACCCCACCCACTGTAGTAACGCCTCTGCCCCGCGCAGCGTGCGGAACGGCCCCAGTCCCCAACGAGAAGCAGTACCGAAGGGGAGGGCGGCGAGACGCGTGACCGATGCTTCGGCCACGGCTGTCCTCGGTGCATCCCCGACGAGAGCGAAACCGCCTGATGCGCGCCGAACCCGAAGCGCGCCAGGGCCAGCAGCCACGCAGCTGCCGCCACTGCCAGGCCACGTCGGCCGGCTGCGCATCGCGCTTCACCACGAGCGGGCGCCGCTGCTGCGAACGGTGCCCCTCGGGTCACCACGAGCCCACCGAGGCGACATCGTGACCACCCACCTGCGCCTACGCCTGGCCTGTGCCGGCATCAGCGGCGACCCCGCCCGGATCCAGGCCGCGGCCGACGAGCTGCAGGCGCTCCTGGCAGATGGCGATCCGGAAGCGATCGGCATCTACAGCGAGCAGCAGCACCAGGCCCTCGGACCCGACCCCCTCGCCTCGGGCGCCTGCGACTGGCCGCTCGAGCTGGTGACACCCGCCACCGTGCTCGACGTCCCCGCCGACGCGCCGCTGTACGGGTGGCGCATGTGGACGGTCCGTGGCTCGCACCTCGTGGCGCCCTTCCTCACCGGCAAGTGGGGGCTGAGCCGGAATGACCCAGGCGTCGCCTGGAAGCCCGGCGTCAACAGATCCATACCGCGCTGGTGACCCGTGTCCGCACGTCGACACCCAACCCCCGACTGTCGGTGCGGTATACGGGTCGTACAAAGCCTGACCGTCCTCGACGCGTTCGCTGAGTCGGTCCAGGAGTACACCGGCACAACCGGCGCCGTCGCCAAGGTCGCCGCCTGGGGCCGCGTCACCGCCTACGCGCCCGACGACGACTGGCAGCACACACTCCGAGCCGAGTACGCCCAGATCGTCAGCCCCCTCGAACTGGACTGCGCCCACGAACCGCAACGCACCGCACTCGAACGGCGTTACCCGAACCCCCACCACGAAGGAGATCCCGTGAACGACGAAGCAGCGCAGAACCGCCGGGCCACCGCCGCCGCACGAGCAGCCGCGATGGAGAACCTGAGGGCCGGCTACGCCCTCGACCGACCCGACATGAAGGCCCTCGAGCGACGGGCGAATGCGTACGGGCCCCAGGTCGACGAACAGATCACGCAGCAGCTCGAGCAGCTCGTCAAGAACCCCGACCCGATCACCCGTCCGCGAGAGGACTCATGACCATGCCCACGAATCCAACCTGGCGAAGCTGCCCGCTGACGCGCTCACCGCCGAACTCGCCCGCCGCGAAGCAGAGGTCGAGCGACAGCAAGCCGAGGCCACCCAGAGGTGGAAGTCCGAACAAGCCGGCCGGGCCCGCGAAGTCCTCGACGGGTGGAAGGCCACCGAGGAGCAGCTCATGGCCGCCGAGAACGATGCCCGGCAGACGTTCCAGGCTGCGCTCCTCGACGACCCGATGGTGCGCACCTACGTCGCCTACCGCTGGCACCGGTACCGCCGCGCTGCACTACGCCGCGAGGCGCAGAACGCGGCCTACATTCTCAACGAGGCACAGACGGCCGAGCGCATCGTCGACCTCAACGAGTGGGGACCGACGATGCTCGAGGACATCGCCAGCTCGGCAGACGCCGAGGCGCGACGCCTTGCCGCCGAGGACCGCCGTGCCGGGCGTGAACGTCACCTCGCCGACGCGACTACTGCCCGCGTCCCTGAGGCCGAAGGTGTCGTGGGCGTGGTACTTCTTCCCGCCCAGACCGGCCTGCGCCCGGCATGGCTGACCCTCGTGGTTGCCATGATGGACACATGACCCTCACTTATGAGATGTCGACGGAGCGGGCGCAGCGGCTCGTCGTGCAGCTGAAGGCAGCTGGCTACACCGCCGGAATGCACCGCGTCGCCTCTCGGAGACAACACAGCGCGTCGTCCTCCCTGACCTGCAGGAGGACCAGGAGGCGGACGCGCACGCGCTCGTCAAGCGTCTCGAGCCGATGGCCAACCCGATCTTCTGGCGCGGTCGGTCCAGGCGGGTCACCCCCCTGAACTCTGTGTGTTCGAGCGGCACTTGCCGAGTGCCGCGGGGCTCACGGGGCGGCTGGGGGCACTCCCCAAGGGGTCCTCACTCGTTGGACGCCCTCGGCCTTGGTCCGCTGTCACACACGGCTCTCAGTCCACAGCCTGGCCCATGGCGGGCGAGCGTAGGCGCGGCCTCCGACTCCTCTGGACGCTAGCGATTTAGCGGCGCATGCTGGGAGGCGGAGGGTGGTTATGGCGACACAAGTGCAGTGCAAGCGTGGGCGGCACGATTGGCAGAAGTTCGAGACGCCGGAAGGTGACGCGGGCCAGAAGTGCGCTAGGTGTGGAGAGGTCATGTGGCCCGAGCGAGAGTCGGAGAGTCATGGGCCGCGGGACAGGGATTGGAAGAGTCTCGTTGATCCGGGGTGACCGTACGCCTGGCCTCTGACCTTGGCCTGGCCCGGGTCCCGTTGCCCCACTTCCTCGGCTGCACCTCGGCCTAGGGCGGCCCTCCCTCCCTTAGCTTTTTCCCGAACCGGCGGGCGTGTGTGTAGGCGCGCTCGAGCCCTGTGGATGGGGTTCTGTGCGTGAAAATCCGCCTTGCCGGAGGTGCGAATGCGCGGGTGGCAGGCCCGGTCCCCTCCCCGCCGGAGGGGAGGGGGGTGTCACAGAGAGGCGCCCGCGTATGCGGGATGTGCAGCTAGGAGCGGGGCGGGAGGGGGGAGTGGGCAGGTCCGCTCCCACACCCCAACTCAAAAGTAGTTTCCTCCAACACCGTGGTACTCCTTGCCGCAACGAAGACAGCGAAGAAAGTGGCCTTGGCCCTCACTGCCGGGATATGGCAGGCGAGTCCACACGTGGTCGGCGACCTTGCAAACGGTGATGCGCTTTATGAAGGCCGCTGCTGTTGCAGCCATGACTCCTCCAACCGATCAACCAACAGTTTTCGCCGCGGCGTCGCCAGTGTCAACGCGCGAGACGCCGGGGCCGGTCCCGGCTGCGGGTGGGCGCGCGGACTACAGCTGGTTGAGTTCGCGCCCCGTCTTGCCCGCCCACTCCTCGACCTCATGGGTGTTCCGAATGTTGCCGGCGGCGAGCACCGCCGCGGGCTTCGGGAAGTCGGGTCGTGCGGCCAGCTCTGCCATGCGCTGGCGGGAGACGCCGAGCATGGTGGCTAGCTCTTTGGGGCCGACGAGATGGTGCACGCCTTTCTATCAATCGACCACCTGTCATTTGACAGGTGGGCAATCGACATGAAGGTAGAGGAACCGAAACCCCTCCACCTGGGAGCACCAATGGAAGTCCTCTTGCCTCACGCAACAGACCTCGCGGCGATGGTCCGCCGAGCTGGGATCGAGGAAGTCGCCTCCGCCTTCCGCTGCAGCTCCGACACGATCAAGCGTCGCCTCTACGACGCCGGCTTCACACGCGGAGGACACGAGGACTCCGGCGAGTTCATCTTCCCCGAGTTGGGACCCGAAGCCGTGGGAGGTGGATGCCGTGTGCGGGTCGACGGACCCCGAGGCGTACTTCCCCGACAAGGGTGGCTCTAACCGGCCCGTGAAGGCCGTGTGCTGGGGATCGTGCCCGGTCCGCGCTGAGTGCCTGGACTACGCCTTGCGGTACGGCGTCGAGTTCGGCGTGTGGGGCGGCCTGAGCTACGCGGAACGGCAGGCCCTCTCCGGCGCCGGGCAGGGGGCCGCGTGATGGTCGGGAAGGTAATCGGGCCGGTGGTCGCCCTGTTCTTCTCGACCGTGACCCGGGTTCGCCGTCTTCGCCACGGTGGTGTACATCGCCAACGGGGGCGCGAGTGGCGAGGGAGAGGCGGCCGTGGCGCACATGACCCAGCAGGCCGTCGGGCTCGTCTCCGCCGTCATCGCCGGGCGTGCTCGACCTTGTGAAAGCAATCGTGAGCACCGTCATGAGGAGCATCGACTGATGAACGCACCCGCCGACACTGCCCCGACCTTTGACCCGTACACCGTGGACTGGGAGGCGTACCACCACGCCGAGTCGGCCTGGTGGCGAGAAGGGCGCGAGCTGCTGCACCACTCCGAAGGCGTCCACCGCTACTTTGACGAGCACCCCGAGCACCCCGAGCACCCCGAGCACGCCAGCGACAAGCGCCGCGCCGAGCGTGGGATTTGCTGATCGAGCGACAGCGCGAGTGGCGCACCCGCCGGTCGCGGCCCGAGCAGTACCCAGCCGGCCGATGAACCGCTCTCGACGCCGGCACGACCGCCGGCCACCGTCCGGCACCTGGCTCCTCGGCGCTACCTGGCTGCTGCCTCATTGGCGGGAGGCGGCCCTGGTCGCCGTCGCCGCCTGGACCTTTCGTCACTGGCGCGGCCTCGGCGTCCTTGTCGTGTCGGCCGCCGTGGGCGTCTGGGCAAGCTCGTAGCAGATCGCGCTCGTCGTGCTCGTCCTGCTGACGTTCCTGCTCACCCGGCGCTGGAGCCGCCGGGGCGCCAAGTGGTGGCACCACGACGTTCTAGCGCCCGCGATGGTTTCCGCAGGCATCCTCAGGGCACCCAAAGATGGCGAGCGCGGCCGGTCGCTGTCGTACCGCGGGAAGCCGGTCCATAGCGACCACGGCACCACCGTCATCGTTGGCCTACCGGACGCACGCACCCTAACGGACGCGACCCGCCGTGAAGCCCGCGCAGCTGCGCTCCGGGTCCCAAGCAGCGCGCTCGAGGTCCACCAGGACAAGGGCGACCCTGCCAACGTCGTACGGATGCACGTCACAGCTGGGACCCTGACGGAGACCGCCGCCACGGTCGCCACCGCCGCGTCGACCGTCTGGAAGGAGCCTGTACGGATCGGCTGTGACTCCCGTGGCCTGCCCGTCGAGCTCGAGATGTACGAGGCCAACACGCTCGTCGCCCGCAGACCGGGCAGCGGCAAGACCGCCGTGAGCCGGGTTCTGCTCGCGCACACGCTCCTCGACCCGTCCACCAGCGTCTTCTTGCTCGACGGAAAGGGCTCCGTCGCGGATTACGGCGCCTGTAGGCCCCTGTGCGCCCGGTTCGTCTCCGGGGTCGACGAGGACGCCGTCCCGGACACGTTTGACGCTCCTGGGTGACGTGCTGGGCATCGTTCGGGCCAGGAACGCGGCCGGTGGACAGCATCCCGGCGTCGTCGAACGTGCTCACGTGCGCAACGTGTGGGTCTGGAGGACCACCGAGGAGCGTCGTACCACCGTCGGCGGATCGTCGGCGACCGGCACTACCGTCGGCGGACCGTCGGCGCACCCCCGGCCGACGGTCAATCCGCCTAGTTCACGCTCACACCAGCCCTGCCGACAACCCAACAGGAGAAACTGACCGTGAGCATCACCATGCCGCCAAGCGACCCGACCACAAGTCCGACCGGCCCCGAACGGCTCAACATCGAGCCCCGGGAGCTCCAGGTCACCGGCGTCTACGACAACGGCGCGCAGCATAACATGTACCTGGTCGAGAACAGCGACCTAAGTGTCATCCTCCGGCGCGGACCGAGGACAGCCGAGCCCAGCAAGTTCCCTGGGACGTGGAGACCGGTTACGTCGTCATTGCCCTGGGCGTCGACGACGACCACGACCAGGTGCACTACCACCGACGCGGCAGCAGCGACGTGGACACGCACGACCTCTCGGGCAGGCGATTGAAACGCCAGTCGCGTGCCGTGAGGCGGCGCGCAGGGTCCGGACGGCACGAGCTTGCCCCCGTCATGCCCCCGCGAGGGCGATAGGAGTCCAACGATTGCCGTACGTCGAAAACGGTATAGCGGCAGGTCAGACAGCGGTTGTCAACCGTTGCCGACCGCACTCGTTGCTGCGGCGTACGTTCCGCTTCAACGTGTGAAGGCGCACGCACCAGCCCCTCGCGATCCGCGCTCGTCGCCAGGAGCCGCCGCGGGGAGCCCTCGGCGCCGAGGGCCCCCGCGCCAGCCACTCAGAGGTCGACGGGCCTGAGCACCCGGTTGATACCGTGCGCGATCTGCTTGTTGCCCTGGTTCAGGTTCTTCGCAGCCCGGAGCACGCGCGGGTCGCGGTCGTTGCGGTCCGCGTCGACGAGGAACACGTTGTGGCGCTTCGTGACGTTGATGCGCACCGTGGCACCGGCCAGAGCCGTCTTCAGGACGGCACCGTCAGCGTGCCGCGCCTGGCGGTAGGTGAGGGTGGCGCCGGGCACGACGTGGTAAAGCAGGACGCTCTCCAACGTCGGGACGTCCACAGCCTTGTTGACGGCCCGCAGGACGCCTCGCTCCGTGGCACGACGCTTGCCGGTGAGGTCTGTGACGAGCCGGCGGAACGCGCGGTCGGTGGGCAGGAACGCCGTGAGGGCCGTCGAGCCGTCGGCGAGAACCCCGACCGAGCTCTTGGGCTTCGCGGCGAGCACGCGCCCGACAGCCTTCTCGACGATGTCGAAGTCGTCCCAATTGTGGTCGAGCCGGTTGCCGTCCGCAGCCAGGACATCGACCAGGTTGCGCTCACCGGCCCCGGCGGCGCTTGCCGGCGGAGCCGCCGCCAGGGTGGCCACTCCGAGCATGCCGGCGGCGATGGTAGAGGTGACGCGGGTCAGATTCATGGGGGTACCTCCTCGGGTCGGGCCGGCTCCTGCTGGTGCCGGCGCGGGGGTGTCTCGTGATCCTGCTTCGACGCGCCACGACCACCGGATGGCTCGTGCAGCGAGGTGGCGGCCCCGGTATAGACCACTCCGGGCCTCCCCCGGGCTCGGGCGGAGGCCACCGGCGGGCTCCACGATCGGCGACTGGGCCTACGCCACCGCGGTGGCCGTCCCGCCAGCGGGCCCCACCGAGAGGAGGTTCTCGAGGTCGTCAGCCGAGCTTGCGCTCGACGTCCCGCCGAGGCTCGCGGCAGAAGCCGCCTCCGCCGTGGAGCTCCGGCGTGGTGAGCCGCGCGCCGTTGGGCACCAGGTGGCCCTCACGGCCCGAGCGACGCCCGGACACCGAGCGCGTCAGGAACGAGAACGTGTGGGCAGGTCCCGGTTCGTGGGGCAGTCGCGGTTGGGGCAGTAGTCGACGGCCACCATCTCGCCGGGGGTGAACTCGGCCCTGTCCTCGTTGGTCTTGTCGAGGTCGATCACGCCGTGCGCCAGCTCGGTCCCGCAGGTGGGGCAGTGCGTAGGCCAGGCCTGGTCGTCGGCCGGCACGTCGCTGGTGGCCCCGTCGGTCATGGCCTCACCGTAGTCGGGATCGGCCTCGTCAGCCGTCACCGGTGCAGCACCGCGAAGGTGGCGAGGGCGTGGGCGAGGGTACGGCCGTCCTGCTCCACCTCGGCCTCGCACACCGTCAGGTCCGCGCCCTGCTTGCGCACCTCCGCAGTGGCCACCAGGGTCCCCGGCTTCCCGGGCCGCAGGTAGGTGACGGTCAGCTGGCTGGTCGCCGGTACGTCGTTGTCGCCTGTGCTGCTGCGCACCGCCGCCCCCATGGCAGTGTCCACGAGGGTGGCCAGCAGGCCGCCGTGCACGGTGCCGCCCTCGTTGAGGTGCTCCTCGGTGGCGGCGAGCTCCAGGCGCGCCCGGCCGTCCTCGGCCGACCGGCTGCGGGCTCCCACCAACGAGATGAAGCCCCGGTCGGTGGTCTCCTGGAGGTCCGTCATGAGGCGGTCGTACCCGGAGCACCGGCCCCCCACACCTGCGCCTCGCGTGGCGATCGCTCGCGACCCTGGGGGCGTTCCGCGCGCGGTCCCTGGTTGCCTCTCGGCGGGGTACCGACGGTCGTAGTACCAAGGTTCGATGGTGCGCGACACCCGCCAGGACGCATAAAGGTGGGGTCTGCGATGCGAGAGGGGGGTGCCGACTTGGAACGAGTCGCGGCGATCGTCACCACCGCGGTGATGGTCACGGCCGGCGGGACGACCGCAATCGCCTACGCCTCGGGCCCGGACCGCTCCGTCCAGCAACGCGCTGTCGCCGCGCCGGGCACCGGCTCGCAGTCGCTCAGCTTCATCAGGTCCGGCGGCCACGTGATCCGGGTGACCGCCGGCGATGACCGCCGGAAGCCGGCGGACCCGCCTCCGTCGCCACGCTCCGCGCATGCACACAGCGGGGCTGACGACGGCGGTCCGGGCGGCGAGGTCGCAGAGCGCCGGGACGACCGCAACGGGCACCGTGACGGTGGGGAGCGGCACAGGGAACGCAGCGGCCGCGGCGACGGTGGGGATCGGGACGAGGACCGCAGCGGCCACGGCGACGGCGGGGATCGGGACGAGGACCGCAGCGGCCACGGCGACGGTGGAGAGCGGGGAAAGGACCGCAGCGGACACGACGAGGGGGAGGGCGACCGCAGCGGCCGCCGCGACGGTTCGGAGCGGGACGAGGACCACAGTGCCCACAGAGACAGTGGGACGCGGGACGAGGACCGCACCGCCCAGCCCTCGGAGCGAGACGAGAAGGGCGGCCGCCACGAGGAGGAGAAGGCCGAAGCGGACCCCGGCGCCGGAGGGAGATCACCCGACGACGCCCGATCCACGCGCGCCAGCGAGGGGGCCGACGATTCCGGCGGTGGGGACGACGGCGACCGCTCCACCGGCGGTAGCGGGAGGGGCTAGGTCCCGGTCGAGCCACTCACAGCTGGTCCTCGGTGGTGATCGGGTCGACGACTCCCTGTGACGCGAGCCGGGTGACGCCCAGCGCCTGCGCCGACAGGGCGTGCATCCGCTCCACGAGGTCGTCGAGCTGTTCAACGCCGGGCAGCGGCGCGGCGGGCACCGTCTCGACCGTGTCGATCAGCTCGTCGGCCGGGGTGCCCGACTCCGGTCGCAGGTCGTGCATGGTCACCGCATGCACCAGTGCGTCGCGCTCGATCAGCAGCGCGGAGGCGTCTCGGTGCAGCGAGTTGATCTCGCTCTCGGCCGGCAGCTGCGCGCCCGCCGTCTGCAGCATCTGCAACGCTCCACCGGACATCCCGGAGCTGGACAGGAAGGCGACGGCGTCGGTCGGCGCGCCGGCGGCCTGCGCAAGCTCACCGATCAGCACCTCCATGGTGGCGGCCGCGAGGGTCAGCCGTCCCACGGCGACGTGGTACGTGTCCGGAAGGTCGCTCATCCATGCCTCGCTCGCCGGGGATGCCTGGCCCCGCGCTGGTCGCGTCCTGGAGCCGGTGGGTGCTGGAGGCGTGTCGCTGCCAGCACCCCCAGGGAAGTATCAGGGATGGGCGATCACCCCCGCGAACCGCCCATCCCACCACCATCAACGACGTCGGCGCGCTCGGGTTACGGCTTGCTCGGACACTGTCCAGACAGGTGCCGGGGGGCGCTCCCGGTCGCGGCAGGAGGGAGGATGGCGCCGATGTCTTCCGCACCGCTCCTCGACCGGCTGCCGGGCGTCCACGCCGGCGGCGCCGACGCCGACGCGCTCTTCGAGGCGTTCGAGGCATGGGCCGGCGAGCAGGGCCTGGCCCTCTATCCGGCGCAGGAGGAGGCGCTCATCGAGGTCGTGACCGGGTCCAACGTCATCCTGAGCACCCCGACCGGTACCGGAAAGAGCCTGGTGGCCACCGGCGCCCACTTCACGGCCCTGGCTGGCGGGGTGCGCACCTTCTACACCGCTCCGATCAAGGCCCTGGTCTCGGAGAAGTTCTTCGCCCTGATCGAGGTGTTCGGCCCGGAGTCGGTCGGCATGATGACCGGCGACGCCGCGGTGAACCCCTCGGCGCCGATCGTCTGCTGCACCGCCGAGGTGCTCGCCAACGTCGCCCTGCGGGAGGGCGCCGCGGCCGACGTCGGGCAGGTGGTGATGGACGAGTTCCACTTCTACTCCGAGCCGGACCGCGGCTGGGCCTGGCAGGTTCCGCTGCTCGAGCTTCCGCAGGCCCAGTTCGTGCTGATGTCGGCCACGCTGGGGGACGTCACCCGGTTCGTCGACGACCTGTCGCGGCGTACCGGCCGGGAAACCGCCGTGGTGACGAGCGCGACCCGCCCCGTGCCGCTCACCTACTCCTGGGCGCTCACGCCCCTGCACGAGACGATCGAGGAGCTGCTGCACACGCACCAGGCGCCGGTGTACGTCGTGCACTTCACGCAGGCCGCCGCCCTGGAGCGGGCGCAGGCGCTGACCAGCGTGAACGTCTGCACCCGGGAGGAGAAGGACCGCATCGCCGAGCTCATCGGCGGCTTCCGGTTCAGCGCCGGCTTCGGCAGGACGCTGTCCCGGCTGGTCAAGCACGGCATCGGGGTGCACCACGCCGGGATGCTGCCGAAGTACCGCCGGCTCGTGGAGACCCTGGCGCAGGCGGGCCTGCTCAAGGTCATCTGCGGCACCGACACCCTCGGGGTCGGCATCAACGTGCCGATCCGGACGGTGGTGTTCACCGGGCTGTCCAAGTACGACGGGCGACGCCAGCGGCTGCTCAAGGCGCGCGAGTTCCACCAGATCGCGGGACGTGCCGGGCGGGCCGGCTTCGACACCGCCGGCACCGTCGTGGTGCAGGCGCCGGACCACGTGGTCGAGAACCACCGGCTGGTGCTCAAGGCCGGGGACGACCCCAAGAAGCTGCGGCGGGTGCAGCGCAAGAAGGCGCCCGAGGGACAGGTGAGCTGGAGCGAGGACACGTTCCAGCGGCTGGTTGACGCCGAGCCCGAGGCGCTGGTGTCGCGGATGCGGGTGACGCACTCGATGCTGCTGAACGTCATCGCGCGCGACGGCAACCCCTTCGAGGCCATGCGCCGCCTGCTGCGCGACAACCACGAGGACGGCCGCGCGCAGGTCCGGCTCGTGCGTCGGGCGGTCGCGCAGCACCGCGACCTGCTCGCCGCGGGGGTAGTGGAGCGGGTGGACCCACCCGCACCGGACGGCCGCACGGTCCGGCTCACCAGCGACCTGCAGCTCGGCTTCGCGCTGAACCAGCCGCTGTCGACGTACGCCCTCGCGGTCCTCGACGTGCTCGACCCCGAGCTGTCGACGTACGCGCTCGACGTGGTCTCCGTGGTGGAGGCGACGCTGGAGGACCCTCGGCCGGTGCTCGGCGCGCAGGAGCACAGAGCGCGCGGCGAGGCGATCGGCGAGATGAAGGCCGAGGGCATCGAGTACGACGAGCGCATGGAGCTGCTCGAGGACGTCACCTGGCCCAAGCCCCTCCAGGAGCTGCTCGAGCACACCTTCGAGGTCTACCGGCGCAGCCACCCGTGGGTGGGTGAGGAGGCGTTGTCGCCGAAGTCGGTGGTGCGCGACATGTACGAGCGGGCGATGACGTTCGCGGAGTACGTCGCGTACTACGGGCTCACCCGCTCCGAGGGGCTGGTGCTGCGGTACCTCGGCGACGCCTACCGCGCGTTGCGGCAGACCGTCCCGGACCGGGTCCGCACCGACGACCTCGACGACATCATCGAGTGGCTGGGTGCAGTGGTGCGCCAGACCGACTCCAGCCTGCTCGACGAGTGGGAGCGGCTCACCGACCCCACCCGGGTGGTGGCTGCGGACGTGGTGCCTCCGGAGCCGGAGCGGATCACCGCCAACGAGCGGGCGTTCACCGTGCTGGTGCGCAACGCCCTGTTCCGACGCGTGGAGCTCGCCGCCCTCCGCAGGTGGCAGCAGCTCGGCGTGCTGGAGGCGGAGAGCGGCTCGTCGGCCACGGCGGAGGACTGGCGGGAGGCGCTCGAGGTGTACTTCGCGGCGCACGACTCCATCGACACCGGCCCGGACGCGAGGGGGTCGGCGATGCTGCTGGTCGAGAAGGCGGAAACCGTATGGGAGGTCCAGCAGATCATCGGCGACCCGGACGGCGACCACGACTGGCGGATCGCCGCGACGGTCGACCTGGCGGCCTCCGACGAGCAGGGTGAGCTCGTCATGGACGTGACCGGCCTGGTCCAGCTCTGAGCCAGCCGGGCGCCGCGGGCTCGGACCGGGCAACCCGCGCACCGCGGGGCGCTGACCCGCCTGTCGTCTTGGAGCCTGTACCGCAGGCATGGTCCGGCCGCTGACCGGGCACCGTCCGGGTCCACCACCACGAAGGAGCCCTCATGGCGAACCTCAGGAGCATCATCGGCCAGCTGTCCGGAGCGCGACGCGGGGCGGCCCCTGCTGCGGGCGGGCGGCGTTCGAGCGGTCGAGCGGCCGCCGGGAGAGCAGTCGGAAGGGCAGCCAGCCGCAGGGCAGCAGGCGGAACCGGTCGTCGAGGCGCCGGCGCGCCGGCCGCCCGCGGACTGAAGGGCCTGCTCCGCCGGGCCCGCTGACCCGAGCTGAGGCAGAGGGCCCGTTGAACGGGCACTCGGACCACGGATCGCCCCGGCCCAGGCGGCTGTAGGTGGTCGAGCGCTGGGAAGTGCACGTTCAACGGGCCGCCCCGGTGCTGTCGGCGGTGCAGCTGTGCGCGGCGGCGCGTGCCCAGATCGCCCAGCAGGTACGGGAAAAGCTGCGCGGTGGTCCCCACGAGGCGTCCGGTGTCCTCCAGGCGCTCGTCTCCGCTCAGGAGTGCCCAGGTACCGGCGTCGTCGGGGGAGCGGTCGCGGTGCCGCGCGCCGGGGGCGTCTCGGGTGCGCCCACAGGCACCGGCACGCAGAGGAAGTCCTCGATGAGCGGGACCAGCTCGCGGGCCTCCGTCAGGACGCCGAGATGTCCGCCCCGGTACATGTGCAGCTGGGAGTTCGGGATCAGCCGGTCCAGCACCCGCGCGTTGGCGGAGGGGATGATCGGGTCGTCGTCGCCGGCCAGGATCAGCGTGGGCTGCTTGAGCAGCGGCAGACACGGGAGACTCGACCAGCCCGCACACGCGGCGAGCTGGAAGTAGTAGCCGCGCCTGGATCCGGCGGGGGTCGCCGCGTGCAGGAGCTTCGCACCGCGTTCGGGGTCGGTGCGCATGCTGCCGCCGTAGATGATCGGCGCCACCCGGGCGGCGTACGCCGGGTCGCGGTGCCGTCGCGGGGTGAGCATGATGCGGAGCACCTCCGGACGCGCGGGCACCATCAGCGATCCGGTGCCGCTCGCCGCGAGCACGACCCGCCGCACCTTGCGAGGGGACTGCACCGCCAGCTGCTGCGCGAGGCTGCCGCCCCAGGAGAGGCCGAGAACGTCGAACCGGCGGTGCCCCAGCTCCTCCACGAGAGCGGTGACCCAGGACGACAGAGCCGCCAGGGTGTACGGGAACCGTGGGGCCGGTGACCCGCCGACCCCCGGCACGTCGAAGCGGATCACCCCCCGCTCCGGGTCCAGGGCGTCCACCAGCGGCTGCAGGACCTCCAGGCTGGCGCCGATGCCGTTGCACAGCAGCAGCGGCGGCTCGTCGGCGAGGAGGCCCGTCGCAGGCCGGACGCTCACCCGCACCTGGGCGCCGCGGACCACCATCAGATGGAGCCGGTCCCCGTCTGGCTCGCGCTGGGGGCGACCGTCGGGGGGCGGACCCGGGTCAGCTGTCGAGGACACCGGCCCGTGACGCTGCGCAAATCGGTGCATACGTCGATGGTCGCACCTGCTCCGGCATTTTCCGGACAGGACCGGTGCTCACGGCCGGTCGGGGGAGCGGACCTCGCGGCGCAGGATCTTCCCGGTGGGCCCCTTGGGCAGCTGGTCGACGATCCACAGGTGCCGGGGGTACTTGAAGGACGCCAGCCGCTCCCTCACGAAGGCCCGCAGCTCGTCCTCGCTGACCTGCCGGCCTGGTTTGAGCGCGACCGCGGCGCCGACCTCCTCGCCGAGAAGCTCGTTCGGCACCCCGACCACGGCCGCCTCCGCGACGGCCTCGTGCTCGTAGAGCGCCTCCTCGACCTCGCGCGGGTAGACGTTGTAGCCGCCCCTGATGATCAGGTCCTTCTTGCGGTCCACGATGTAGTAGTAGCCGTCCGCGTCGCGGGTGGCCAGGTCGCCGCTGCGGAGCCAGCCGTCCGGGACGGCCTCCCGCGTGGCGTCCTCGCGCGCCCAGTAGCCCTTCATCAGGTTCTCGCCTCGGATCGCGATCTCCCCGACGTCACCGCTCGTCGCCACGTCGCGTCCCTCGTCGTCGACCAGCCTCATCTCCACCCCGCGCACCGGCAGGCCGATGGAGCCGGGCCGGCGCTCTCGCCCGGGGTGGTTGAAGGAGGCGACGGGCGAGGTCTCCGAGAGCCCGTACCCCTCGAGGACGATGCAGCCGAACTGCTTCTCGAAGCTCCGCATCACCTCGACCGGCATCGCCGCGCCGCCGGTGATGCAGGTACGCAGGCTGCTGACGTCGAAGGACTCGGCGCCCTCGACGTTCAGCATCCCGGCGTACATCGTGGGGACGCCCTCGAAGACCGTCACCTTGTCGCGCTTGACGACCTCGAGGGCCGTGGTCGCGTCGAAGCGGGGGAGAAGGGTCAGGCAGGCCCCGGAGAGGACGGCGGCGTTGAGCCCGCAGGTCAGGCCGAAGCAGTGGAAGAGGGGGAGGCAGCCCATCACCACGTCGTCGGGGCCGAGCTCGATGAGGGTCTCCGCGGTCGTCGCGGCGTTGGTGGCCAGGTTCGCCTCGGTCAGCTCGGCTCCCTTGGGCTGGCCGGTGGTGCCGGAGGTGTAGAGCAGCACGACGGTGTCGTCGTCCGAGCGCTCCGCGACGTCCCCGGCCGGCTCGTGCGAGCCGACCAGGTCGCTGAAGTCGGCGGGGTCCACGGGCACGCACTCGATGCCCACGCTGGTCGCGGCCTTGGCGGCCTCGTCGAGGACCCCGTGCCAGGCGAAGAGCACCGATGCGCCGGAGTCCTCGAGGGCGAACTGCACCTCCCGGGACTTGAGCAGCGGGTTCATCGGTACGACGACCGCGCCGGCGCCCAGCGCACCGTAGAACAGCACGGGGAACATCGGCACGTTGGGCAGCACCAGGGCCACCCGGTCGCCCGGGCCGACGCCTCGGGACCGCAGCAGCGTCGTGACCCTCCGGGCGCCGTCGAGCAGCTGGTCGTAGGTGAGCACCACGTCGTCGAGCCTGATCGCCGGCCGGTCGCCGTGCTGCTCTGCCGTCTGCTGCAGGGCCTGCGCGAGTCGGGTCATGGCGGCACACTTCCCAGGCGTGGCGGACGTCACACGTCGCGGGGTGACCGAGACGACGGCCGGCAGGAACTGCGAGCGCGGCATCGCGAACACGTAGCGGGCGCCGGGGTACTCGCTGACCGACCACAGCTGGTCGTGCTCCGGCCAGTACCCGAGGTCCTCCGGCCCGACCGGCAGCCGCCACCGGTGCTCGCGCAGCCGTCCCGGGCGCCCCACCCAGACGCTGCCCAGCCGGTAGCGGCCGCGGCTGGTGGTCACGAACCAGGTGCCGTCCACGACCGCGACGCCCTGCATGCCGGGCACGCCGCCCTCGTGCACCAGGACCGGCCGGGAGGCACCGTCGGGGTCGGACCGGAGCTGCCGGGTCGCGGGGTCGATCTCGTAGGCGGCCAGCCGAGTGGTCATCCGGTCGCGGCCGTACTCACCCGTGACGAGCCGGTGCGGCAACGTGCTGCGGTCGACCGACGCGAACGAGTAGCGCATCCGTGGAGTGCCCTCGGCGGTGCGCGCGTCGTAGGTGGACCGCACCGGCAGCAGGTAGCGGTGCCCGAAGACCGGCAACCGTGAGGCCTCCGGGACGCGCACGATGTCCTCGAGCCGGAACGAGCTCAGCCCGCGGGTGGTGCCGGTGACGTGCACGTGGCCGCCGTACCAGACGATGCCGCCGGCGTGCAGCAGCACCGGGCGTACGTCGACCGTGCCGTCGTCCCGCAGGAACGGCTCCACCAGCAGCACGTGACGGTAGCGGACCGCCCCCCGGTCCGAGAGGTCCACGAAGCTCAGCCGCACCCCCTGGCGGACCCCGTCCACGGGCTGGGAGTAGGCGCTGGTGACCAGCACCGGCCGTCCGTCGGGGGTGCCCGCGTCTGCCGACGTGGTGATGCCCTGGGGCCACCACCGGCGCGACTCCCGGTCCTCCCGGTCCCAGCGGAAGCCCCAGGCCGCCGCCGGAGCGGGGACGCGGACCGCGCGCGCCGTGCGGTCCGGGTCGCCGAGCACACCGCCCAGGCCGACGCGACCACCGCACACGGCGGCAAGCGCGTCGGCCTCCGCGACCCGCTCCGCGCTGCGCAGCAGGTGCACTCCCGCGGTGGACTCCATCGGCACAGTCTGCCGCGCCGGCGGCGTGGCATCATGCGAGCGGTGGGCAGGGAGCCGAGCGTCGTGGTCGGCGCGGCGGTGGTCCGTCACGGCCGGGTGCTGGCGACCCGCCGCGCCTACCCGGCCTCGGCGCGGGGCCGCTGGGAGCTGCCGGGCGGCAAGGTGGAGCCCGGGGAGACGCCGGCCGCGGCCCTGGTGCGGGAGGTCCGCGAGGAGCTGGGCTGCACCGTCCGCGCGACGGGACGGCTGGCCGGGGAGCACCCGGTCAGCGAGACCCTGGCGCTGCGGGTGCTGCTGGCGGAGCTCGTCGCCGGGGAGCCGACGCCCCACGAGCACGACGCCCTGCGCTGGCTCGGGCCCGAGGAGCTCGACGACGTCGACTGGCTGGAGCCGGACCGGCCGTTCCTCGCCGAGCTGCGCGACATCCTCCTCGACGGGCACCGGCTCGAGGGCGGAAACGTCGGCGGCGCCGTACGGATCGGCCGGACCGTGAGGCGGGCGATCGGGCCGTGGACCCCGGCGGTGCATCGGCTGCTCAGCCACCTGCGGCTCTCGGGGCTGCGGGCGGTGCCCGCGGTGCACGGCATGGACGCCCGGGGCCGCGAGATGCTGGGGTACCTCACCGGGGAGCGGGTCGAGATGGGCGGCGACGTGCTCAGCGACGCCCAGCTCGCCGACGTGGCGCGGTGGGCGCGCGAGCTGCACACGGTGGTGGCCGGCTTCGCCGATGCAGGGCCGTGGCGGCTGCCCGCCGTCGACGGCGCCACGCTGATCGCGCACAACGACCTCGCCGCCTACAACGTGTGCTTCGTCGGCGACCGGCTCACCGGCGTCTTCGACTGGGATCTCGCCGGGCCCTCCACGCCCGTGCTCGAGCTCGCCCACCTCGCCTGGACCGGCGTCCCGCTGTTCCGTCCCGTGGCGGCCGCCGACGTCGTACGACGGTTGCGGGTGATCGCGACGTCGTACGCCGGCCCGACCGCGCGCGAGGTGCTGGCCGCCGTACCCGTCCGCACGCAGCTCGCCGTCGACAACATCCGCGCGGCGATCGCGAACGGCGACGAGCAGATGGCGAACCTCACGGCCATCGGTGAGCCCGAGTCGATGGAGGCGGCCCTGGCGGCCCTCCGACTGCGGCTGCCGGACCTCGACCGCGCCCTGGCCGAGGCGCCGGCGGAGAGCCGGCCCGCGGGGAAGCGGTCCTAGCATGGGCCGCATGGACCAGAGGATGCTGCTCGTGCATGCGCACCCGGACGACGAGTCGATCGGCCAGGGCGCCACGATGGCCCGCTACGCCGCACGAGGGACCCAGGTGACGCTGGTGACCTGCACGCTCGGCGAAGAGGGCGAGGTGTTGGTCCCGGGGCTCGAGCACCTGGCCTCCGACCGCGACGACACCCTGGGGCAGCACCGCATCACCGAGCTGGCCAACGCGATGAAGGAGCTGGGCGTCACCGACCACCGGTTCCTCGGCGGTCCCGGTCGCTACCGCGACTCCGGCATGGTCTGGCACGAGGACGGCCACGCGACAGCCGGCGAGGACGTCAAGGACGACACCTTCTGGCGCGCGGACCTGCTCGAGGCCTCGGACCTGCTGGTGGAGATCATCCGGGAGGTCCGACCGCAGGTGCTGGTGACCTACGACCAGTTCGGCGGCTACGGCCACCCCGACCACATCCAGGCCCACCGCGTCGCGACCTACGCGACGTCGCTGGCAGCCGTGCCGTCCTACCGACCGGAGCTCGGTGCGGCCTGGGACATCGCCAAGGTCTACTGGGGCGCGTCCTCGGCGAACCGGATGCGCGAGGGGCTCCGGGCACTCAGGGAGGCGGGGGACACGACGTCCTTCGAGGGGATGGACCCCGACGGCCCGCTGCCGCCGTTCATGGTCCCGGACGAGCTGCTGTCCGCGGTCGTGGACGGGGGTGACTTCGCCGAGGCGAAGATGCGGGCGATGAAGGCCCACGCCACCCAGATCACCGTCGACGGGCCGTTCTTCGCGCTGTCGAACAACCAGGGCAACCGGGTCTGGGGCGTCGAGCACTTCCGCATCGCCAAGGGCGTGCAGGGTCCGACCAACGAGGACGGGCTGGAGACCGACCTCTTCGCCGGTCTCGAGTGACCAGACGGCGTCGGTGAGCCTGCTGCGGCACGTCGGGTCGGTGCTGCTGGGCGCGGTCGTCGCGCTGACGGCGGTCGCGGTGCACCGCTCCGCCTTCCCGTGGGGGCTGGTGCTGGGCCTGGTGACGACCTTCGCGGTGCTCGGCTGGATCCTGCGCTGTCCCGCGCCACGGGCCGCCGCGTCGTACGTCGTCGGGTGGGTGCTGCTGCTGGCGGCGGTGCTGGTGGGCCGGCCCGAGGGTGACTACGCGCTCGCCGGCGACCTGGACGGCTACGCGCTGATCGGCGCGGGCGTCGTGCTGGTGCCGGTGGGGATCGTCGCGCTGCTCGCCCGGCGGCCTCGGTCCTGAGCCGGCCGGCGGGGCCGGCCGGCCGCTACGGCGCGGCCAGGTAGCGGTAGGTGTGGTGGGTCCGGAAGCCCAAGGCGTCGTACAGCGCGAGCGCGGGCACGTTGTCCCCGCGCACCTGCAGGTACGCCGTGGTGGCGCCTCGTTCCGCGGCCCACCCCAGGATCGCCTGCATCACCACCAGGCCGAGACCGGACCGCCGCTGCGAGGGGGACACCCACACGTCGGTGATCCCGGCCCAGTCTCTCTCCGAGGCCACCCGGCCCTTCGCCACCAACGGACCTTCGGGAGGACCCACGGACACGAACCCCACCTGCGGCGGCCCCTGCAGCACGGCCGCCGCCTCGCGAGGGTGCGAGAGGGCTCGCTCGTCGGTGGCGAGCCAGGCCGGCGTGGCCGCCGTACCGACGGTGACCGGAGGGGGCGCCGGCGGGACCAGCGCACGCACCGACCGGGAGGCCTGCGCGACCGAGCCCAGCTGGAAGTGTGAGTCCGCCTCGCCGGGGCGCGCCGTGGCCCAGCCGGCGTCGGCGAAGCGGTCCGCGGTCGAGGAGCCGACGACGACCTGCGCCCAGGCTGGGAGCCCCGACGTCGCGTAGAACCGCAGCACGCGGGACAGCGCGGCGGGCAACGGGACGCCTGGGTCCCCGATGGCCATCACCGAGTTCGCTCGCGCGCTGAAGCCGCCGGACGCACGAAGCAGCCAGTCCCCGAGCGGCTCGGTGTGCACGGCCGGCCACGAGGCGTTGGACAGCAGGCAGGCCTGCTCCGCGGTGACCCGCATCCGCGGTGACGGACGAGGCGGCACCGGTTTGCCGGAGACGATGTCGCGCAGCGCGATCTCGGTCACCGTGCCGTCGTCCGCGCGCACCGTGGTGGTGGAGTCGTTCCAGCTCTCGACGACGCCGAGCAGATCGGTCATCGCCGGCCCTCCGGAGGGTCCGGTGAGACCGGGCAGCACGCGGCGCACGACGACCCGGCGGCCGACGCAGTGCGGTCCCAGACCGGATGCAGCAGGCATGGTGGCCTCTCGTCTCGCGGAGTCGGGCGCGGTCGTGGCGCCGCGGGCGTGATACTAGGCTGAGGCGGACCGCGCTCAGCACCATCCCGCAGCACGCAGAAAGCATGGAGGACCAAGGTGACCTACGTCATCGCGCAGCCCTGTGTCGACCTCAAGGACCGGGCCTGCGTCGACGAGTGCCCCGTCGACTGCATCTACGAGGGCAAGCGGATGTTGTACATCCACCCCGACGAGTGCGTCGACTGCGGTGCCTGCGAGCCGGTCTGCCCGGTGGAGGCGATCTTCTACGAGGACGACACCCCGGAGCAGTGGAAGGACTACTACACCGCCAACGTCGACTTCTTCACCGACCTCGGCTCGCCCGGCGGCGCGGCCAAGATGGGCGTCATCGACAAGGACCACCCGTTGGTCGCGGCGCTGTCCTACCCGCAGAACGAGGAATGAGCACCGGACCCAGTCCGGACGCGCCGACCACCCCGAGGTGGGCGGCGCGTTCTGTTTCCGGTCGCCTCCCCGACTTCCCGTGGGACTCCCTGACGGCGTACGTCGAGCGGGCGCGCGCCCACCCCGACGGGGCCGTCGACCTCTCCATCGGCACCCCCGTCGACCCCACGCCCGACGTGGTGCAGAAGGCGCTGTCGGAGGCCGCCGACTCGTCCGGCTACCCGACCACGCTCGGCCGCCTCGACACCCGGCAGGCATGCGTGGACTGGCTGTCCCGGCGGTTCGGGGTGACCGGCCTCGACGTGCACGGCGTCCTGCCGGTGGTCGGCTCCAAGGAGCTGATCGCGGCTCTCCCCACCCAGCTGGGTCTCGGCGCCGGCGACCTCGTCGTCCAGCCGGAGCTCGCCTACCCCACCTACCAGGTCGGCGCCGTGCTGGCCGGCGCCCGGGCGGTGGCCACCGACTCGCTGACCTCGCTGGGTCCGGAGCGGGTGGCACTGTTGTGGGTCAACTCCCCGTCCAACCCGACCGGGCGGGTGCTGCCCATGGAGCACCTGCGCAAGGTCGTGGAGTGGTGCCGCGAGCGCGGCACGCTGCTGGTGTCCGACGAGTGCTACCTGGAGAGCGCCCGGTGGGAGGCGTCTGATCGCACGCCGGTCTCGGTGCTGCACCCCGACGTCTGCGGAGGTGACCACACCGGCCTGCTCACCGTGCAGTCGCTCTCGAAGCGCTCCAACATGGCCGGCTACAGGTGCGCGTTCGTGGCCGGGGACCCCGCGGTGGTGAGCGAGCTTCTGGCCGTCCGCAAGAACCTCGGGCTGATGATGCCCGGACCCCAGCAGCGAGCGATGGCGGCCGCCCTCGACGACGACGCGCACGTGGTGGAGCAGCACGCCCGCTACGCCCGCCGCCGCGGCCTGCTCAAGCACGCGCTGGAGCGGGTCGGCTTCCGCATCGACCACAGCGAGGCCTCGCTGTACCTGTGGGCCACCCGCGGCGAGCCCTGCTGGGACACCGTGGGCTGGCTCGCCGACCGCGGCGTCGTGGTGGCGCCGGGTGCGTTCTACGGGCCGGCCGGCGCGCAGCACGTGCGGGTCGCGTTCACGGCGACCGACGAGCGGGTCACGGCCGCCGTGCGCAGGCTGGCCTGACCGCCACTGCCGGCGTCAGCCGCCCGCAGCGACGTCGACGTGCACGTGGTCCCGGTGCTCGAGCACGACCCGGTTCCCTGCCCTGCCGCCCGGGTCGTAGTCGCGCCAGCCGCTGCTCGACCGGCGTTCGCTCCAGATCCGGCCGTCGAAGATGACGTGCTCCACGTGCAGCCGCGCAGCGTGCGCCACGAGGTACGACGCCATCGCCCACCCCCTGCGCCGGTTCTCGTCGGTGACCGGTCGCACGAAGGCGTCGAGGGCACGGCCGTCGTAGTGGGCCGACCCCTCCATGTGACCGGTGCGGACCCCGCCCGGGGCGAAGCCCCCGAGCGGCACGTCGCCGAAGGCCCGCAGCAGGGTGCGGCGGACGGCGGCAGCCCTCGGAGTCAACCCGCGCGGACCGGTGGTCTCCTCCTCGAGGTCCCCCGCCCCGCGCACGACGCACGAGAACGTGGCCGGGCTGTTGCCGGTGAGGGCGGAGGCCAGGGCCCGTGCGTCGGCGGCGTGGTCCTCGTAGGCCTCGGGGAAGCCGGAGCGCTGCACGGTCTGCGCCGCCTCGGTGATCCGCATCCGCCGGTAGCCGTCGACCTCCACCAGGGCGTCGTAGAACTTGTTCGTCGCGTAGTACGGATCCTGGATCTGCGCAGGCGTCCCCCACCCCTGCGAGGGCCGCTGCTGGAAGATCCCCACGGAGTCGCGGTCGCCGTGGTCGAGGTTGCGCAGCTTGCTCTCCTGGAACGCGGTCGCGAGCGCGATGGACACCGCGCGGGCAGGCAGCCCTCGGCGCACGGCCACGGCGCTGATGGTGGTCGCGTTCTCCGCCTGCTCGGTGCTGAGGTCGACGACAGTCCCGCCCACCTCCACGGTGCAGCCCTCCGGATCAGGCAGCGGACCCAGTCCCCGGTCGAAGAGCAGGCCGACCCCGGCCACCACCGCAGCCCCGAGTGCGAGGACCAGCAGGATGCCGCCCAGCCCTCGACGCCGCCGCCGGGGGTCAGTTGGCATGGAGGGCTTCGTTGAGCGCGATCCCGTCCCCGCCCCACGGGAGCGCCTCGATCGTCCCGGTGGTGGAGTTGCGGCGGAAGAGCACGTTGCTGGCACCCGACAGCTCGGAGGCCTTGAGCACCCGCGGCTCGGTGTCGCCCAGGCCCCCCGGCACCGTGACCTTGGTGCCCGCCGTGACGTAGCAGCCCGCCTCGACGACACAGTCGTCCCCGAGCGAGATGCCGATCCCGGCGTTCGCGCCGATGAGGCAGCGTCGACCCACGGAGATCACGGTCGTGCCGCCGCCGGACAGGGTGCCCATGATGGACGCCCCGCCGCCGACGTCGGATCCGTCACCGACGACCACCCCGGCGCTGATCCGGCCCTCCACCATCGACGCGCCCAGGGTTCCTGCGTTGAAGTTGACGAAGCCCTCGTGCATCACGGTGGTGCCCTCCGCGAGGTGCGCGCCGAGACGGACCCGGTCGGCGTCGGCGATGCGTACGCCGGTGGGCAGGACGTAGTCGGTCATCCTCGGGAACTTGTCGACGCCGAGCACGGTGACGTGCCCACGCGCCTCGGTGAGCCGAAGCCGGGTGGTCTCGAAGTCCGCGACCGCGCACGGGCCCGCGTCGGTCCACACCACGTTGACGAGCTGCCCGAAGATGCCGTCGAGGTTCATCGAGCGCGGCACCACCAGCCGGTGGCTCAGCAGGTGGAGGCGCAGCCAGGCGTCCAGGGTGTCCGCAGGCGGGGCCTGCAGGTCCTCGACCACCGTGCGCACCACCAGGCGGCGCACCGCCCGGACCTCGTCGACACCTTCGAGCATGGCGAGCTCCGGGGGCGCCTCCAGGTCGTCGTCGGGGAGCCCGAGGCGCGGTGACGGGTACCAGGTGTCGAGCGCGCCGCCCTCGCCCTCGGTGCCGGCGTAGGTGGCCAGTCCGTAGCCCCAGGCGGCCGTCGGAGGGGTGGAGTTCTCGGCGGAGTCGCTCACGGTGCCAACGCTACCGAAGCGCCCCACCCCGTCCGGGCGGCACGGGGCGGCGGACCGACGACGGGTGCAGGGGGCGCTAGCGGCCGGGCGTCTCGCCCCCGCCGGGACCCGGGTCGGCTCGGCGCCGCTGCGCCTCCACCATCACCCCGACCGCCTCGTCGACGTCGTCGGTGACCCGGAACATCTCCAGGTCTGCCGGCGAGACCTTGCCGTCGGCGAGCACGGTCCCCCTCAGCCAGTCCACCAGGCCGGACCAGTACGCGGAGCCGACCAGCACGATCGGGAACGAGGTGACCTTCTTGGTCTGCGCCAGCGTCAACGCCTCGAACAGCTCGTCGAAGGTGCCGAAGCCGCCGGGCAGGACCACGAAGCCCTGGGCGTACTTCACGAACATCGTCTTGCGCGCGAAGAAGTAGCGGAAGTTGAGCCCCACGTCGACGTACTCGTTGAGCGAGGACTCGAACGGGAGCTCGATGCCCAGCCCGACCGAGACACCTCCCGCCTCGCCCGCGCCCTTGTTGGCCGCCTCCATGACGCCCGGCCCGCCCCCGGTGATCACCGCGAAGCCGGCCTGCACCAGCCGTCGACCGATCTGCTCGGCGAGGGCGTACGACGGGTCGTCGGGTGTCGTGCGGGCGGAGCCGAACACCGAGATGGCCGGACCCAGCTCGGCGAGCGCGCCGAAGCCCTCGACGAACTCGCTCTGGATCCGCAGCACCCGCCACGGGTCGGTGTGCAGCCAACCGCTGTCGCCGCGGCTGTCGAGCAGGTGCTGGTCGGTGGTGCCGGTGCCCGTCGCCGCCTGGCTGCGTCGCATGACCGTCCGTCCACGGGACCGCTCCGGAACCGCCGGGTCGTGCCCGTGCCGGTCGCTCATGTGCCCTCCCCGAGCCACGCGCGCAGCTGACGTTCCACGGCCGTGACCTGCTCGATCGGCACGAACTCGTCCTGGCGGTGGGCGAGCTGTGGGTCACCGGGCCCGAAGTTGACGGCCGGGATGCCCAGCCCGCTGAAGCGGGCGACGTCGGTCCAGCCGAACTTCGGGTTGACCCGCCCGCCGACGGCCTCCACGAACGCGGCCGCCGCAGGCACGGACAGTCCGGGGAGCGCCCCGGGCGCCGAGTCGCTCAGCTCGAGCTCGTAGCCGTCGAAGACCTCGCGCACGTGGGCGTAGGCCTCCTCCACCGAGCGGTCCGGGGCGAACCGGTAGTTCACCGACACGGTGCACAGGTCCGGCAGCACGTTGCCGGCGACTCCGCCGGACACGAAGACCGCGTTGAGCCCCTCGTGGTACTCCAGCCCGTCGATGACCGGTCGCCGCGGCTCGTAGTCGTTCAGCCGGGCCAGCACATCCGCCGCCCCGTGGATGGCGTTCTCTCCCGTCCAGGACCTCGCCGAGTGCGCCCGTCGCCCCCGGGCGAGGACGTCGACCCGAAGGGTGCCCTGGCAGCCCGCCTCCACGCCCCCGTCGGACGGCTCCATCAGGATCGCGAAGTCGGCGTGCAACAGGTCGGGACGGTGCTGCGCGAGCACGTGCAGCCCGTTGCGCTCGGCCTCCACCTCCTCGCACTCGTAGAACAGGTAGGTGACGTCCCGGTTCGGGAACGGGAGCGTGGCCGCCGTACGCAGCGCCACCGCGACGCCGCCCTTCATGTCGCAGCTGCCCAGCCCGTGCAGCCGCGAGTCGTCCCGGTGGGCGGGGAGGTTGTCGTTCCGCGGGACGGTGTCGAGGTGTCCGGCGATCACCACCCGCTCGGCGCGGCCCTGGTCGGTGCGTGCCACGACGGTGTGTCCGAACCGCTCCACCTCCAGGTGGTCGAGGGGCTTCAGCGCCGCCTCGACTGCGTCGGCGATGGCTCGCTCGTCGCCGCTGACCGACTCGATGTTCACGAGGTCCTCGGCCAGCTGGACGACGTCGGCGGTCGGGTCGAGCGCGGCTGTCGGTCGAGTGGCCGGTTCGGTGGGCATGGCGCCATCAAACCAGCCGACCCCGACACGTCCGCGGCGTGTAGTTCTGCTGACCCCGCGCCCGGGGCACCACGACGGGCCGGTGCGCTCCGTAGGATCGGGTCATGACCTGGTTCTTCGCCATCCTCGTGGTGGCTCTGCTCGGTGGGGTGGCCGTGGTGGCGACCGGGCGGGGCGGGTCGATGATCGAGTCGTACGACGACCGGCCCGATGCCCTGGTGCCGGCGGACGGGCCGCTCACCGCCTCCGACCTGCGGGCGGTCCGCTTCACCACGGCATTCCGTGGCTACCGGATGTCGGAGGTGGACGCCCTGCTGGACCGGCTCGCAGCGGACCTGGAGCCCCGGCAGAGTCGGGAGCCCCGCGTCGTACACCAGACCGGGGAGGACGAGCCTCGCAGCGGCGTGTCCTCCGCGACCGGGGATGTCGAGCCCCGCGGCGCGGCTCCCTCCGCGACCGAGGACGTCGAGCCCCGCAGCGCGGCTCCTTCCGGGACCGAGGACGGCTCCCGACCGTCCGGAACACTCGATCGAGCGCCCCGCCCCACCGGGTCCACGTCCTTGGACGGCGGGTAGGCCGTGCGCGTCCGTCTGCAGCGCGAGGTCGACGTCGCCGTCCCGGCGTCGGTCCTGTGGGACTACCTCACCGACTGGCCCCGGCAGGAGGAGTGGGTGCCCTTCACCACGGTCGAGCGGCTGGACGACTCGACCGGCATCGGTCAGCGGTTCCGGGCCTGGACCGGCATCGGCCGGCCGCCGGCCGGGTCGGGACGACGGGGCGTGTCCTTTCGCGGCGTGGGCTTCTGGGACCCGATGACCGTCACCGTGTGGAAGCGCACCCCCGACGGCGGTGGCCGCTGCGATGTGCTGCACCTGGGCGCCGTGGTCAAGGGAGAGGGCGAGTTCGTCGTACTCGCCCGAGGGGAGCGGGCGAGCCGGTTCGTCTGGGCCGAGGTCATCGTGCTGCCCCTGGGGAGGCTTGGTGCAGCAGGGTGGCGGCTGGCGCGACCGGTCGTCGAGCGCGTCATCGACCGGGGCCTGCGCACCATGCGTGACCGCGTGGAAGAGATCGACCGCGAGTCGCAGCTCCGCTCATAGCGCGCATGTGGTGGGGTTCCCGGTCGGCTGGCCGGTGCGCGCCACCTGGAGGCGTCGACACACAGAAAGACCCCGATGGGTGCGCGCCGAGCCGGTTTCTGTCCACAGTTGCGGGGTGTGGGGGGTTGTCCCCAGGTGTCGAACAGGTGTTCGATCTTGCGGTGGTGGGTTTCTAGGGTGGGGTCATGTCGAGCACTGGGGTGGAGGACCGCGGGGGGCATCCGATCGCCTGGTTCGCCTCTCGGCTGCATCGGGTCCTCGACGAGCTGGTCGAGGCGCCGGCGTGGTCGATGACCGGCGCCGAGCAGCGGACCAGCCTGGTGGAGCTGGCGCGGGCGGAGGCCCGGTTGACCGAGCTGCGGTTGCGGGTGCTGGCGGCCGGGGACCGCAACGACATCGCCGCCGAGTCCGGCGCCACCTCCACTGCTGCGTGGGTGGCGCACGCCACCCGGCAGCCGCGGGCCGCCGCCCGGGCCGACCTGCGGCTGGCCACCCGGTTGGACACCGCCGCGACAGCGACCGGGACAGCGACCGGGGCAGCGACCGGGGCGGCGCTGGCTGCCGGGGACCTCGACGTCGCGCAGGCCCGGGTGATCGTGCGGGCCATCGACGCCTTGCCCGACACGGTTCCCGGTGAGGTCCGCGCTCGAGCCGAGCGGCACCTGATCACCCTGGCCGGTGAGCATGACGCCATCACGCTCGCGGTGTTGGGGCGTCGGGTCCTCGAGGTCATCGACCCCGAGACCGCTGAGGAGGAGGAGGGTCGCAAGCTCGCCGCTGAGGAGGCCGCCGCCGCTCGCGCCACCTATCTGCACCTGTTCCACCACAGCGACGGCACCAGCACCGGCCGGTTCAAGATCCCCACCCTGCACGCCGCCATGCTCACCAAGATGCTGCAAGCCTTCCTCACCCCCACCAACACCAGCACC
>DASQDP010000024.1:0-66697 GCA_035634095.1 Nocardioidaceae bacterium | reverse complement strand
TGACCGGCGCACCACCATCGGCAAGGCGCTCGGCATCGTCATGGTGATCTACGACGTGGACGAGGACCGCGCGTTCACGGTGCTACAACGGCTGTCCTCCTACGAGAACCGCAAGCTGTTCGACGTCGCTCGGGACGTCGTTGCTGCGCGGAGCCTGCCGCGCCCGCAGCCGAAGAAGCCGTGACTCGTCCGTTGGATTCCGCTTCAGCTGGTTGGCGGGGCCTCGCAATATGGCCCGAAGTGACCATGCGCTCTGGTGCAGGAGAGGTTACGGTCGTGGGGCAGTTCGGAGGACGAGCTCGGATGAGTCTTGAAGGCAGACTCGATGAGCTGACCACGGAACCGCCCTCGGGTGACACGCTCGCCAAGGGCGGTTCTGTGTCCGCAGTCTCCCGATTGACCGGCTGGGAGGGGCCGCCCGGGCTCGGGCCCTGCGGCCGGGGCTCGTCGGCAGCTTGAGCCTCTCCAGGGCGATGATCGGGCCCGCGAACTCGTCGCGCGTCATCGGCTCCGTTGACCGGAGTCATACTTGGCGGGTCGCCGACGACGCGCGTTGTGCGGCGACCCCTCAAGAAGCGTGGCAGCGAGGGGAGGGGCGGCCATGGACGATCAGGCACAGGCGCCTGACTCGCTCGCCCGCTTCCGTTCCTACGCAGGCACCTATCTCGGGGTCGGGATCGACGGCTGTTGCTGGCGGATCTCCCCGACTCTGAGCGGTTGGCGGCTGGAGTGCTGCCGGCTCGGCGGGACCTGGCAGGACCAAGGCGTGAATGGGTCGCTGTCCTCGGCGATACGAGCGGCGCGCCTCTAGGCGGCCCACCGCAACAGGTGGGCGACGGGCACTACGACTTGTGCTCCATAGTCGAGGAACCAACACACGCCGGGGCGCGGTGGGACCGGTCGGTGGCGAGGGGGGCCTGGCCAGCGAGCTTGGCGGGCGTTGGCGATGACCTCAACCTGGTGCCGCTGGCAGTAGCGGCGTCCCTCGTGGACGACGCAGGGGAGCCGGTCGGCGGCGACGAGCTGCCGGACCCGCTCGCGGGTCACACCGAGCACGTCGGCGGCCTCGACGGTGGTCAGCCAGTAGGGGTGCCCGGGCCGGTACCGCTCGAGCGCGACCCGCTCCACTTCGCCCCGGTCGAGGGCGTACCTGCGCCCCTTCGCCGGCTTGTGGAGAACGCCTTGGGCGAGGCCGTTGCCGTGCTCCCCGTGCGGAGATCAGTCGTCGGGGTGTCCGTCGAGAAGGCCCCGGCAACTCGTGACGATCTCGTCGACGGTCATGTCTGTGTTGGAGACAAGAAGCGCCACCAGGTGCTGGACGATCAGCCCGAGGCCGTCGAAGAGTTCGTGCGGGTGCAGCTGCAGCGCGCCACGTTCGTCGATGAGGGAGTCGATGGTCAGGTCGGCGAGCTGGCCCATGGCGACGCCGACGGAGACGGAGCTGCTCGGATCTGTCGCGTCGGCCGCTGCGATGCTGTCGAGGTAGACGTGCGCGACGGTGCGTCCGGGCTCGGGGGGCTCGGGAGTGTCTCTCATCTCGTCTTCTCCGGGCAAACGGGTCGAGAGCGGGCAGAGAGGCGCCGCGAGCGTGGGGACATGTGACAACAGCGGGCGACTGGTGGCTCGCGGCGTCCCTGTGTCCTTGACTGCGAGCCCTTGCCAGCATGACGCGGCACCAGGGAAGGCCATCTCGGCCCGCGCGGAGTCAAGGTGAACACGCCGCAGGAGTCCCGCGCCAGCTTGGTTAGGCGAGCCAGTCCTTGATCATCCGGCGACACTCTTCGGCGCGGTCAGGGTCCTCGGGCATGAGAACACTCGCTCCGAGCCGTTCCCCTCCCCGGACTACCAGGGAGAAGATGACCTCCGCGCCGTGCTCGCGGAGCAGGTCCGCGAGCGGTCCCGGGGATGGCGAAGCTGCCACTTCGAAGTCGTACCGTTCCATCGTCACAAGGGCCTGTGACCCATCTGTAGCTGTCACCGACTGGGGTAGCCAATGATGGACTGCCGGGCGCCGGCGCCACAATGACCCGACCAGGTGGTCCGGGCTGCTCCTCGGCGGTGACGATGTTGGGTTGACGCCCCGGCTTGGGTGTCGGCGTGCGACGGTTGCTGCCCATACCGGGGGAGCGTCGGCCCGGCCTCCGCCGACACTGCGCGGCCCCGCCCGCGAGTGTGCTGGGGGGCGGGCGAGCGGGGCTCTGCGCGCGGGACGCAACACGCGCGCTCCCCTCAGGATCGACCGCTCGACCGGGGCGTGGATATAGCCCGAACGTGTCATGTCTTTCGCCCGCACGGCGTGGGTATGGTCACAAGCAGTTCAGGGGTGGGCTCGGGTCACCGGGGGGCTGACCGATAGCGAGCTCCGTGATGGAAGTGCCCTCGGCGATCCCATGCGCCGGGGGCGCTCCCATGTCAACCGGCTGCCGCCTGGTGCACGATGCGCTGCCCAGACTGGTCGCCGGTGACCTTGCCGGGGACGACGTCGTGCCGGCTGGAGCCATATGCGCGAACGTTAGTCGCGCGGGGCCTCGCGCTTGAACAGGTGAGCGCCACCGGTCGTGGCAGCGACTACCGACGGCACCAGGATCAACGGGTTCATGCCGCGATCCCGCACGAGCCAGTAAGACAGGGCGCCGCAAAGGATGCCGACCACGAAGAGTGCCAGGCTCGCAGCGTCGAGCCGTCGCGGTGAACGGCGGCTATGCGTCATCGTCATGCGCAGCCCTCCTGTGACTCTCGACCTTGAGCACCGTCCACGTGCGTCGGGTCCGGCCGTTCTTCACGACCGTACCCTCACGCACGCTCAGCCGACGCCCTTGCGGATCGCCAGACTTGCGGCGACACGCGCCAAGAAACTCCTGATCTTCGACGACGGCCGCGCGCGCCGTCCAGGGTCTTGACCCTCCACCGCGTCGGGTTGTCGAAGTCGATGGCGGACATCTGGGCTTCGACATCGAAGATGTCTTGCTGTTCTTCGACCTCGTCGTCCACCCGGACGGCGTCGTAGTCGGACCTGGTCAGTCTGAACGCCTCAGCGCCCGAGCCTTCCGCTTCCGGCTCCTGGGTGAGCCCTGAACCTGCACCGAGGTCACGCGCTCGCGGCTCAGCGGTGCCATGAGCTGTTTCAGCTGCTTCTCTTGCGTCGCCGGCCGCGCTTCTGCAGCTCCTCCCAGACTGGACCAGGAACCTCCTCGGCGGTGTCGTCCTGCCAGGACACCTTGACGTTGCCATTCTCCAGGTGCTCAAAGTCCCTCACATCGGCCCGAGCTGACCGACTTGCCCACCACACAACCTGACCCAGGGTGGGGACTCTCGCGGCCCCGGGCTCCGAGTGCGATGGTGTCGGCGTTGTCCTGGATGACCCTCAGAACCTCGATCAGGAAGGAATCCTTCTTGTGCCGGTCGGACGAGTACCTCAGACCCAGCGGGTTCATCGCCGAAGGCGCCGGCCCTCGCGAAGTCGCTCGATAGGCCAACGAGCCCCTGGAGCACCTCTGCGACGTGAGCGGCGCGAAGCTCCTGGACGGTCGTCCCGTCCTTCTCCTTCCCTTCGAAACGGAGGGTCAGGATGTCTTCGACGCCGTCGGCCGAGCGCTCGAGGCGGGAGATGCTGAGCTCGTGCACGCCGACAATGTCGGCGGCCTCTGCGCCGCTGACGCCGCGGCACTGCTCGGCGTCCAATTTGTCCATGCATTGGACGGTAGCGGGTGTACCGAGGAGGAGCTGCTTCGCGGTTGCGGGCCTATGCTTACGCCAACGACCAACGACTGTTCGAGGTCGCCCGTGACGTCCTGGCTCGCAGGCTGCACTTCGAGCCGGACCACCCGTAACCGCGACGGCGACGGCCTCGCGATGCGACGCTCCAGCCGCTGGCGGCTCGGGGCAAGGGGAGTGTGGCAGATGACCAAGGTATCGCCCGTCCGGCTCGTGGAGATCTTCGTCGAGGTCGCTGACACGCTCGTCGATGAGTTCGACCTCGTCGAGTTCATGCAGGTGATCACCCTGAAAGCCACCGAGGTGGCCGGCGCGACCGCCGTGGGTCTGATGCTCGCCGACCCGCACGGTCGGCTGCAGCTGCTGGCGGCCTCGGATGAACGCGCGGAGGTGTTCGAGCTCTTCCGGGTGCAACGTGACGAGGGACCCTGCCAGGACTGCTTCCGAACCGGTGTCGCAGTCGTCGCGTCAGACTTGGCGCAAGAAGAGAACAGGTGGCCGGCGTTCGCCCTCCAGGCCACAGCGGCCGGGTTCCGGTCCGTCCACGCGTTCCCGCTCCGCTTGCGCCGCGACGTGATCGGAGCGCTCGGCGTCTTCAGCAATGCCACCGGCGACCTCGACGCCGAGGACGCCCGCGTCGTGCAGGTGCTGGCCGACGTCGCCACCATCGGCCTCATGCAAGAACGTGCCTTACAACGCGGGACGCAGCTGACCGAACAGCTAGAGGCGGCCCTCAACAGCCGAGTGGTCATCCAGCAGGCCAGAGGCGTACTCGCCCAACTCCACGGCATCACACCCGAGGAAGCGTTCGTGCTCCTACAAAGCTATGCTCGGATGCGCCGCTTCAAGCTGGTCGACGTCGCACAGACCGTCGTCGCCGACCCCCAGGCCGTCCCCAACCTGACCGAGCCCTCACGTGCCGAACCGGACGCGGACTTCCGGTAGGGCAAGAGTTGCGCCTAGCAACGCCCAACGGCCCTAAGCATGCGAACAAGCGACCACACGGGTCAACCAGGCAGGTGCGTAAGAGGACAAGCCGATCGTGCGCCTTTACCTTCAGACGGACGGGTCCTCGGGAAGTCCCCCGGTCTCGACCAGCCCGCGGGCGACGTCGTACAGCTTGCGCTCGTGGGTCGAGAAGATGCGCTGTAGGTACGTGAACGCCTGGCGTGGCTCATGTCGAAGCGCTCCATCAGGATGCCGATCGTCGTTAGGCGCTCGTCAACTGGGCGATCTCGTCTTCCTGGTTGCCGGTCACGCCGCAGCATGCCATGTGTGGAGGGCTTACGACGTAAGCCGTCGATTGGTACGGCGGCCCCCGGACCCGTTGTTTCGAATCCGGGGGCCTCGAGGTCGCTTGATTGCTCGATCTCGACGCGACCCCGTCATTCCCAATTGCCCGATGCCTTGGCTGACCATGCGGTGCGGACCCTGCACAGTTCAGTGCGTCCGCAGGAACACGCATGTCCGCCAGCGAGCTGGAAGCCATTTCCCCCATCGGCGGGGCCGGTCCTCACGTCTGCTGGTGCCAAGTCGCATGCAGGTCGAGTGGGGCGGTGACGCCTTCCTCGCTGGGCAGGAGCGCGACCGCAGCACCGCACGTCAGGCTGTACGCCATCTCCGGTGGGAACGCGGGCCGTTCCTCGCTAGCGAGATCGAAGCCCACCCCTCGCAGGACCTGACGCTTCCGCTCTCGATAGCTGGAGTACTCCTTCGGCGTCACGACACCAATTCTCGCGGCAGTCAGCCCTCGCGGGCAGCGGCTCTGAGAAAATGGCCACTACGAGTACTGTCCCGTCATGCTTTGCGCTCCCTATGACGGCCCCGAATCGCGGGGCGGTCGCGTTGATGTGGTGGGAGTGTGAATGCTGATGGAGCACTACAACGCGACCGTCGAGGTCGCCGTGAAGGACTACGACGCAGACACGATGATGGACCGGCTGGCGCCGCACCACCCGGCCGTTGGGAAATCTGAGCGCGGGTGGGCGTCAGCGACGATTAGTCTGCCGGCCGAGTCCGTCGCCCAGGCCGCGGTGACGGCGTGCGCGGTGGTGGCTGCCGCGTTCGGTGCGCCCGCGCTGGTGTGTGTGGTGATGACCGAGAGGGAGTTCGACGCCCGGCAGAGCTGGGCGTCGGTGCCGGATCTGGTGTCGGTGTCGGAGGCTGCGGAGCTGTTGGGGGTGTCTCGGCAGCGGGTGCTGCAACGGATCGAGGCGAAGACGTTGCCGGCGACTCGGGTGGGGCGGGACTTCGTGATCCCGCGGACCGCGATCGCCGACTGAGACGTCGGATCCTCAGCCCGGGTCGTGGGGCTCGCGGCCGTTGGCTCGGGCCCACTCCTCGATCGCGGTGGTCGCCCATAGGCGCTGTCCGCTGGGCAGCACATGTTCCGGGGCCGGGAACTGCGGGTTCTCCTTCACCAGCTGCGCGACGCGCTGCTGGTGATTCCGAGCATGGTGCCGACTTCGCTGCTGTCGACGAGGTGGTGCACACGCCACAGCGTAGGGGATGCGGGCCTTGCGGGACGGGATCCGGCGAGGTCACTTGACAGGTGGAAAGTGGCGGGCGCCGTTGCCGGTAGCGCCCGCATCCGATGGGAGACCCCGCCTTGAGCACCGACCAGGCCCTGATCGGACCAGCCAACGAGAGCTGCTCGAGGTGCGCTCAGCGGAAGCCGGTGACCGCGTTCTACAAGCACCCCACGGGATTGTACGGGCGTGACCTCGGTATGCAGGCAGTGCCAGAACGCGGGTCGGCGGGTGCCGTACCGGAGCGGGTCGAGGCGCGCCCGGTGGGCGGCGATCAACGAGCTCATCGAACGGCACGAGGACGAGTTCACCAGGCTGTTGACCGAGCGGCTGGGCGAGGCTGACCGGGAGGGTGCCCGCGTTAACGGCATTCGGACACCCCCGCCGCCCGAAGCGGTCGAGGCGCTGCGCCCGAGGATCGACTTGAACGCTGTGGCGACCACAACATGCAGGTCGCTGTCGCGGTCGACGCCTACCACCGGCAGACCAGCTGGGAGGCATCCTGATGATCAGTCTCATCACGAAGCCCATCGGGATGGCGCTCGGTGGGCCGGGTGGGGGGTCGGTAGCGAACACGCTAGGAGACGTCACCGTTCTTCGCCACGTACTTCTTCGGGTGCCTCACGGGCCGAGTCTTGGGTGGAACAGGTATGTGGCAGGTATGTCGCCGGTTGGTTGACAGCGTTGCTGCTGGACAGGGGTGGAGCGGATGACGGGAATCGAACCCGCGTAGCTAGTTTGGAAGACTAGGGCTCTACCATTGAGCTACATCCGCGTGCTTGTGCCCGGTCGCCCGCGCGGACAAGCGGCACCCATGGTGCCACACCGGCGGGCTCATCCGCCCACGACCGCTTGCTCGCGATTGGGGTTCGGCGGTCGCTTGCCCGTAGACTCCCGTCGGCTCTCCCCGCCGGGCCAGCGGTCCGGTCAGGGGCGAACCGGGGCGTAGCGTAGTGGCTAGCGCGCCTGCTTTGGGAGCAGGAGATCGCAGGTTCGAGTCCTGTCGCCCCGACTCCGCCCGCCCGCGCACCAGGAACCGAGGAGACCAGTGTGAAGAGCGCCGTCGAGACGTTGACCCCGACGAGGGCCAAGCTCACCGTCGAGGTGCCCTTCGAGGAGCTCAAGCCGAGCCTCGACGCGGCGTACAAGAAGATCGCGTCGCAGATCACCGTGCCGGGCTTCCGGCGCGGCAAGGTTCCTCCGCTGGTCATCGACCGGCAGGTCGGCCGGGGTGCCGTGCTCGACGAGGCGATCAACGAGGCGCTGCCCAAGCTGTACGTCGAGGCGCTGCAGGCCAACCAGCTCGAGCCGCTGGCGCAGCCGGAGATCGACATCACCCGGTTCGAGGACCACGAGAGCCTCGAGTTCACCGCGGAGGTGGACGTCCGTCCGGAGATCACGCTGCCCGACTACACCGGCCTGGAGGTGTCCGTCGACGACCTCGTGGTCACCGACGAGGACGTCGAGGAGCAGGTGCAGGCGCTGCGGGAGCGGTTCGCGAGCCTCTCGGAGGTAGAGCGCCCCGCTGCAGACGGTGACTTCGTGGTCATGGACCTCGTCGGCCGCCAGGACGGGGACGTCATCGAGGGGGCCGAGGTCAGCGGGATGAGCTACCAGGTCGGCAGCGGCGGCATGCTGGACGGGCTGGACGAGGCGCTGCTCGGGCTGTCCGCGGGCGGCTCGGCCAGCTTCACCTCACAGCTGGTGGGCGGCGACCTGGCCGGCCAGGTCGTGGACGTCGAGGTCACCGTCAGTGCGGTGAAGGAGCAGGAGCTGCCCGAGGTCGACGACGACTTCGCGCAGACCGCGTCGGAGTTCGACACCGTCGACGAGCTCACCGACGACGTGCGCGGACGGCTCACCCGCGGCAAGCGCCTCGAGCAGGCGGCTGCCGCCCGGGACGCGGTCCTGGAGCGGCTGCTGGAGCTCGTCGACGTGCCGCTGCCCGACGGCATCGTGGAGTCCGAGCTGACCGCCCGCAGGGAGCAGCTCGAGCAGCAGCTGGTGATGGCCGGCATGGACCTGCAGCAGTATCTCGACACCGAGCAGCAGACCGTCGACGAGTTCGAGGCCGACCTGGAGAAGCGGGTGCGCGACGCGGTGGCCGCCCAGTTCGTGCTCGACCAGGTCGCCAAGACCGAGGAGGTCGGCGTCAACGAGGGCGAGCTGCAGGCGCACCTGATGCAGCGGGCCCAGCAGTCCGGGCAGAACCCCCAGGAGTTCATCCAGCACATGCTCGAGCACAACCACATCCCCGAGATGGTCTCCGAGGTGGTGCGCGGCAAGGCGCTGGCGTCGATCGTCGAAGCGGCCGTCGTGACCGACGCGTCGGGGGAGCGGGTCAACCTGGTGAACCTCCAGCCGGACGGCACCATCGCCGAGCCGGGCGCCGAGCCGGGCACGGACGACGCCCCGGCCGGGCTCGATGCAGAGGCAGGGACGGGCGAGGACCCGTCCGGGGACCAGCCGGCCGGGGCCCGCGCGGAGGCTTGAGCGCCCGCGTGCGCTGTGGGCGAACACGGCGGCACGGCCCGTGGAAGTGTCCCTGCTTGCGGCTACTGTCAGGGACGTGCCCCAGAACCCCTCGAATCCCCAGATGAACGGTGGCGGCTCGGCCTACGGGCTCGACGACCACATCTACCAGCGCCTGCTCCGCGAGCGGATCATCTTCCTCGGCTCGGAGGTGCGCGACCAGAACGCCAACGCGATCTGCGCGCAGATGCTCCTGCTCTCGGCGGAGGACCCCGAGACCGACATCTTCCTGCACATCAACTCGCCCGGCGGCTCGGTGGACTCGGGCATGGCGATCTACGACACCATGAACTACATCCCCAACGACGTCGCCACCGTCGGCATGGGCCTGGCAGCGTCGATGGGCCAGTTCCTGCTCTGCGCCGGCACCAAGGGCAAGCGCTACGCCCTCCCGCACGCCCGGATCATGATGCACCAGCCGTCGGGGGGCATGGGCGGGTCCGCCTCGGACATCAAGATCCAGGCCCAGCAGTCCCTGCACATCAAGAAGGTGCTCTTCGAGCTGATCGCAGAGCACACCGGCCAGGAGCTCGCCCAGGTGGAGCGGGACGCCGACCGGGACCGGTGGTTCACCGCCGAGCAGGCGAGGGACTACGGGTTCATCGACAAGGTGATCACCAGCACCCGCCAGGTCGCCGACGAGGGCCGTCCGGCCCGGAACAAGTGAGACGCTGACATGACGACCACGAACATCCCAGGGCTGACCGGAATGCCGAGCGGGCGGGCCAGCGACCTGTCGGCGCCGAGCATGAACTACTACATCCCGCAGTGGGAGGAGCGGACCTCCTACGGGTTCCGCCGCATCGACCCCTACGGCAAGCTGTTCGAGGAGCGCATCATCTTCCTCGGCACCCCGATCAGCGACGACATCGCCAACGCGGTGATGGCCCAGCTGCTGTGCCTGCAGTCCATGGACCCCGACCGGGACATCAGCATCTACATCAACTCGCCGGGCGGCTCGTTCACGGCCATGACGGCGATCTACGACACGATGCAGTTCCTCAAGCCGGACATCCAGACCGTCTGCCTGGGTCAGGCTGCCTCGGCGGCCGCCGTACTCCTCGCCGCCGGCGCGCCGGGCAAGCGCCTCGCGCTGCCGAACAGCCGGATCCTGATCCACCAGCCCTACACCGAGGGCTCCTACGGCCAGAGCTCGGACATCGAGATCCAGGCGAACGAGATCCTGAGGATGCGTGAGCTGCTCGAGAAGCTGATCTCCGACCACACCGGCAAGTCGCCGGAGGAGGTCAACGCCGACATCGAGCGCGACAAGATCCTCACCTCGTCGTCCGCGGTGGAGTACGGCCTGATCGACGCCATCCTGGAGTCGCTCAAGGGGACTCCGGCTTCCATCGGGGCATAAGGCAAGGAGTCGCCCGTGTCCTGTCCCATTCGGGGGGAGGACGGGGTACCTTCAGGTTCGACGATCAGCAGCGAAACACCGTCGGTGGGAGTGGGTCCCGCAAGGGTGCCCTTGGGCGTCACCGGCCTTAACCGTGAGGAGTCGCGCCTGTGGCACGCATAGGTGACGGAGGCGACCTGCTGAAGTGCTCCTTCTGCGGGAAGAGCCAGAAGCAGGTCAAGAAGCTCATCGCGGGGCCAGGGGTCTACATCTGCGACGAGTGCATCGACCTCTGCAACGAGATCATCGAGGAGGAGCTCAGCGAGGGGACCGAGGTCGGCCTCGAAGAGCTCCCGAAGCCGCGGGAGATCTTCGAGTTCCTGAACTCCTACGTCATCGGGCAGGAGACGGCGAAGAAGGCACTCGCGGTGGCGGTCTACAACCACTACAAGCGGGTGCAGGCCGGGGTGGGCTCCGGGGCGTCGCGACACAAGAGCGACGAGGTCGTCGAGCTCGCCAAGTCCAACATCCTGGTGATCGGCCCCACCGGCTGTGGCAAGACCTACCTCGCCCAGACGATGGCCCGGATGCTCAACGTGCCGTTCGCCATCGCCGACGCCACGGCGCTCACCGAGGCGGGGTACGTCGGTGAGGACGTCGAGAACATCCTGCTCAAGCTGATCCAGGCCGCCGACTACGACGTCAAGAAGGCCGAGACGGGCATCATCTACATCGACGAGATCGACAAGGTCGCTCGCAAGGCCGAGAACCCGTCCATCACCCGGGACGTCTCCGGCGAGGGTGTCCAACAGGCGCTGCTGAAGATCCTCGAGGGGACGACCGCCTCGGTTCCTCCGCAGGGCGGTCGCAAGCACCCGCACCAGGAGTTCATCCAGATCGACACCACCAACATCCTGTTCATCGTGGGCGGCGCCTTCTCCGGCCTCGAGCACATCGTCGAGCAGCGCATCGGCAAGAAGACGCTGGGCTTCGGTGCCAGCCTGCCGACCAAGGAGGAGAAGGAGCTCGAGAAGATCTTCTCCGAGGTGATGCCCGAGGACCTCCTCAAGTTCGGGCTGATCCCGGAGTTCATCGGCCGGCTGCCGGTGATCGCGACGGTCGACAAGCTGAACCGCGAGGCGCTGGTGCAGATCCTCACCGAGCCCCGCAACGCGCTGGTGAAGCAGTACCAGAAGCTCTTCGACCTCGACGGCGTCGAGCTCGAGTTCACCCCTGACGCCATCGACGCGGTCGCCGACCTCGCCATGATGCGCGGCACGGGTGCCCGTGGGCTGCGCGCCATCATCGAGGAGGTCCTGCTGCACGTGATGTACGACGTGCCCTCCCGGGAGGACATCGCCAAGGTCGTGGTGAACGCCGAGGTGGTCAACGACAACGTGAACCCGACCCTGGTGCCCCGCGAGCCCGAGGCGAAGAAGAAGAAGTCCGCCTGACCGTGGCATCTGACCTGCCGCCGCTGGCGCTGCCCGCCGCCGACTGGGAGGAGTGGCTCGGCGAGAGGTGTGACGGTCAGCTCGACGAGGCCCGTCGGCTGCGCGCGGTGCTCACCGGTCCCCCGAGCGGCGGGCGGGACGCGCTCGCGGTCTGGAACGACCTCATCCTCGCGCTGCGGAACGCCTTCTCGGCCGCGTCGCTGATGGCCAACGTGCACCCCGAGCAGGCGGTGCGGGCCCGCGCCGAGCGCGCCGAGCAGGACGCCTCGAGGCTGCAGACGGAGATCGGGCTGGACCGTGGCGTCTACGACGTGCTCGCGGGCGTTGACCCGGCCGGACTGGATGCCGACGCGGAGCGGATGCTCGCGCTGACGCTGCGCGACTTCCGCCGGGCGGGCGTGGACCGCGACGAGCCGGTCCGGTCCAGGCTGCGCGAGCTGGCCGAGCGGGAGACGGCCGTGGAGCAGGAGTTCTCCCGCAACATCCGCGACGACGTCCGCCGGGTTCGCGTGCCGGCGACCGCCCTGGACGGCCTGCCGGCGGACTTCGTCGAGGGACACCCGGCCGACGACGACGGTCTCGTGGAGATCACCACGGACTACCCCGACTACGTGCCCTTCACGACCTTCTGCCGCGACCGTGAGGCCCGGGCGGCCCTGGTCCGGGAGTTCCTCAACCGCGCCTACCCCGCCAACGACAGGCTGCTGCACGACCTCCTCGAGCTGCGCCGCGAGCACGCCCAGCTCCTCGGCTACGACGGCTGGCCGGCGTTCGACGCGGAGGTCAAGATGATCGGTGGCGGGCCGGCGATCCCGGCCTTCGTCGACCGGATCACCGAGGCGTCCGGTGCCTCGGCCCGACGCGACGTCGACGTCCTGCTCCGCCGCGTGCAGCAGGACCACCCTGACGTGGGGGTCGTCGACACGGTGGACAAGGCGTTCTACTCGGAGGTGCTACGCCGGGAGCGCTTCGAGGTGGACGCCCAGCAGGTGCGGGCCTACTTCGGCTTCGCCGCGGTGAGACGCGGGTTGCTCGAGGTGACCGGCCGGCTCTTCGACCTGGACTACGTCGAGGTCACCGACGGTGCGTCGTGGCACCCGGACGTCGCGACGTACGACGTGGTCCGGGACGGGCGACGTCTGGGGCGCATCCACCTCGACCTGCACCCTCGGGCCGGCAAGTACGGCCACGCGGCCCAGTTCGACCTGGCGCCGGGCATTGCGGGGCGACAGCTTGCCGAGGGCGTGCTGGTCTGCAACTTCTCTCGCGCGCTGATGGAGCACAGCCACGTCGTGACGCTGTTCCACGAGTTCGGCCACCTCCTGCACCACGTGCTCGGCGGTGACCAGAAGTGGACCCGGTTCTCCGGGGTCGCGACCGAGTGGGACTTCGTCGAGGCCCCCTCCCAGATGCTCGAGGAGTGGGCCTGGGACCCCGACGTGCTGCAGTCCTTCGCCAAGGACGCGGACGGCAGGCCGATCCCCCGGGAGCTGGTCGAGAGGATGCGCGCGGCGAGCGAGTTCGGCAAGGGCACCTATGTGCGCACCCAGATGTTCTACGCGGCGCTGTCCTACCGGCTGCACCAGGACGTCCCGGACGACTTCGTCGCCGTGCTGCGCGAGCTGCAGGAGACGTACGACGTGTTCGGCTACGTCCCGGACACGCACTTCTACGCGTCGTTCGGACACCTGCAGGGCTACGGCTCCGGCTACTACACCTACATGTGGAGCCTGGTCATCGCGAAGGACCTGTTCTCCGCCTTCGACCGCGAGAACCTGTTCGACACGGAGGTGGCGCACCGCTACCGGGACCGGATCCTCGCCCCGGGGGGCAGCAAGGACGCTGAGGACCTGGTCGCCGACTTCCTGGGCCGGCCCTACGACGCCACCGCCTTCCAGCGCTGGCTCGACGCCTAGCCCGGCCCTCACCCACCCCCCGATTCGTCTGCGGTCGCGCAGGTGTCTCAGGCGGGGAGGTCGCAGACGAACCCGGGGTGGACGCGGGGGACGCCGAGTGCCCGCAGGTCAGCGAGAATCCCGTCCGGCTCCAGACGGAGCTCCACGCTAGCGCACCGGAGCACCACGCGATCCCACCCGACCACGGACCGCTCCCGCTTCAGGTCTTTCCACCAGGAATCGACGTACCTGTGGAACCCGCCGTCGACCTCGAGCACGACCAGCCTGCCGTCGGGGAGCTCCCAGGAGCAGTCCAGGTAGCGCCGGCGGCCGTCTCTGTCAGCACGAACGACTTGACGCCGTGGCGGCTGCAGGCCCGCTGCCCGGCACAGGACGCCGACGCGGATCTCGGCGAAGGACTGCGCCCCACCGCCGATGTCGCCCAGCGCCAGCCGGAACAGGTCGCCGTGGCGCAGCTTGCGGATGGTCATGGCTGCGTCGAGGAGCCGGTCGGCGGTGGTCAGGCCCTGCTGTACGGCGGCCGCCAGCCGGCCCACCGCTCGACGGAGACACCGGTCACGCTCGGACGTCAGCAGCACCGCGTGCTCCAGGTCGATGCGAGGCGGTTCGTCCCCACCGGCCGTCACCCAGCCGCGGTAGGGCCGGCGCGTCTGGTGGAACCGGAGCCCGGGCAGGGGTTCGACCAGGTCACCCTTCGGGGTGAGGACGTGCACCGTCGGGTCGACCGTCCAGGACAGCCCGCCCGACTCGCACGCGCTGGCATGGGTCAGCGCCGCATGCGCGCCGGCGTGGAGCACGCCCAGCCACCTGGTCTGCTGACGGCTCAGAGGCACGTTCTGCGCCGCGACCACACCGGGCGCCACGACGGTCCACCGACCGACGGCGATCTCGTGCTGCACCCGGCCGTGGCTGACCCCGTGCTCGCGCAGCTGGGCGCGGCTCAGAACACCTTTCTGGGCGACCAGCAGCCCAGCCACCTCGGGCACCCGGGAGGCGGAGCCCCGCGGGCCGTCGTGAGCGGGTGTGTCGGGCACCGACGCATCCTGCGACGATCGGCCGGGATCCGGAAACGCTCGTCCACACCCTCGATTGGTCTGCGATCCGCCTCCCGGGAAACCCTCCCGGACCGCAGACGAATCGGGTCAGGGGGCGGTCGCGGCCACCTCGGCGGCGACCGTGATCTCGGCGGCACCGGTGGCGGCGAACACCAGCTCACCGGTCACCTTGCCCGCGGCGCGGAGGTCGTCGGCGGCCCGCTCGGCCAGTGCCACGGCGTCGGCCGGTCCCGACACTGTGGCCCGGGACAGCTCGGTGCGCATGGAGACCTTGGCCGCCGACTTCGCCCCCCGGATCCCGCGCAGCGTCGCGGCGACGGCCGCGAGCATCCCGGCGTCGGCGTCCCCGAGCGCAGCCACGTCCGTGTGGGCACCCAGCCCGCCGGTCGACGGCCCGCCCCCCGGGGACCCCAGCGAGGTCTCCTCGTCGGGGGCCGCGAGCTCCGAGCTCACCGGCCAGGACGACCGGTGGATCGAGCCCTGCTGCCACCACGACCAGACCTCCTCGGTCACGTAGGGCAGGAACGGCGCGAGCAGCCGGAGCTGCACGTGCAGGGCGACGGCCAGCGCGGCCTTCGCCGAGACGGCCGCGGCATCACCCCGGGCGCCGTAGGCCCGCTCCTTGACCAGCTCGAGGTAGTCGTCGCAGAACTCCCAGAAGAACCTCTCGCTGACCTCCAGCGCAGTGGTGTAGTCGTAGCCCTCGAAGGCGTCGGTGGCCCGCTCGACGGTTGCCACCAGTCCGGCCAGCATGGCGAGGTCAACCGGCTCGCTCACGGCTGAGACGTCCGGCGACGTCGCCTCGACGCTGGACAGCACGAACTTCGAGGCGTTCAGCACCTTCATCGCCAGGCGCCGGCCGACCTTCATCTGGCTCTCGTCGAAGGGCGAGTCCATGCCGGGCCGCGCCATCGCCGCGCGCCAGCGCACCGCGTCGGTGCCGAACCGCTCGAGGATCTCGTCGGGCACCACGACGTTGCCCTTCGACTTCGACATCTTCTTGCGGTCCGGGTCGAGGATCCAGCCGGACATCATCGCGTGGGTCCACGGCACCTCGCCGTGCTCGAAGTGCGAGCGCACCACGCGGGAGAACAGCCAGGTGCGGATGATGTCGTGCGCCTGCGTGCACAGGTCCATCGGGAACACCCGCTCGAACAGGTCGGGGTCGCTCTCCCAGCCACCGGCGATCTGCGGCGTGAGCGAGGACGTCGCCCACGTGTCCATCACGTCGGGGTCACCCAGGAACCCGCCCGGCTTGCCGCGCTGGTCCTCGGTGTAGCCGCGCGGAACGTCGGTCGACGGGTCGACCGGCAGCTCGGCCTCCGACGGCAGCAGCGGATGCGCGTAGTCAGGCTCGCCGTCGCTGTCGAGCGGGTACCACGCCGGGAACGGGATGCCGAAGTACCGCTGCCGCGAGATCAGCCAGTCGCCGTTGAGGCCGCCGACCCAGTTCTCGTAGCGGCTGCGCATGTGCGCCGGCACCCACTCGATGCTCGACGCGTCCTGGACGAGCTCGCTGCGCAGCTCGGGGTCGCGGCCGCCGTTGCGGATGTACCACTGGCGGGTGGCGACGATCTCGAGCGGCTTGTCGCCGTTCTCGTAGAAGTTCGTCATCCGGGTCGTGGGCTTGGGCTCGCCCACGAGGTCGCCGTGCTCGCGCAGCAGACCGACCATCGCCTCCCGTGCCGAGAACGACGTCTTGCCCGCCATCGAGGCGTACGCCGCGGCCGCCGGCTCCTGCGACAGCCACTCGGGGGTCTCCCTGAGCAGCCGCCCGTCGCGGCCGATGACCGTGCGCACCGGCAGGTCCAGCTCCCGCCACCAGGTGACGTCGGTGAGGTCGCCGAAGGTGCAGCACATCACCAGGCCGCTGCCCTTGTCCTGCTCGGCCGCCGCGTGCGCGAGCACCGGGATCTCGACGCCGAAGACCGGCGAGGTGACGGTGGTCCCGAACAGTGCCTGGTAGCGCTCGTCGTCCGGGTGCGCGATGAGCGCCACGACGCTCGGGATCAGCTCGGGACGGGTGGTCTCGATCGCCACCGGCTCGACACCTGGGTCGGCTCCGGAGGGGGAGCGGTGGAACAGCACCCGGTGGTAGTGCCCGGCGTACTCCTGCGCCTTCAGCTCCGCCTGCGCGACCGCGGTCTGGAAGGTGACGTCCCACAGGGTCGGCGCCTCCTGCAGGTAGGCCTCCCCGCGGGCGAAGTTGCGCAGGAACGCGCGCTGCGAGGCGACCCTGGCGGTTCGCCCGATCGTCGTGTAGTGCTGCTTCCAGTCCACCGACAGCCCGAGGGTCCGCCACAGCGACTCGAAGACCTGCTCGTCCTGCTGCACGAGCCGCTCGCACAGCTCGACGAAGTTGGGACGGCTGACCGGCACCTGTCGCTTCGGGTCGGGCTTCGCCGGCGGGGTGAACTCCGCCTCGTAGGGCAGCGACGGATCACAGCGCACGCCGTAGTAGTTCTGCACCCGACGCTCGGTGGGCAGTCCGTTGTCGTCCCACCCCATCGGGTAGAACACCTCCTTGCCGCGCATCCGCCAGAAGCGCGCGACCAGGTCGGTGTGGGTGTAGGAGAAGACGTGCCCCACGTGCAGGGACCCGGAGACGGTCGGGGGAGGCGTGTCGATGGAGTAGACCTGCTCCCGGGTCTTCGAGCGGTCGAACGCGTAGGTGTCGTCGGCCTTCCACCGCGCCGACCAGGTGGCCTCGAGGCCCTCGAGCGCCGGCTTGTCCGGTACGACGACGGCCGGGGCGGGCGTCGTCGCGGACGGGTCGGTGCTGACTGGCTGGGAGGTCATGGGGCCGGATTCTACGTGTGGACGAACCGTAGACTCGCAGCACGATGTCCTCGCCCCTGCTGCCCGACTCCGCCCCGACGTACGCCGAAGCCGAGCGCGCCCTGCTGGCCCGGTGGCCCGAGACCCGGCTGGAGCCGTCCCTGGACCGGATCGCTGCCTTCACCGAGCTGCTCGGGGAGCCACAGCGGACCTACCCGGTGCTGCACCTGACCGGGACCAACGGCAAGACGAGCACCTCCCGGATGATCGACACCCTGCTGCGGGCCACGGACCTGCGCACCGGACGGTTCACCAGCCCGCACGTCGAGTCGATGACCGAGCGGATCTCCCTCGACGGTGAGCCGGTGTCGGAGGAGCGCTTCCTGCAGGCCTACAACGAGGTCGCGGCCATCGCCCGGCTGGTCGACGAGGACAGCCCGCACCCGCTGTCGTTCTTCGAGATGGTGGTGGGGATGGCCTTCGCCACCTTCGCCGACGCTCCCGTGGACGCGGCCGTGGTGGAGGTCGGCATGGGTGGCTCGTGGGACGCGACGAACGTCGCCGACGCGGCCGTGTCGGTGCTGCTGCCCATCGCCCTGGACCACAGCGCCTACCTCGGGTCCCGGCCTGTCGACATCGCGCGGGAGAAGGCCGGCATCATCAAGCCCGGGTCGCGGGTGGTGTGCGCGCAGCAGGCCGACGACGTGGCCGGAGTCATCGCGGAGCGGGCCGCGGAGGTCGGCGCCGCGGTCCTGACGGAGGGCCGGGACTTCGGCGTGGACCGCCGGGTGCCCGCGGTCGGCGGGCAGATGCTTCGGCTGCAGGGCCTGCACGCGGCGTACGACGATGTCTTCCTCCCGCTCTACGGCGCCCACCAGGCCCAGAACGCCGCCGTGGCCCTCGCCGCGGTCGAGGCCTTCTTCGGTGAGGACGCCCTGGACGCCGACCTGGTCCGCACCGCTTTCGAGGAGGCCACCTCGCCCGGTCGGCTGGAGGTGATCCGGCGCAGCCCGGCAATACTGCTCGACGTCGCGCACAACCCGCACGGCGCCGCGGCCGTCGTCGACGCGCTCGGTGACTCCTTCGCTCTCGACCCGCTGGTCGGCGTGGTCGGGGTGATGGCGGACAAGGACTACGAGGGCGTGCTCGCGGCGTTCGAGCCGGCCATGGCGGCGATCGTCTGCACGCAGAACACCACGCCGCGGGCGCTGAGGGCCGAGGACCTCGCCGAGGTGGCGCGCGGCATCTTCGGCTTCGACCGGGTCTACGTGGAGCCGCGGCTCGACGACGCCATCGAGCGGGCCGCGACCCTGGCCGAGCAGGGTGGCGTGTTCGGGGAGGCGATCGGGTCGGGCGGTGTGCTGGTCACCGGCTCGGTGGTCACGGTGGGGGAGGCCCGCGGCATGCTGAAGCGCCGGGAGCGCCTGTGACCAGGTCGATGCGGCGCTCCTTGTGCGCCGCGATGCTGGTGCTGCAGGCGGTGGTGCTGTTCCTGAGCGGGGTGGTGTTCATCGGCGTCACGGACCTGGGGGCCGCCACCTCGCTGGCGATCGGCGCCGGGCTGGCGGTGCTGAGCGTGGTCGCGGCCGGGATGCTCGGGCGCGCGGGCGGGTACGCGCTCGGATGGGCGGTCCAGGTGGTGTCGATCGGCCTGGGCTTCGTGGTCACCGCCATGTTCGTGCTGGGCCTGCTGTTCGCGGCGCTGTGGGCGGCGTCGTACGTGCTGGGCGGCAGGATCGACCTGGAGCGGGCCGAGCGGGCCGTCGCGGAGCGGGAGTGGCGGGCCCAGCACACCCCCGAGCACGGTCCGGACGACGGCGTGGACGCCTGAGCGGCCAGCGACCCGGCTCGCCTGCGGCCCAGTGGTTCCCTAGGCTGGCGGGCATGTCACAGCGCACCCTGGTCCTGCTCAAGCCCGACGCCGTCCGCCGCGGTCTGGTCGGCGACATCCTGTCCCGCTTCGAGGCCAAGGGCCTCTCGCTCGTGGCGCTGCAGCTGCGCACGATCGATGCCGAGCAGGCCGACCGGCACTACGCCGAGCACGTGGACCGGGACTTCTACCCGCCGCTGCGCACCTTCGTGACCTCGGGGCCGCTCGTGGCCGCGATCCTGGAGGGCGACGAGGCCGTCGAGGTGGTCCGGGCGATCAACGGCGCCACCGACGGGCGCAAGGCCGCTCCCGGCACCATCCGCGGGGACCTGTCGCTGTCGAACCGCGAGAACCTCGTGCACGGGTCCGACTCGCCGGAGTCCGCCGAGCGCGAGATCGGCATCTGGTTCCCGGACCTGTGACCTCCACCCACGACGGCCTCTCGCAGCTGTCACCCACGCCGCGGAGCACTCCGCGCCGCGAGAAGGACCGCGCCCAGTCGGACCGCGAGTCGCTGTACGACCTGCTGGACGGGTGCTTGATCTGCCATCTGGCGGTGGTCGTGGACGGGGTCCCGCTCGCGCTGCCGACGGTGTTCGCCGTGGACCGGGACGGCCCCGACGACGGTGGCACGCTGTACGTGCACGGCTCCGTCGCCTCGCGCAGCCTGGTGCAGGCGCCGGGTCAGGACCTCAGCGTGACGATGACGGCGCTGGACGGCCTGGTGCTGGCCCGATCCGGCTTCTCGCACTCGATGAACTACCGCTCGGCGGTGGTGATCGGCCGTCCCCGCCCGGTCACCGACGAGGCCGAGCGCTCCCATGCCCTGGACCTGCTCGTCGACCACGTCACCCCCGGGCGGTCCGCGACGCTGCGCCGTCCCACCCGCAAGGAGCTGGCCGCGACCACGGTGCTCGCGCTGCCGCTGCAGGAGGCGTCGGTGAAGCGTCGCGTCGGGGACCCCAGCGACGAGGACGCTGACGTGGCGGCGGGCGGGGTGTGGGCAGGGGTGGTGCCGCTGCGGACCACGGCGTCCGACCCGGTGACCTCCGCCGACGCCGTCGACGTACCCGTGCCCGAGCACGTGCTGCGGCGCGCCGCCGACCTCGCCTCCCCCTGATTCGTCTGCGACCGCCCCGCGGCGATCGCCTCGCGGACCGCAGACGAATCGAGCGGGCGTGTCGTCAGAGGCTGGAGCGTCGCTCGCTCCTACGCTGTCCACAGGTCTGCTGAGCCCGGGCGGCTCCGGACCGCCGGCCGCCGCTCCCCGCGCCGGTTCGCACCGGCCCGACCCCCGACAGCAGGGACCGCACGCATGGCGATCAACATCATCGGCCGTGACATGGCCGTTGACCTCGGCACCGCCAACACGCTGGTCTACGTGCGCGGCAAGGGGGTGCTGCTCGACGAGCCGTCCGTGGTGGCGCTCAACGACTCCACCGGCGAGATCCTCGCGGTCGGCCACGACGCGAAGCGGATGATCGGCCGCACGCCCGACAACATCACCCCGATCCGCCCGCTGCGCGACGGCGTCATCGCCGACTTCGAGGCCTGCGAGCAGATGCTGCGCTACTTCATCCAGCAGGTGCACCGCCGCCGGTACTTCGCCAAGCCGCGCCTGGTGATCTGCGTGCCGAGCGGGATCACCGCCGTCGAGCAGCGAGCGGTCAAGGAGGCCGGCTACCAGGCCGGCGCACGACGGGTCTACGTCGTCGAGGAGCCGATGGCCGCTGCGATCGGCGCGGGCCTGCCGGTGCACGAGGCGACCGGCAACATGGTCGTCGACGTGGGCGGCGGCACCACCGAGGTCGCCGTCATCTCCCTCGGCGGCATCGTCACCAGCCTCTCCGTGCGCACCGCCGGCGACGACCTGGACCAGGCGATCATCGCGTGGATGAAGAAGGACTACTCCCTGATGCTGGGGGAGCGCACCGCCGAGGAGATCAAGATGACCCTGGGGTCGGCCTTCCCGAGGTCGGAGGAGCCCGAGGCCGAGGTGCGCGGGCGCGACATGGTCTCCGGGCTCCCCAAGACCGTCGTCGTCTCCTCCGGGGAGGTCCGGATGGCACTCGAGGAGCCGTTGCACGCCATCGTGGACGCGGTCCGCACCACCCTGGACTCCACCCCGCCCGAGCTGGCCGGCGACATCATGGACCGTGGTCTGGTGCTCACCGGGGGCGGAGCGCTGCTGCGCGGCCTCGACGAGCGGATCCGGCACGAGACCGGGATGCCGGTGCACATCGCCGAGGAGCCGCTGCACTCCGTCGCCCTGGGCGCCGGCAAGTGCGTCGAGGAGTTCGAGGCGCTCCAGCAGGTCCTCGTCTCCGAGCCTCGGCGGTAGGGCGCCGTGCGCAGGGATCCACGACCCCGCTCCGCCTCCGGCGACCGGCGACCCTCCCGTGCCGTGCTGGTGGTGCTGCTGCTCGCCTGCTTCACCGTGATCACCCTGGACGCCCGGGGCGGGCAGCAGTCCCCGCTGAAGCCGGTCCGCTCGGCGGCCGGTGACCTGTTCGGTCCCGTGGAGCGCGTCACCGCCACCGCCGTACGCCCCTTCGCCGCGGTCCCCGAGCACTTCCGGACGACGGACGCGTTGCGCCGGGACCTGGCGAGGACCGAGGCCGCCAACGCCGAGCTGCGCGGCCGGCTGGCAGCCGGCGCACTGAGCTCGGCGCGCGCGGCGGAGCTCGACGGGATGCTGGCCAGCTCGCGCAACACCGGCTACGCGCTGCTGCCCGCCCGGGTCATCGCGATGGGGCCCGCGCAGTCGTTCTCGCGCACCGTCACCATCGACGCGGGCACCAGCTCCGGGGTGCGGGCGGACCTGACCGTCCTCAACAACGACGGTCTCGTCGGCCGGGTGCTGCGCGCGGACCGCTTCACCGCCACCGTGCTGCTCATCGTCGACGCCGAGTCCGTGGTCGGCGGTCGCCTCGGGTCCAGTCTGGAGGTTGGGTTCCTGAGCGGGCGCGGCCACCTCGGCGGCAACGCGCCCCTCGACCTGGAGCTGGTGGACTCGACCGCCGCCGCCACCGACGGTGACGCCCTGGTGACCTGGGGCAGCAGGGGCGGGGCGCCGTACGTCGCCGGCATCCCGATCGGGGAGGTGCGCTCCCTGCGCAGCAGTCCGCGTCAGCAGTCCACCCAGGCGGTCATCACCCCGTACGTCGACTTCAGCTCGCTGGACCTGGTCGGGGTGGTCGTCGACCCGGACACCAAGGGCGACCGCACGGTGATCCGGGCGGCCCGCCACGGTGGGGCGGGGGAGCGCTGATGTCCGGGGTGCGTGCGCTGGCGCTGGCCGGGGTCGTGGTGCTCGCCGTCGTGGCGCAGGTCGCGGTGTTCTCGGCGCTCTCCTTCTCCGGTGTGGTGCCCAACCTGGCTCTGCTCGTCGTGGTCGCCGCCGCCCTGGTCCGCGGGCCCGAGTTCGCCGCCCTGCTCGGGTTCCTCGCCGGCCTGGCCATCGACCTCGCGCCGCCGGCAGACCACGTCGCCGGCCGCTGGGCGCTGGCCCTGGTGGTGGTGGGCTACCTCGCCGGCCGGGTTCGCAGCGACGCGGGCACCTCCGCCCTGGCCGCGGTGGTCACGGTCGCCGCGTGCTCGTTCGTCGGCACCTCCGTCTTCGCCCTCAGCGGGATGCTGCTGCGCGACCCGTCCGTGCCTGCTGTCGAGGCGCTGCGCGTCATCCCGGTCGCCGTCCTCTACGACGTCCTGGTCACGCCGTTCGTGCTGCCGCTCGTGATGCGGCTGTTCCGCCGCCTGCAGCCGCACCAGGTCGCGTACTGATGGTCTCGACAGGCTCCACGCGCCGGGTCGACGGCCGGACGAGGGGACGGCTGCGGCTGCTGGTCGTGCAGGCCCTGGTGCTCTCGCTGTTCGTGACGCTGTTCGCGCGGCTGTGGTACCTGCAGGTGCTGGGCGGGGACGCCTACCAGGCGCAGGCCGCCGAGCAGTCGGTGCGGGAGCTGGTGGTGCAGCCGGCGCGCGGCCTGGTCGTCGACGACATGGGGCGCCCGCTGGTCGCGAACCGGACGTCCTGGGTGGTCAGCGTCGACCGCACCATGCTCCACAAGATGAGTGAGCGCCGGCAGGCGGGCCTGCTCCGCCGGCTGTCCCGGGCGGTGCACGTGCCGGTCCGCACGATCCGGGCCCGCACCCTGCTCTGCGGCGAGCCCGGCTCCATCGCCGGGACGTGCTGGAACGGGTCGCCGTACCAGCCGGTTCCTGTCGCCGAGGACATCCGCCGGCAGACCGCGATCTCCATGATGGAGCGGGGCGAGGACTACCCGAGCGTGCTGGTGGACGCGCAGAGCGTCCGGTCCTACCCCTCCCCCTACGGGATCAACGCCGCGCACCTGCTCGGTTACCTGAGCCCGATCACCTCCGAGGAGCTCGACGAGGCGGAGTCCGACCAGGACACCACCGTGCACGGCGCCTCGGTGGTCGGCCGGGCCGGGCTGGAGAAGGCCTACGACCGCTACCTGCGGGGACGGCCCGGCTACAAGCGCGTCGCAGTCGACTCGATGGGACGCGTGCTCGGGGACTCCGGGGAGGTCGAGGGCCGGGTGGGGGACACGCTGGTCACCTCCATCGACGCCCGGGTGCAGGGCGTGGTGGAGCGACAGCTGGAGCGGACCATCGCCACGGCCAGGCGCACCGTCGACCCGGTCACCGGGCGCCTGTACGCCGCCGACCAGGGCGCGGCCGTGGTGCTCAACGCCAAGGACGGACGAGTGGTGGCGATGGCCGGCGCCCCGACGTACGACCCGGAGATGTGGGTGGGCGGGATCAGCTCCCGACAGCTCGGACGGCTCTACGCGCCGGGCAACGGCAACCCGCTGCTGTCGCGGGCCACGCAGGGCCAGTTCGCACCGGGGTCCACCTGGAAGCCGGTGATGACCGCCGGCGCGCTGTCGAACGGCTTCACCCGGGACACGGTGCTGAACTGCTCATCGGCGTTCCAGGTCGGCAACCGGGCCTTCAAGAACTACGAGTCCGGCGCCTACGGCTACATCGGCTTCGACAAGGCCCTGCAGGTCTCCTGCAACACGTTCTTCTACCGGATCGGCCACCACTTCTGGCAGAAGTACGGCACCGACGTCGCCGACGTGCGAGCCAAGGACCCGCTGGTGTCGCAGGCGCAGACCTTCGGCTTCGGCTCCCCCACCGGGATCGACGTCCCCGGGGAGGCGGGCGGGCGGATCGCGGACCGGAAGTGGAAGCTCGCGTACTGGAAGGCGAACAAGGACTACTACTGCAAGCTCGGCAAGGAGGACGGCTACGACTTCCTGCACCGGTTCGCCCGGGAGTTCTGCGTCGAGGGCTTCGCCTACCGGGCCGGGGACGCCGTCAACTTCGCGATCGGCCAGGGCGACACCATGGTGACCCCGCTGCAGCTGGCCCGTGCCTACGCCGCGATCTCCAACGGCGGGACGCTGTGGGAGCCGCGCGTCGCCAAGGCGGTGGTGGACGCAGAGGGTCGCGTGGTCCGCACCATCGCTCCGAAGAAGGCCTCCCGGGTCCCGGTCTCCCAGCGGGACCTCGCCTACATCGACCGTGCCCTGCAGGGCACCTCACGGACCGGCACCATGTCCTGGCGGCTCGTGGACTTCCCGCTCGACACGGTGCGGATCCGGTCGAAGACGGGGTCGGCCGAGGTCTACGGCAAGCAGAGCACGTCGTGGGTGGCGTCCTACGACAAGCAGTACGTCGTGCTGATGATGGTCTCCCAGGGCGGGACCGGGTCCGGCACCTCCGGTCCCGCCATCCGCAAGATCTGGGAGGCGCTGTACGGCGTGCGCGGGACCAACGTGAACACGGCCCGGGCGCTGCTGCCCGACGCGCGGCCGCCCAGCCGGCTCCCGGTCTTCGCCCGGGACGGCGACATCCTGCCGCCGGTGAGCAGCCCGACCGGCACCGGCAGGACCAGCACCGGCAGGACCGGCACCGGCAGGAGGGGCGACCGATGACGGTGGTGGCGGTGCGTCCGCGTGGCACCAGGGTGGAGACGACGTCGCGGGTGCGGGTGGCCCGACTGGACTGGGTGCTGATGTCGGCCGCCGCGGTCCTCCTGGCCGCGGGAGCGCTGTTGGTGTGGTCCGCCACGTCCACGCGTGAGGACCTGACCCTCGGCGACCCCACTGCCTACCTCAAGCGGCAGCTCGTCAACATCGCCATCGGCGTGGTGCTCGGGGTGATGGTGACCGCCACCGATCACCGCTGGGTGCGCATCCTCGCGCCGCTCGTCTACGCGGCCTCCGTGCTCGGGCTGGTGCTGGTGCTGGTGATGGGGAGCACGATCAACGGCTCCCGCTCCTGGATCCAGCTCGGGGCGCTGTCGGTGCAGCCGGCGGAGTTCGCGAAGCTGGCCGTCGTGATCGGCATGGCCCTGCTGGTGGCCGAGCGCACCGAGGGGGCGTTGAGCACGATCTCCCGCTGGCACGTCGGCAGCGTCGAGGTCGCGGGCATGCTGCTGATCGCCGCGCTGCCGGCCGCCCTGATCCTGCTGCAGCCGGACCTCGGCACCATGCTGGTGCTCGCCGCGGCCGTCTTCGGGGTGCTGGCGGTGTCCGGAGCCGGCCGCGCATGGCTGCTCGGGCTCTTCGTCGGAGGTGTAGGCGTCGCCGTCCTCGCCGTGCGGCTGCATGTGCTCGAGGACTACCAGCTCGACCGGTTCCTGGCCTTCACGAACCCCGAGCTCGACCCGCGCGGCGCCGGCTACAACACCACTCAGGCCAGGATCGCGATCGGCAACGGCGGCATCGTCGGGCAGGGCCTCTTCGACGGCTCCCAGACCCGGTCCGGCTTCGTGCCCGAGCAGCACACCGACTTCATCTTCACCGTCGCGGGGGAGGAGCTCGGCCTGGTCGGCTCGGCGCTGGTGATCGCGCTCCTCGGAGTGGTGCTGTGGCGGGCGCTGCGGATCGCGATGCGCGCCGACGACCTGTTCGGGCGGGTCGCCGCGGCCGGCATCGCCTGCTGGATCGGCTTCCAGGGGTTCCAGAACATCGGCATGTGCCTGGGGATCATGCCGGTGACCGGCGTACCCCTCCCGCTGGTGTCGTACGGCGGCAGCTCGATGTTCGCCACCCTGATGGCGATCGGCCTGCTGCAGAACATCCACCTGCGCAGCGGCGAGGGGATCGGTGTGGCCCGCTCCCGGGCGCACCGCTCCCGCTTCTGACGCCGCGACGGCGACTCAGGGCCCCGGGCTCGGGGGTCGGCAGACCCCGCGGCCGACGGCGGCGGGGGTGCCACCGCGGACGACGGCCAGCGGCCGGTGCAGGGCTCCCAGGTCCTCGGACAGGTCGCCGTCCACGGCCAGGAGGTCTGCCTCGAGCCCCGCAGCCAGGCGTCCGGTGACGCCCTCCAGGCCGCACGCCTGGGCGGCGTCCGAGGTGGCGGACGCCAGCGCCACCGAGGCGGGGATCCCTGCGTCGGCGAGCTCGACCACGGCGAACGGCAGCGTGCCGTGGGCCTTGGGCGGTTGGATCCCGGAGTCGACTCCGGAGACCAGCCGCACCCCTGCGGCGTGCAGCCGGGCGACGAAGGCGGCCCGCTCGACCTGCATCCGTTCCAGCGTGGTGCCGAGCCGCTCCAGCATCGCCCGGATCGACGGGGGCGGGTCGCCCATCGCGCCGTGGTCCAGGCCGAGGGTCGGACAGACCGCCACCCCGCTGTCCGCCAGCGCCGCGAGGAGGACGTCGTCCGCGTCGCCGAAGCCCCGTTCGCTCACGCAGCTGCAGTGCTCGATGCCCTCCACGCCGGCCACCACCGCCTGGCGGACGGCGGTGAGGGCGTGGGCATGCGCTGTGACCGGTAGACCGGCTGCGTGCGCCTCGTCCACGAGCAGCCGGAGATCCGCGTCGGTGAACTGCCTCGACGTCACGTCCGTGCCCGGCGTGTGGACGCCCCCGCTGGCCATCACCTTGACCCCGTCGGCACCTCGTTCGACCCGGTCCCGGACCGCGGCCCGGATCTGGTCCGGGCCGTCGACCTCACCGCCCAGGTAGTGGCAGTGACCACCGGGAGAGGTGAGGGGTGGCCCGAAGGCGACGATCCGGGGCTCCACCACGCTGCCGTGGCGCTGTCGGTCGCGGTGCTCCACGACCGCGTAGTCCCGGTCGCCGAGATCGCGGACCGTGGTCACCCCGGAGGCCAGCTGTCGCCGCAGGCCCTCGACGATCACCGCCTCGATCTCCGCCGGTGAGTACGCCGCCACCCGGTCCAGCGCGTTCAGCCCGCTGTCGGTGACCAGGTGCGTGTGCACGTCGACGAGACCGGGCAGCAGCGTCCCGTCGTACGACGTGACGTGGCAGCTCTCCGGGAGGTCCGCGCCGTAGGGCTCGATGCCCTGGATCCGTCCGCCGTCGACGACCACCGTCGCGCCGCCGGGCAGGAAGCGGACCCCGTCGAAGCAGTGGGGTGCCCGGAGTGCGCGCATGGTCCGGTGTATCGCCTCGACGGTCCGGTGGCAACGGCGGCGGACGGTCCGACGTACCCTGTCGGCGTGACAGACGGCATCTTCGCCCGACTCGAGCCGCTGCTGCCCTCGGTGCAGAAGCCCATCCAGTATGTCGGCGGGGAGCTGAACTCGACGCCGAAGCCGTGGGACGCTGCGACCGACGGCGGGCCGACCGTCCGCTGGGCGCTGATGTACCCCGACGCGTACGAGGTCGGACTTCCCAACCAGGGCGTGCAGATCCTCTACGAGGTGCTCAACGAGCGGGACTGGATCGTGGCCGAGCGGACGTACTCCGTGTGGCCCGACATGGAGGCGGTGATGCGGAGCGGCGATGCGCTCGGGCCGATCCCGCAGTTCACCGTGGACAGCCACCGTCCGGTGCGCGCCTTCGACCTCCTCGGCGTCTCGTTCTCCACTGAGCTCGGCTACACCAACCTGCTCACCGCGCTCGACCTCGCCGGCATCCCGGTGCACGCTGCCGACCGCGGCGAGGCCGACCCGGTCGTGCTGGCCGGCGGCCACGCCGCCTTCAACCCCGAGCCGATCGCGGCCTTCGTCGACGCGGCGGTGCTCGGTGACGGTGAGGAGATCGTGCTCGCCATCTCCGAGGTGGTGCGGGAGTGGAAGGCGGAGTGCGAGGGTCTCGACCAGCCGCGGTTCGAGTCGGGGCGTACGCCGCGCGACGAGCTGCTCTTCCGGCTGGCGGCCTCCGGCTCGGTGTACGTCCCGCAGCTCTACGACGTGGACTACCTGCCCGACGGCCGCATCCAGAGGGTCGCCCCGAACACCTCGGGCGTGCCGTGGCGGGTGCACAAGCACACGCTGATGGACCTCGACGCGTGGCCCTACCCCAAGAAGCCGCTGGTGCCGCTCGCGGAGACGGTGCACGAGCGCTACTCGGTGGAGATCTTCCGCGGGTGCACCCGCGGCTGCAGGTTCTGCCAGGCCGGGATGATCACCCGGCCGGTCCGGGAGCGCTCGATCACCACGATCGGGGAGATGGTCGACAACGGGATCCGGGCCACCGGCTTCGAGGAGGTGGGGTTGCTCTCCCTCTCCAGCGCGGACCACTCCGAGATCGCCGAGGTCGCCACCGGGCTGGCAGACCGCTACGAGGGCAGCAACGTCTCGCTGTCGCTGCCCTCGACCCGCGTCGACGCGTTCAACGTGACCCTGGCCGACGAGTTCTCCCGCAACGGCCGGCGCTCCGGCCTGACCTTCGCGCCCGAGGGCGGCTCTGAGCGGCTGCGCCGGGTGATCAACAAGAAGGTCACCGAGGAGGACCTGATCCGGACCGTCGCGACGGCGTACTCCTCGGGATGGCGCCAGGTGAAGCTGTACTTCATGTGCGGTCTGCCCACCGAGACCGACGAGGACGTGCTGGAGATCGCCGACCTGGCCAAGAAGGTGATCGCCAAGGGACGCGAGGTCTCCGGGCACAACGACATCCGCTGCACGGTGTCGATCGGCGGGTTCGTGCCCAAGCCGCACACGCCGTTCCAGTGGGCAGCGCAGCTCGACCACGAGACGACCGACGCCCGCCTGAAGAGGCTCCGCGACGACGTGCGCAGCGACCGGCGCTACGGCCGCGCGATCGGGTTCCGCTACCACGACGGCCGACCCGGCATCATCGAGGGGCTGCTCTCCCGCGGCGACCGTCGGGTGGCCAGGGTGATCGAGGCGGCGTGGCGTGACGGCGCGCGCTTCGACGGCTGGTCGGAGCACTTCTCCTACGACCGCTGGGCTTCCGCTGCGGAGCGGGCGCTGGCCGACACGCCCGTGGACCTGGACTGGTACACGCTCAGGGAGCGTGACTACGCCGAGGTGCTGCCCTGGGACCACCTCGACTCCGGTCTCGACAAGGACTGGCTGTGGGAGGACTGGCAGGACGCCTTGGCGGAGCCGGACGTGCAGGGCCCGGGGGTCGAGGACTGCCGGTGGACGCCGTGCTACGACTGCGGAGTGTGCCCGCAGCTGGACACCGAGATCCAGATCGGTCCCACGGGGCGGCAGCTGCTCCCCCTCAGCGTGGTCTGAGGGGGCCGTCCGAGGGTGTCGGCCTGTGACCACTTCTCTGGTCGGGACTAAGGTCTCCTTAGTCTGCTGTTCTACTCGACCTTCATCGCCTCCCCCGGGAAGCGGTGCTCGGGTCGCGACGGGAGGTCCTCAGCGTGAAGAGTCGTCTGCAAGGGATCGACCCCGTCGTCTTCTGGGGCTCTGCAGTGCTCATCAGCGTCTTCGTGGCCTGGGGTCTGCTGGCCCCCACCGGCTTGGGCTCGGTGATGACCGCCGTGCTCGGCTGGGTGATCGGCAACTTCGGCTGGGCGTTCGTGCTGGTCGCCTTCTGCTCGCTGGTGCTGTGCATCGTCCTGGTGGTGCACCCCTGGGGGCGCATCCGGCTCGGCCCGGACGACTCCCGCCCCGAGTTCAGGACCTTCTCCTGGGTGTCGATGATGTTCGCCGCCGGCCTCGGCGCCGGTCTGCTCTTCTACGGCACCGCCGAGCCGATCTCGCACTGGGCGGCACCGCCGCACGGCCTGGCCGAGCCGCGCAGTGAGGAGGCGGCCCAGATCGCGTTGCAGTACACCTACTTCCACTGGGGATTCAACGGGTGGGCCTTCTACGCGATCATGGGCGGGGCGCTGGCGTACTTCTCGTTCCGCAAGGGGCTGCCCACGCTGGTCAGCTCCACGTTCTCCCCACTCCTGGGGGAGCGGGCCAACGAGAAGCCGATCGGGCGGATCATCGACGCCCTCGCGATCGTCGCCACCCTGTTCGGCACGGCGACAGCGCTCGGGCTGAACGGCCTCCAGCTCAACAGCGGCCTGGAGTACCTCACCGGTCTGGAGAAGAGCAACCAGGTCACCGTTGTCATCATCCTGGTCGTGACGACGCTCTTCGTGGTGTCGGCGACCTCGGGCGTCGAGCGCGGCATCCAGTTCCTGGCCAACCTCGGGTCCTTTGCGACGATCGCGCTGTTCGTGTTCTTCCTGGTGGCCGGCGGGGCCACGGTCCTGGTCATCTCCCAGGGAATCGAGACGATCGGCAACTACGTCATCCAGGTGCTCCCCATGTCGCTGCGCACCGGGGTCGGCAACGAGGAGTGGATGGCCGGCTGGACGATCTTCTACTGGGCCTGGTGGGTGTCCTGGGCACCCTTCGTCGGCATGTTCGTGGCCCGGATCTCGCGCGGCCGCACGATCCGCGAGTTCGTGCTCGGGGTGGTCGCCGCGCCCACCGGCTTCGGCTTCCTCTGGTTCGCCGTCGTCGGAGGCACGGGGATCAACCTGCAGACCACGGGCAAGGCCGACCTCGTGGCGGCGGTCGCCACGCCGGAGCTCTCGCTGTTCACCGCGCTGGACGCGTTGCCGCTGTCGGTCCTCACGTCGGGCCTTTGCATCGTCCTGATCGCACTGTTCTTCGTCAGTGGCGCGGACGCCGCCGCGATCGTGATGGCCACGATGGCCTCCCGGGGCGCCCTCGAGCCGTCGCGGATCGTCATCGTCGTGCTCGGCGTGCTGATGGGCGCGATCGCCTGCGCCATGCTGCTGGTGGGCGGCCTGGGGGCGCTGCAGCAGGCAGCGGTGCTGGGCTCGGTGCCGTTCATGTTCGTGCTGGTCGGAGTGGCGTACTGCTGGCTCAGGGCCCTGCGCGACGACAGCCGCGACACCCGCGGCCCTGGCCGCCCCGACCGGACGGGCAGCACGACGGTGGGGACTGGTGAGCGCGCCGTCGTACGCCGGGTCGAGGCCGATGAGCACGGGGAAGCCCCGCAGCGTGGGGGGACGGCACGATGAGCAGGCTCCGGGCCCTCGGGAGCGTCTGGCTCGTCCTCGCGGCGCTCGTGCTCACCGCGTGCGGCACCTACGACGACGAGGCCGACACCAGGGCCGGCCAGCAGCCCCAGGGCGCGGCGCTGCGGATCACCCTGGGCACCCAGGCGTTCCCCGAGGCGCGCATCCTCGGCGAGCTGTGGCGTCAGGCGCTGGCCGTGAACGGCTACACGGTCGACCTGCGCAAGGGCGTCGGACCCGCCGCGGCGCTCGACAAGCTGCTGCGCGACGGCGACATCGACGGACACGTCGCCTACACCGGAACGGTGCTGTCGGTGGTGGCCGGCGAGGAGGTCTCCGGGCTGGACCCGGCCCAGACCTACAGCCGCGCCAAGGCCTTCTACGACGGTCGCGAGATGGCGATGAGCACCATGACGCCGTTCCAGAACAAGGACGCGATCGCCACCACCCGGGAGCTCGCGCAGCGCGAGCGGCTCCGCACCATCGCGGACCTGCGCAAGGTCCGTCCCCTGACGCTCGGCGGACGGGCGGAGTTCGAGGACCTCACGCTGGGCCTCCGTGGCCTCGAGGAGCGCTACCGGCTCACCGGCGTGCGGTTCCGTCCGCTCGAGCTGGGGAGCCAGTACGCCGCGCTGGACGCCGGCGACGTGCAGGCCGTCAACGCCTTCACCACCGACCCCCAGCTCCGAGGCGGCACCTACACAGTCCTCGAGGATCCAGAGCTGCTCTTCGGCTCCCAGAACGTGGTGATGACCGTGCGTCAGGACAAGCTGGACAGCGTCGGGGGCAAGAAGTTCCTCGCCGTGGTCAGCGCCGTGAACGGCCGCCTGACGCAGAGCGACATGGTGGACCTCAACGCTGAGGTGACCGGCGGCGAGTCCGACGAGGACGTTGCGCGCGGGTTCCTCCGGAGCGAAGGCCTTCTCGAGCCGATGCGCGCCGGGGACGGCTGAGTCGCCGCTGCCGATGCACGTCCCCCGTTCGCCGCACGAGCCGCACCAGGAGGTCGGATGCCCGACAGGACCGGTCCGCACAACCCGTTCGAAGGGGTCACGGACTACTTCAGCGAGCTCAACCGGCTCCGACAGCGGGGCGTCTACGGGAGCGAGCCCGGCCAGGAGGACCGCCAGCGGACGCACGCCAGCGCCTGGGTGCCGGCCACCGACATCTTCGCCCGGGGCGATGACCTGGTGATCAGGGTCGAGCTCGCGGGGGTCAGCCCGGAGGAGGTGAACCTCGGCCTGGCGAAGGGTGTCCTCACCGTCTCCGGCAGCCGCAGGTCCGACATGGAACAGGACGACGGGGACGTCTTCTACGTCCGCGAGCGTTTCTACGGCGAGTTCCGTCGTCTCATCACCCTTCCCGAGGGCACCGAGCCGGAGCAGATCAACGCCGAGTTCGCCGACGGGCTGGTGGAGATCGTCGTGCGCGGCGGGGTGGGGTCCCCGGACGCCCAGCGCATCGAGGTGCGCGAGCGGTCCCGGGGCCGCGCCTCCAGGTCCCTCGGCTGAGCGATGAGGGTCAGGTGCTGGACGCGTCCGTCCCCGTGGGGAGCTGGTCCTCCAGGTAGCTGCGGCGTGAGACCGAGAGTCCGGCAACCAGCTGCGGTACGACGAGCACCGTCAGTGCCACCAGAGGGATCGTCCACCCGCCGCTGAGGTCGTAGAGCACGCCCATCCCGAAGGGGCCGATCGCGGCGATCAGGTAGCCCACCGACTGAGTGAACCCGGACAGCGCCGCCGTTCCCTGGCTGGTGCGGGCGCGCAGGCCTATCAGCGTGAGCACCACGGGGAACACCGCGGCACCCGTCCCGACGAGCACCGCCCACAGCCACGCTCCGCCGACCGGCGCGACGATCAGTCCGAGATAGCCGACCGGGTAGCACAGCACCAGCGCCAGGATGAGCCACGTCTGGTTCGTCATCCGCGCCGCCCAGGCGGGCAGCACGAACGAGAGCGGGATGCTCATCGCGGTGATCACGCCCAGGAGCAGTCCCGCCGTGCCGGGGGAGAAGCCCGCGTCCCGGTAGATCGTGGCGAACCAGCCGAAGACGGCGTACGCCTGCATCGACTGGAAACCGAAGAAGCACGCCATCCCCCACCCCAGGCGGGTGCGGGCGACGGCTGCAAGGGAGATGCCCCGAGCCGCCGGTCCCGGCGTCAGGTCGTGGCGAACCAGCGCGAGCCAGGGCAGGGCCGCCACCAGGGCGGTGGCCGCCCACGCGCCCAGGCCCCAGCGCCACGAGCCGAGCTGGTCGGAGATCGGCACCGTCAGCACCGACGCGAAGGTCAGCCCGACGGCCAGCGCGGTCGTGTAGACGGAGGTCATCACCCCGACGCGGTCGGGGAAGTGCAGCTTCACCAGCGACGGCAACAGCACGTTGGCGGTGGCCATCCCCGCGAGGGCCACCATCGAGAGCAGCAGGAAGAGCGGTACGTCAGAGATGCGCGCCCGGACACCGAGCCCGAGAACGACCGCGACGAGGGCCAGCAACGTGACACGGTGAAGCCCGACACTCTTCGCCAGGCCGGGAGCCAGCGCGCCGAAGCCGGCGAAGGCGAGGACCGGGAGGGTGGTGAGCACCCCGGCCGTCGTGGAGGTCATCGCCAGCCCTCCGGTGAGCTCGTCGAGCACCGGTCCCACGCTGACCGCGGCCGGCCGCAGGTTGAACCCGAGGACCACGATGCCGACCACCACGAGCACCCGCTGCACTCGAGTCTCGGCGACGATGCGCCGGTCCCCGGCGTCGACGGGGCCCGTGGTCACGCCCCCATCCTCGCCCACCCACGCCCGTCGCACCGGCGGCAGGGGGTCCGCGCCCCCGGGCGGGTAGTCTGCGCCGGTGCGTGAACAGCCCCAGCAGCAGGCGCCACCGGTGCAGCGGCTCCGGGTGCGCTACGCCAAGCGGGGCCGGCTCCGGTTCACCAGCCACCGGGACTTCTCCCGAGCCTTCGAACGGGCGGTCGTCCGGGCGGCCGTGCCGATGGCCTACTCGTCCGGCTTCAGCCCGCACCCCCGGATCTCCTACGCCGGCGCGTCGCCCACCGGGGCGGCCAGCGAGGCGGAGTACCTGGAGATCGGCCTGTCCCGCGTCAGCGAGCCGGCGACCGTCCTGCGGGCCCTCGACCAGGCGCTGCCGCCCGGGCTCGATGTGCTCGAGGTCGTGGAGTCGCCGGGCGGCTCGCTCGCCGACCTGCTCGAGGCCAGCGTGTGGCGCACCCGAGTCCCGGACCTGCGCGTCGAGACCGCGACCGCTGCGGTCGAGCTGTTCGTGTCGACGCCGACGGTGCCGGTGGAGCGGATGACGAAGAAGGGGCTGCGGACGTTCGACTGCCGCGGCGCGGTCGTCTCGCTGGCTGCGGCGCAGGACGGGGTGGGGTGTGCGATACTCGAGATGGTCTTGCGGCACGGAACCCCGACCGTGAGACCCGACGACGTCCTCGCCGGACTTCGCAGCGTCTGCGGGCTCGAGGCGGCTGCCGCTCCTTTCCACGAGCGACTCGCCCAGGGGCCGCTGGACTCGGCGTCCGGCACGGTGGGCGACCCGTTGGCACTCACCCGCGACACGGCGTGACCGAAGGTGACAGCTCCGGTCGACAGCAGCCGCTGACCGCGGACGGTCCAGCAGGCGCTCGCTGACGATCCTGGAGAACGTCGCCGCGCTCCGCGCCGGGCTAGCCCCCGGAGCGAAGCGGATCCCGCAGGCTTGCGTCCGACCGGCTCGTCCGGCCTGACGACCGACACGCCCTCGCGCGGACGCCGCTCAGCCGGCGTCCCGGGGGCCAAGGAGAGCAGATGCTCGACGACGACAGCACCACGACCACCACCGAACCTCAGGTGCCCACTGACCCGCCCGACCCGAGCGCGGCCGGCCCCGCCGAAGCCGCGGAGCGGTCGAGCGAGGCAACGGCGGAGCCTGCCGGGGCACCGGTGAAGAAGACGGCGCGCCGGACGACGCGCAAGGTCGGCAGCAGGACGACCAAGAAGGCGGTCGCGCCGCAGGACCCGCTGCCCGAGGCTGCCGATCCGGCGGCCCAGCAGGCGCCGACGGAGCCGCCCGCCGAGCCGCCTACGGCGTCGGCGACCGAGTCGCCCGCCGAGCGGCCGACGGCGTCGGCGAGCGAGTCGCCCGCCGAGCCGCCGACCGGGGAGCCGTCCGGGGCCGGCCAGGACGGCGAGGTGACCGCCGACCCGCCGCCCGCCAAGAAGGCCACGGCGAAGCGCGCCGCAGCCAAGAAGACGGCGACCAAGAAGACCACGGCGAAGAAGGCCACCACCTCGCGGGCGAGCACCCGCACGTCAGCCGGCTCCGTGGCGGTCGAGTCGGTCGAGCCCGCCGAGGAGCCTGGCGCTGGCGCCGGTGGCACGCCAGGGCTGGAGGGCCGCGCGGACGCTCCGCCCGTCCCAGACGTCGATGCCGGCGCCGCGCCCGCGGAGCCCGACACCGATGTCGCGGCAGCACCGTCCCCGCCGAAGATCGCGGCCCCTTCGGTGCTGTTCAAGGCCCCGGACCCCGTTGCTGCAGCGCCGCGGCGACGACGCGGAAGCGCCGCGAAGACGGCCGTCGCACGCGGCGACTCGTCGACGGCAGACGTCGCGGCCGCACCCTCCGACGGTGCCGGGGCCGCCGGCGAGACGGCCCTCACCGACGAGGCCGAGGCGCTGGTGGGCGACGAGACAGCGCCCCCCCTCGACGTGGAGCCACCCGAGGACCGGATCGAGGCAGGCACGGACGACGCCGACGACGCCGGGGACGAGGCGGTTGACGAGGGCGGGGACCCCTCGACCTCGTCGGACGCCGACGACGAGCAGGGCGGACGCCGTCGTCGTCGCCGCGGGGGACGCCGACGTCGTCGCAGTGGCGGCGCGGACAGTGTCGATGAGTCAGACGAGGGCGGGGGCGATGCCGACGACGCCGTCGACTCGTCGGTGGACCCGGTTGCGCCCAGTGAAACGGTGGCCGAGGAGGGCGCCGGCGGGCGAGGGTCCGGACGCTCGGGCGGCCGGCGTGGATCGGCTCAGCGCGGCGGCGGTCAGGACCGGACGGCCGAGGAGCAGGACGACACGGAGCAGGAGGAGGCCGCCGGGACCCGCCGCCGACGCCGTCGCCGGCGCTCCGGCGAGGACGGCGACGCGAGCTCCGACGAGCCGCAGAACACCGTCGTCAGGGTGCGCAAGCCGCGCAACGCCGAGGACGAGATCACCAGCCTGCACGGGTCGACGCGGCTGGAGGCGAAGAAGCAGCGCCGCCGGGAGGGTCGCGAGGCCGGACGTCGGCGCGCGCCCATCGTGAGCGAGGCCGAGTTCCTGGCCCGTCGGGAGGCCGTGGACCGGGTGATGGTGATCCGGCAGCGCGAGGACCTCACCCAGATCGCCGTCCTGGAGGACAAGGTGCTCGTCGAGCACTACGTCGCCCGGGAGTCGCAGACGTCGCTGATCGGCAACGTGTACCTCGGACGCGTGCAGAACGTCCTGCCGTCGATGGAGGCCGCCTTCATCGACATCGGCAAGGGCCGCAACGCGGTCCTCTACGCCGGCGAGGTCAACTGGGACGCCCTCGGGGCAGGCAGTGGGCCGCGCAAGATCGAGCAGGTCCTGAAGTCCGGCCAGCCGATCCTGGTCCAGGTCAGCAAGGACCCGATCGGCCACAAGGGCGCCCGGCTGACCAGCCAGGTCAGCCTGCCGGGCAGGTTCCTGGTCTACGTCCCCGACGGGACCACCTCCGGCATCTCCCGCAAGCTGCCGGACACCGAGCGCAGCCGGCTCAAGTCGCTGCTCAAGCAGATCGTGCCGGACACCGCCGGCGTCATCGTGCGTACGGCCGCCGAGGGCGCCTCCGAGGAGGAGCTGACCCTCGACGTCGAGCGGCTGACGGCACGCTGGGCCGACATCGAGAGCAAGGTCGCCAAGGGGAGCGCCCCCCAGCTGCTGTACGGCGAGCCGGACCTCACCCTCAAGGTGGTCCGCGACCTGTTCACCGAGGACTTCGAGAGGCTCGTGGTCTCCGGCGACGAGGCGTGGGACATGGTGGACGGCTACGTGAAGCACGTCGCTCCAGACCTCGAGGAGCGGCTGGAACGCTATGCCGGCGACGACGTGTTCGCGGCCTACCGCATCGACGAGCAGATCGCCAAGGGTCTGGACCGCAAGGTGTGGCTGCCCTCGGGCGGGTCACTGGTGATCGACCGCACCGAGGCGATGACCGTGGTGGACGTGAACACGGGCAAGTTCACCGGCTCCGGGGGCAACCTCGAGGAGACCGTCACCAAGAACAACCTCGAGGCCGCCGAGGAGATCGTCCGGCAGCTCCGGCTGCGCGACATCGGCGGCATCATCGTCGTCGACTTCATCGACATGGTGCTCGAGAGCAACCGCGACCTGGTGCTCCGCCGCCTGGTCGAGTGCCTCGGCCGCGACCGCACCCGTCATCAGGTCGCCGAGGTGACCTCGCTGGGCCTGGTGCAGATGACCCGAAAGCGAATAGGCACCGGCCTGCTGGAGGCGTTCAGCGAGAGCTGCGAGCACTGCGCGGGCCGCGGCGTGATGGTGCACCACGAGCCGGTCGAGCTGCGCAAGCAGGAGGACGAGCCTCGTCGTGGCCGCCGGGGCCGCGACCGCGGTGGTGACAGCGGCGGCAGCGGGACGGGCAACGGGGTGAAGCCGGTGCCCTCCCCGAAGGACATCGCCGCCATCGCCAAGCACGAGCCCCGCCCCGTGGAGGACCAGGTGCCTCCGGCAGCCATGGGCGCTGCCTCGCCGACGCCGGACCGCTCCGCGCCGGCCGCGGTGCTCCCACCGGGCACCTCAGCAGGGCCGGGCTCGTCGCAGCCCGAGCCGGCCACCGACGGCCGCGACGAGCCGGTGACGGTCGAGCCGGTGACGGTCGAGCCGGTCGCGGTCGAGCCGGTGACGGTCGACCCGGTCCCGGTCGAGCCGGTCCCGGTCGAGCCGACGCGGGCCGGCCCTGAGCAGCCCGACGACGCAGCGTCCGGTACGACGGAGCCGGGTGAAGCCCCCGTCACGCCGCCGGCCCCCCCGGGACCTCGGCTCGTGACGTCGAGCCGGCGCCGGGTCGCACGTCGGCCCGCCGGGCCGCCGTCCGGAGGCTCACCGGTCGCGGTCACCGCGCCGCTCGAGGCGCCGGTGGCCCCGAGCAGCAACGGCCAGCGCGGCGGCGTACCCACGGACACCGCCGGCGGACCGGCGGGCCACGACGGCCCGGACGGCGGGCTCGCCGCCGGGACGGTCGGTGAGTCGGGTGACGACGCAGGGGCCTCGGCGGAGCAGGCCCACGTGCCGGTCAAGAAGCGGGGACGCAAGCGCTGAGCGCCTTCCCGCCGGAGCGGCTCCGTTTTGACCCGCCCGTGCGTCCGTCCGTAGACTGGATCCTCGGTGCCCGGTGCACCATCGTGCGAGCGTGGCACGCGCCCCTGCCGACGTCCCGGCCTCCTGGACGAGAGCACGGACGGCGCGCCGGGATCGCGCTCCAGAACTGTGACAGTCCGACGAAGAGAGTGAGTCCGCGGTGTACGCGATCGTGCGCAGTGGCGGCCAGCAGCAGAAGGTAGCTGTCGGTGACGTCATCGAGATCGACAAGGTCGCCCAGCAGGTGGGCGACTCGGTCAGCCTGCCGGTGGTCATGCTCGTCGACGGCGAGAAGGTCACCGCGGGCGCCGAGGCGCTCGGGCAGGCGTCGGTCACCGTCGAGGTGCTCGGAGCCACCAAGGGGCCCAAGATCACGATCTTGAAGTACAAGAACAAGACCGGCTACCGCAAGCGCCAGGGCCACCGCCAGAAGTACACCCAGGTCAAGGTCACCGACATCACGGCGTGACGCGGGCCGCCGAGGCGGCCCCGCAGGCACCTGCTAGGACCCAGCACCACAGGCAGCAGCACGAGCACGAAGGACGAGAACCCATGGCACACAAGAAGGGCGCAGCCTCGACCAAGAACGGTCGCGACTCGAACTCCCAGCGGCTCGGCGTGAAGCGCTACGGCGGCCAGCTCGTCAACGCAGGCGAGATCATCGTCCGGCAGCGGGGCACCCACTTCCACCCCGGCAGCGGGGTGGGCCGGGGCGGGGACGACACCCTGTTCGCCCTCGTCGGCGGCAACGTCGAGTTCGGCACCAAGCGCGGTCGCCGGGTCGTCAACGTGCTGCCGACCGCGGAGTGACGCCGCCCAGCGTGTAGCTCGACCACCCGGACATCGCGAAGGGGCGCCCTGCGGAGACTGCAGGGCGCCCCTTCGCCGTTCCCCCACCGAAGAGGAGGCGCCGTGGCCGTCCCCACGTTCATCGACCGGGTGACCCTCCACGTCACCGCCGGTCGCGGCGGCAACGGCGTGGCCTCCGTCCACCGCGAGAAGTTCAAGCCGCTCGGTGGTCCCGACGGCGGCAACGGCGGCCCCGGCGGCAGCATCGTCCTCAAGGTCGACCCCGACGTCACCACCCTCGTCGACCTGCACCACAGCCCGCACCGCCGGGCCCAGCACGGCGGCCAGGGAGCCGGTAGCCATCGCAACGGCGCCCACGGCGAGGACCTGGTGCTGCCCGTGCCGGACGGCACGGTGGTCACCGACGAGCGCGGCGAGGTGCTCGCCGACCTCGTTGGTCCCGGCACCGAGCTGGTGGTCGCCGCCGGTGGTCGGGGCGGCTTGGGCAACGCCGCGCTGGCGTCCTCCAAGCGCAAGGCACCCGGGTTCGCGCTGCTCGGCGAGCCGGGTGACGACCGCACCGTCGTCCTCGAGCTCAAGGTGGTCGCGGACATCGGCCTGGTCGGCTTCCCCAGCGCCGGCAAGTCCAGCCTGGTCGCCGCGCTCTCCCGGGCCCGCCCCAAGATCGCTGACTACCCGTTCACCACCCTGGTCCCCAACCTCGGCGTGGTCACCGCCGGCGACACCACCTTCACCGTCGCCGACGTGCCCGGCCTGATCGAGGGGGCCAGTGAGGGCCGTGGTCTCGGCCACGACTTCCTGCGACACATCGAGCGCTGCGCGGCACTGGTGCACGTCATCGACACGGCGAGCCCGGAGCCCGACCGCGACCCGGTCTCCGACCTGGAGGTCATCGAGCGTGAGCTGAGGTCGTACGGCGGGCTCGAGGACCGTCCTCGCCTGGTGGCGCTCAACAAGGTGGACGTCCCCGACGGTCGCGACCTCGCCGACATGGTGGTCGGCGACCTCGAGGCTCGCGGGTTGCGGGTCGTCGCGGTGTCCGCCGCCAGCCACGAGGGCCTGCGGGAGCTGTCCTTCGCGATGGCGGAGCTGGTGGCACGCCGTCGCGCGGAGCGACCGGCAACCGAGGCTGCCCGCATCGTGCTCCGGCCCCAGCAGTCCTCGGGCGGCCCGGAGTTCACCATCACCGAGACCGGCGACGCGTCAGCGGGCTCGGCACACCGGGGCTGGCGGGTGCGCGGGCCGAAGCCTGAGCGATGGGTCCGGCAGACCGACTTCAGCAACGACGAGGCCGTCGGCTTCCTCGCGGACCGGCTCAACCGGCTGGGGGTCGAGGACGAGCTGCTCAGCCTCGGTGCGCAGGAGGGCGACGCGGTGCTCATCGGCGACCCGGCCAACTCGGTGGTCTTCGACTTCCGGCCGATGGTGGGGACCGGCGCCGAGCTGCTCGGCCGCCGCGGCGAGGACGCCCGCCTGTCGGAGTCGCGCCCCGCCGCGCAGCGGCGCCGCGACATCGAGGCGGCGATGGCGGAGCGGGCCGCCGGGGAGACCCGCGCCGACGTGGCCCGGCGCCGGGACGTCCCTGCGGGGGAGGGCGAGCCGGACGCCGCCGGCCCCGGACCCGGCCCGGCGAACCAGGACTGGGGCTGGGCCGAGGACGACCCCGGGAACCCCGAGCCCCGGTCGTGAGGGCGCAGTGAGCCCCCGCGCGCAGGTGGTCTCGGCAGCACGGATCGTGGTCAAGGTCGGCTCGTCGTCGCTGACCAGCACGGCCGGCGGCATCGACCCCGTGCGGATCAGCGCCCTCGTCGACGCGCTCGCGGCGTCCCGTGCCCGCGGGGCCGAGGTGGTGCTGGTCTCGTCCGGAGCCATCGCCGCGGGGCTGGCGCCACTGGGCCTCGCGCGGCGCCCGAGGGACCTGGCGACCCAGCAGGCGGCCGCGTCGGTCGGCCAGGGGCTGCTGGTGCGCGGCTACAACGAGCAGTTCGCCCGGCACGGCATCATCGCGGGCCAGGTGCTGCTGACGGTCGACGACGTCACCCGACGCAGCCACTACCGCAACGCCTACCGCACCTTCGCCCGGCTGCTGGAGATGGGGGTGCTGCCGGTGGTCAACGAGAACGACACCGTGGCCACCTCGGAGATCCGCTTCGGTGACAACGACCGTCTCGCTGCCCTGGTCGCCCACCTGGTGCACGCGGACCTGCTGCTCCTGCTCAGTGACGTGGACGGACTCTACGACGGCAACCCGGCCCGGGGCGGCGCGACGCTGCTCCCCGAGGTCGCCTCCGAGGCGGACCTTGCGGCGGTCAGGATCGGCCGGACCGGTGCTGCTGGGGTGGGCACCGGCGGGATGCAGACCAAGGTCGAGGCCGCGCGGATCGCCACCGGCGCCGGGATCCCGGTAGTCCTCACCTCGGCGGCTCGAGCCGGTGAGGCGCTCGCCGGTGACGCGGTCGGGACGGTGTTCCACCCGACCGGGCGCCGCCGCCCCACCCGGCTGCTCTGGCTGGCGCACGCCACCGAGCCCCGAGGGCGCATCGTCCTGGACGCGGGTGCCGTCAGAGCGGTCACCGAGCGTCGCGCCTCCCTGCTTCCGGCCGGCATCACCGCGGTGAGCGGCGCCTTCATCGGCGGGGACCCGGTGGACCTGGTGGACCCCGACGGGGTGCCGGTGGCCCGTGGGCTGGTCAACTACGACGCGGAGGAGCTTCCCGGCCTGCTGGGTCGGTCCACCCACGACCTGGCGCGCGAGCTGGGTGCGTCGTACGAGCGTGAGGTCGTGCACCGCGACGACCTGGTGCTGCTGCCTCGATCGTGAGGCGGGGTCCGGGCGACCGGATCCGTGGCCCGGCGGCGATCGGAGCGTGGAACACGTGGCGGGCGCCCGACCATGCCACTACCCTTTTGCCTGGTTCGGCGCCGGGGGAGGGTAAAGAGCGCCAGACTGGAGAGCGTCGTCCGGATGTGCAGCAGGCTGCACCCGGGGGTCGTCGGTCAGGGAGAGCTCGGGGCGGAGCGCGCAAGGGGTGGTACCGGTGGGGGACTTGGCTTCGGAGGCGAGCCGGCTGTGGCACGTCACGGTGAACGTCGCCGGCAACGACGTCGAGCCGCTCATCGTGCGCAGCGCCCTGCGCCGGCTCAGCGACCAGCGGCCGTTCCTGCACTCACTCAAGTACGCCGGAGGGCGGGCCGAGATCCAGTACTGGGAGGAGGCCGAGTGCCTCCTCGACGCCTCCTCGCTGGCCCTGCGCGTGTGGAACGAGCACCGTGAGTCGGCCGGGCTCCCGCGCTGGGAGGTCGTCGGCCTCGAGGTGCTCGAGCGGCAGGTCTTCCTGTCCCGTGGCGTGGCGTACCACGGTGTGGTGGATCTTCACGACGTGACTCCGCTGCCCTTCTGACTGCCGTACCGACCGACCAGTCACCGGCCGCCTACCCTGGGCCCATGACCGAGAGTGCCTTCGACGACATCGCGCTGCGCGCCCGCGAGGCATCCCACTCGCTGGCCGTGGCCACCCGGGCCGCCAAGGACGCCGCGCTGCACGCGATGGCCGACGCCCTGGTGGAGGCGTGCCCTGACGTGCTCGCTGCCAACGGGCGGGACGTCGCCGCAGCGAGGGACCGCGAGACTCCCGAGGCGATCGTCGACCGGTTGCGGCTCGACGAGGCCCGGGTCGCGGCCATGGCCCAGGGATTGCGCGACGTGGCGGCGCTGCCCGACCCGGTGGGCGAGGTGGTCCGCGGGTCGACCCTGCCGAACGGGCTCGAGCTGCGGCAGGTGCGGGTGCCGTTCGGCGTGGTCGGCATCATCTACGAGGCGCGGCCGAACGTCACCGCGGACGCAGCCGGCATTTGCCTCAAGTCCGGCAACGCGGTCCTGCTCCGCGGCTCCTCGAGCGCCCGGCTCACCAACGCAGCCGTGGTGGCGGTGCTCCGCGAGGCTGCCGCCGCTGCAGGCCTGCCGGCCGACGCGGCGCAGCTCGTGCCCGGGGACGGCCACCAGGGCGCCACGGCGCTGATGCGGGCGCGTGGGCTGGTCGACGTCCTCATCCCGCGCGGGGGAGCGGGGCTGATCCGCTCGGTCGTCGAGGAGTCGACGGTGCCGGTCATCGAGACCGGCGTCGGCAACTGTCACGTCTACGTCGACGCGTCGGCGGACCTGGACCGGGCCCTCGCGATCGTGCTCAACGCCAAGACGCACCGGCCCTCGGTGTGCAACGCCGCCGAGTCCCTGCTGGTGCATGCCGACGTGGCCGACGTCTTCGTGCCCCAGGTCGTCGCCGTCCTGCAGGACGCCGGCGTGACGGTGCACGGCGACGAGACGTTCGCGGCCTGCGACGGCGTGGTGCCCGCCTCCGACGAGGACCACGCCGCGGAGTACCTCTCGCTGGACATCTCCGCGTCCGTCGTACCCGACCTCGAGGCGGCGGTGCGACACATCCGCACCTGGTCGTCCGGGCACACCGAGGCCATCGTCACCGACTCGCAGGAGGCCGCCCGGCGGTTCACCGCGGCGGTGGACTCGGCGGCGGTGATGGTCAACGCCTCCACCCGCTTCACCGACGGGGCGGAGTTCGGCTTCGGCGCCGAGATCGGCATCTCCACCCAGAAGCTGCACGCCCGAGGGCCGATGGGGCTGCCCGAGATGACCTCGACGAAGTACGTCGTCACCGGCGACGGTCACGTGCGCTGACCCGGTGCGACCCCGCAGGATCGGCACCGAGGAGCGCCGGGCCCGGCTGGCGCACCGGCACCGGCTGCTGCCGGAGCAGCGCACCGACGACGTGTCCCGCATCGCCGACGACCTCGTGGCGCTGCACTCGACCGACCCGGTCACGGTGCACCTGTCCGCGATGGCTCGGATGCGGCACCCGTCCGTGGCGGCGGTGGAGCGTGCGTTGTACGACGAGCGCGCGGTCGTCCGGCACCACGCCATGCGCCGCACGCTGTGGGTTGCCACCCCCGACGTCGTACGCCTGATGCACGCGGCGGCCACCCGCCGGTTGGTGGCTCCCGAGCACCGGCGGCTCACGACCATGCTCGCCGACAACGGGGTGACCGAACCCGAACGCTGGCTCGCCGACGCACGGGAGCAGGTGCTGGCCTCGCTGGCCGCCCACGGCCCGATGACCGCCCGGTCGCTCGGCACCAGGGTTCCCGGGCTGCGGCACGGCCTGGTGATGGCCCCGGGCAAGAAGTACTCCGCCACGGTGTCCGCGCACACCCGGGTCCTCACCCTCCTCGGCTTCGAGGGGCGCATCGTCCGGACCCGCCCCAGCGGCAGCTGGGTCAGCGGGGCCTATGCGTACGCCCTCATGGAGGACTGGCTCGAGGAAGGGCTCGGGGGACTGTCCGAGCGGGAGGCAGCGTGCGCCCTCGCGCTGCGATGGCTGCGCGCCTTCGGACCTGGAACGACCACGGATCTCCGATGGTGGATGGGATGGACCGCCGGCACCACCCGGACCGCCTTGGCCGACTGCGGCGCCGTCGAGGTGACGCTCGACGACGGGCCAGGGTGGCTCGCGCCCGGTGACGAGGAGGCCGGGACCGGAGGGGACTCCGGCCCTTGGGTGGCCCTGCTGCCGAGCCTCGACCCCACCACCATGGGCTGGAAGGAGCGGGGCTGGTACCTGCCCCGCGAGGCCGCCTCGGCGTTCGACCGGATGGGCAATGCCGGCCCCACGGTGTGGGTCGACGGCGAGGTGGTGGGAGTCTGGGCGCAGACCGCGGCCGGCGAGCTGCGCACCCGGTTCTTCAGGGACCCTGGAGCCGAGCGCAGAGCCGAGGTCGGCCGGCGGCTCGAGGAGCTCGCGTCGATGGTCGGCGACACCAGGTTCACGGTGCGTTTCCCCAGCCCGGCGTTCTCGGCCCTGCGGGCGTCGACGGCGTCCGCGCCTCCGCCGTCGGAGGCGGGCCCGGCACTAGGCTGACCGCATGGCCACAGCCGCCCCGGCCGACGCCGGCTCCCTCGATGTGTGGGCTCACCCCGAGCAGGAGCGGGTGGGCACGTCGGCGACGGTGATCACCTTCGTGCGCACGGTGGCGTCGGTCACCCTGGCCGGGTTCGCCGCCCGTGAGCAGAGCCTCACGCTGCTGGTGGTGGCCCTGGTCGTCTACTGGGCCGGCGACAGCCTGGACGGCTTCGTCGCCAGGGTCAGGGGCTGCGAGACCCGCATCGGCGCGGTGCTCGACATCCTGTGCGACCGGTTCTGTGCTGCTGCCTTCTACCTGGGACTGGTGTGGCTGCACCCGGAGTACGCCCTGGCGGTGTTCCTCTACCTGGGTGAGTTCATGGTGGTGGACTGCTTCCTGTCCCTGGCGTTCCTGGCCTGGCCGGTGCGCAGCCCCAACTACTTCTACGTCGTGGACCGCCCGCTGTGGCTGTGGAACTGGTCGAAGCCCGGCAAGGCGGTGAACTCCTCGCTGTTCGCGGTGCTGCTGCTGGTCACCGAGCAGGCCTGGCTCGGCGCGCTGATCGCCACCGCCCTGCTGGTCATGAAGTGCGCCTCGCTGGTGCGCCTCGGGCGCATCGGGCTGCCGGTGCCGGCACGGTAGAGTGCTCGCCATGTCGATCCTGTCCCTGTCGGTCGCGCCGCTCGTCGCCTCCCTGCTGGCCCTTGCCGCCGAGGCCGAGCATTCCGGCCCGAACCACTGGGTGGTCGGTGGGATCGTGCTGGCCGTGCTCCTGATCGCAGTCCTCGGGCTGTTGGCCTTCGGCGCCGGGCGGGAGCACTCCTGAGCCCGAAGGCTCGCGGGACCACGCGTGAGTGAGCTCGGCCTGCGTGCCGGGGCGGTCACCGCTCCGCCGCGCCAGCGTCGTCGTGTCGGCGTGATGGGGGGCACCTTCGACCCCATCCACCACGGCCACCTGGTCGCTGCCAGCGAGGTGCAGTCGTGGTTCGACCTCGACGAGGTCGTCTTCGTGCCGACCGGCCAGCCGTGGCAGAAGCAGGCGCGGCAGGTGTCCGCGGCCGAGGACCGCTACCTGATGACGGTGATCGCGACCGCGTCCAACCCCCGGTTCTGGGTGTCCCGCGTGGACATCGACCGCGAGGGTCCGACGTACACCATCGACACCCTGCGCGACCTGCACGCCGAGCTCGAGGACGCTGACCTGTACTTCATCACCGGCGCCGACGCGCTGAGCGAGATCTTCACCTGGCGCGCCGCCGACGAGCTCTTCGACCTGGCGCACTTCGTCGGCTGCACCCGTCCCGGCTTCTCCATGGACTCCGCCACCCTCACCGGCATCCCGCAGGAGCAGGTCACGGTCCTGGAGATCCCCGCCCTGGCCATCTCCTCCACCGACTGCCGCGCGCGGCGCATGCGCGGCGAGCCGGTCTGGTACCTCGTCCCTGACGGCGTGGTGCAGTACATCAGCAAGAAGTCCCTCTACGGCACCACCTCCCCTCCGCCCGAGAACCCCACGAAGCTAGGACCCACCCCATGACGCCCCTGCCCACCGCACGCCCGTCCTGCCCGGCATGAGCGCCACCGACCGGGCCGTCGAGCTGGTGCGGACCGCAGCGCAGGCGGCCTCGGACAAGCTGGCCGAGAACATCCTCGCCTTCGACGTCTCCGAGCAGCTCGTCATCACCGACGCGTTCGTCCTCTGCTCGGCTCCCAACGACCGGCAGGTGAAGGCGATCGTGGACGCCATCGAGGACGCGCTGCGCGAGCTGGGCGCCAAGCCGGTACGACGGGAGGGTGAGCGGGACGGACGCTGGGTGCTGCTGGACTACGCCGAGATCGTGGTGCACGTGCAGCACGAGGAGGAGCGCTCCTTCTACGCCCTGGAGCGGCTGTGGCGGGACTGCCCGCTGATCGCCCTGCCGGACACCGTGAGCTCCGGCCGGGGCCGGTGAGTGCACGCCGCCTGCTGCTGCTGCGGCACGGCCGGACCGCCTGGAACAGCGTCGGCCGCGCGCAGGGGCAGGCCGACGTCGAGCTCGACGACCTCGGGCACCAGCAGGCCGCCGAGGTCGCCTCGCACCTCGCGACCCTGCCCCCGGCGGCCCTGTGGACCTCCGACCTCGCACGCGCCCGCCAGACCTGCGCCTACCTGGAGCGCGTCACCGGCCTTGCCGCCAAGACCGACGAGCGGCTCCGTGAGTTCGACGTCGGCGCCCGGCAGGGCATGACCGCGGTGGACTTCGAGGCGGCGTTCCCCGACGCCTTCCTGGCCTGGCGGGCCGGTGAGGAGATGGTGGGGGTGCCGGGATCCGAGGTGGCCGAGGACGTGGCGGCGCGCATGGTGCCGGCCCTGCACGAGATCCTGTCGTCGCTCGAGGCGGGCGAGACGGGGGTCGTGGTGACCCACGGCGCCGGTCTCAAGGTCGGCTTGCTCGGGCTGCTCGGCTGGCCTCAGTCGCAGGGCGCCCAGCTGCGCGGGATCGGCAACTGTGCCTGGGCCACGGTGGAGGAGCGGGCGGGCCGGCTGCGTCTGGAGGGGTACAACGAACGGCTCGCCTCGGCGGGGGACGGCATGCGGGACCTGTGAGACCGACGTCCGGCAAGGGTGGGGCCGATTCGCCTCGACCCCACCGGGTTGGCTAGGATTCCCGAGTTGCCCAGCCGTACAGCGGGCGGCGGGGCTGTGGCGCAGCTGGTAGCGCACCTCCATGGCATGGAGGGGGTCAGGGGTTCGAGTCCCCTCAGCTCCACCGGTCATCCATCGCCCGGGCCAGCCCCCGGCTCTGTCCGGGCGAGCCGGCGCCCTGCCAGCACGAGCAGGGCTCCCAGGGCCAGGAACCCGAGGTCGTACCAGGTCTCGTGCGGGCCGCTGCGCACGTGGTGGATGCCGAGGAGGTGGTGGTCGACGATCCCCTCGACGAGGTTGAAGAGTCCCCAACCGACCAGCACGGCGCCCCACAACGCGCGAGAGGTCCACGACCAGGGCGCCGCCCGACGCGTGCGGGACGCGAGGACGACGAGCCCGGCGAGCACCGACATCCACGCGACCGCGTGGAACACCCCGTCCCACAGCGTGTTCATCTCCAGGCCCGCGACCGTGTCCACCGGGTAGAAGGGAATCCCCACCCGGTCGTGGTCGGTGCCGGAGAGCAGGTGGTGCCACTGCAGCATCTGGTGCAGCACGATGCCGTCCACGAAGCCGCCGAGGCCGACGCCCAGCAGCACGCCTGGCAGGGTGAGGCTCGGGGCGTTCCCCCGGGTGCGGGCGGTCGGGGCGGTGGGCTCGGTCACGCGGGCCGTCGTACCCGCGCGAGGCCGGATCACGCTCCACCGGGCCGTCACCGCGGACCCTGCCTGGCTGTGACGCGTCGCATGCTTCGACTCGCCCCGGGTACGCCGACCGGGTCCCAGTCAATGACCTAGGAGGCTCCCATGGCCACAGGAGAGACCGGCTTCGACGACGTGACCTTCGACCTGATCTCGGTGCAGTACCACTCGCTCAAGGCGGGCCACGACTACGGGCAGTACGTCCGTGACGCCGAGAACGCCGGCCAGGACGACATCGCCGCCTTCTTCCGCGAGGTCATGGAGCAGGATGCCCAGCGGGGCAAGAGGTGTCACGATTTCCTGGCCAAGCTCGGCGGCACCGACAACACCTCGCCGCAGGGCTGACCCGACGACCCGCTGCAGCGCCGAGCCGGTCAGAAGGTGTGCTGAGACGCCGTGTGGCCGGGGAGACTGGTCAGCAGCTCGCGGCCCCGAGCCGCCAGCTTGTGCTCGACCAGCACCTCGTAGCGGGTCGCCACGATCCGGCTGACCGAGCTGAAGTCGCGCTGGCCGCGGGTCGCGGCGTAGCCGACAAGCGCCCAGATGACGCCGAACAGCGCACCCACGGCGACCGTCGAGACAATGACCGGCAGGGCGGCGCCGGTGCCGAAGAGGGAGAAGATGAGCCCGATGAACAGGCCCATCCAGATGCCGGAGAGCAGTCCACCCAGCGCCACCCGACCGGTGGTCAACCGCCCGGTCACCCGCTCCAGCTGCTTGAGCTCCGTGCCGACGATCATGCAGTTCTCGACCGGGAACTCGTTGTCGGACAGGTAGTCAACGGCCTTCTGGGCCTGCTCGTACCTGTCGTAGACCCCGAGGGACTGCGGGAACTCCAGCGTCAGGCCGGACTTCAGGGTTCGGGTGCTCTGCGAGCTGCTCATGGTCCCATCCTCCCACCGTCAGCCAAGAGGGAACGCAAGAGACCCTGAGCGCATCCTGGGCGGGATTCTGGGCGGCTCTCCGGAGGCGACCCTCACCCAAGGTCTGCGTCGCTCGAAGCGGCGTCGGCCGCTCGGCGGGACTCCCAGGCGCTGGCGACCATCGCGTCGAGGTCGTGACGCATCCGCCAGTCCAGGTCCCGGGCGGCCAGCTCACCTGAGGCGACGATGCGGGCGGGGTCGCCGGCACGGCGGGGCCTGACCTCCGGTTCGAACTCGATCCCGGTGACCCGAGCCATGGCGTCCATGATCTGACGGACGGAGAGGCCCTCCCCGCTGCCGAGGTTGTAGACCGGCTGCAGGGCGGTGCCGTCGGTCAAGGCGCGGGCGGCCGCGACGTGGGAGACGGCGAGGTCGGCGACGTGCACGTAGTCCCGCACGCAGGTCCCGTCCGCGGTCGGGTAGTCCTCGCCGTTGATGGACGGGGTCCGTCCCCCGAGCAACGCCTCGATCACCAGCGGGAACAGGTTGTGGGGGCTGGTGTCGTAGAGGTCGCGGCTGCCTGAGCCGACCACGTTGAAGTAGCGCAGCGAGGTGTGCCGCAGTCCGGTCGCCGCGGCCTGGTCGCGCAGCAGCCACTCGCCGATGAGCTTGGACTCGCCGTACGGCGACTCCGGCTTCGTCGCGGTGTCCTCGGTGACCGTGTCGCCGTCCGGGTTCCCGTAGGTGGCCGCGCTGGAGGAGAACACCACCCTGCCCACCGATGCCTCCTCCATCGCGTGCAGCACGCTGAGGGTGCCGGTGACGTTCTGGTCGTAGGTGTGGAGGGGGCGTTGCACCGAGACGCCGGCGTACTTGAAGCCGGCCACGTGCACCACGCCCTCGACCGAGTGCTCGCGCATCGTGCGGACCAGGAGGGCGGTGTCGAGGATGCTGCCCTCGACGAACGGCACGCCGTCGGGGACGAAGCCCCGGTGGCCGCTGGAGAGGTCGTCGACCACCACGGCGTCCAAGCCTTGCTCGCTGAACGCCCGCACCACGTGGGCTCCGATGTAGCCGGCGCCTCCGGTCACCATCCAGGTCATCGAGCGGTCCCTCCTGCTCCGGCGGCACGTCCGCCGTACGACCCTAGCGACTGCGGGGTGCACCGTTGTCAGGCGCGTCGCCGGGTCAACGCCGGGGTCGCGTGTATCGGGGGAGTAACGTGCGGGACGCTTCAGACCGGACAGCCCAGGAGGCACGCATGGTTCTCGCAGCGAGCAGCGAGCTTCGGTTCGATGCCAACTGGGTCGACTACCTGCTCGTCGGGATCTACTTCGTGTTCGTGCTCGGTATCGGACTGCTCGCGAAGCGGTCCGTGTCGAGCAGCATCGACTTCTTCCTCTCCGGCCGGTCCCTCCCGGCCTGGGTCACCGGGCTCGCGTTCATCTCAGCGAACCTGGGCGCCGTCGAGATCATCGGCATGTCCGCCAACGGCGCCCAGTTCGGCATCCCGACCGTGCACTACTTCTGGATCGGCGCCGTGCCGGCGATGTTGTTCCTCGGCGTCGTGATGATGCCCTTCTACTACGGCTCCAAGGTGCGCTCGGTCCCCGAGTTCATGAACCGGCGCTTCGGGCCCGCGGCACACCTCGTCAACGCGCTGAGCTTCGCCCTGGCGCAGCTGCTGATCGCGGGCATCAACCTGTACCTCCTCGCGCGCATCGTCGAGATCATCCTCGGGTGGCAGCTCTGGGTGTCCCTCTTGGTCGCCGCGGCCGTGGTGCTGTCCTACACCGCCCTCGGTGGCCTGTCGGCCGCTATCTACAACGAGGTGCTGCAGTTCTTCGTCATCGTGGCGGCGCTGCTGCCGCTGACGGTCCTGGGCCTGTACAAGGTCGGCGGGTACGGCGCTCTCAAGGACCGGATCGCGGAGACCCCGGGAGGGGCCGACCAGCTCTCGTCCTGGCCGGGGACGAACCTGACCGGCATCGAGAGCCCGCTGTGGTCGGTGATCGGATTGGTGTTCGGGCTCGGGTTCGTGCTGTCGTTCGGCTACTGGACGACGAACTTCGTCGAGGTGCAGCGGGCGATGGCGTCCAGCTCGATCTCGGCAGCGCAGCGCGCGCCGATCATCGGCGCCTTCCCGAAGATGTTCATCCCGTTCATCGTGATCTTCCCCGGCATGATCGCCGGGGTGCTGGTCGGCCAGGTGGCGTCCGCGAAGGCGTCGGCAGACCCCGGGTTCGACTACAACAACTCCCTGCTCTACCTGATCCGTGACCTGCTGCCGAACGGGATGCTGGGCGTCGCCATCGCAGGACTGCTCGCATCCTTCATGGCCGGCATGGCAGCCAACATCTCCGCCTTCAACACGGTGTTCTCCTACGACCTCTGGCAGACCTACGTCAAGAAGGACGAGCCGGACGACTACTACACGGCGGTCGGTCGGATCGCCACCGTGGCCGCCACGCTGATCGCGATCGGCACCGCGATCTTCGCCTCGAACTACACCAACATCATGACCTACCTCCAGACGTTGTTCGGGTTCTTCAACGCGCCCCTGTTCGCCACCTTCATCCTGGGCATGTTCTGGAAGCGGATGACCCCGACCGCCGGCTGGACCGGCCTGGTCGGCGGGACCTTGGCGGCCGTGGTGGTCGGCGTGCTGAGCGAGGACGCCCTCGGCCCGATGTCGCTGGGCGTGGTCGGACTGGGTGGGCAGGGTGCCAGCTTCGCCGCCGCGGGGGCCGCCTTCGTCGCCGACATCGTCATCAGCGTCGCGGTCACGATGGTGACCAAGCCGAAGCCGGAGTCGGAGCTGCGAGGGCTGGTCTACTCGCTGACCCCCAAGCAGGACTTCCACGACGCCGACGAGGGCCAACTGGCGTGGTTCCAGCAGCCGACCAAGCTCGCGGGGGTCGGCGCAGTCATCGTCATCGTCCTGAACATCGTGTTCTGGTGAGGAGAGCGACCATGTCAACAGAGGCAGGATCCGGGGGCTCCGCGCCCCACAAGGCGGGCGCCTTCGACATCCGCGTGTTCATCGCCTCGCTGATCGGGATCTACGGCGTCGTGCTCACCATCGCCGGCCTGCTGGGGCCCAGCGCCGCCGACCTGGCCAAGGCGGACGGTGTGAACATCAACCTGTGGGCGGGCCTCGGCATGGTGGTGGTCGCCGCCGCCTTCGTGCTCTGGGCGCGGCTGCGTCCCGTCGTCGTTCCCACCGACGCGGGCTCCCAGGATGAGCCGCCCGCACGTCACTGACGGCACCGATACAGCGGCCGCAGAGGGATTTAGCAAAGGTTTTGCCTACTTCTCGGCCCGAAACGTTACTAATTCACGCGAAGGAGGGCAGAATCGGAGGGAGGCCGGGGGGCCTGTTCCACGAAGCGTGTCCGGGGGGACATAGATGAGGCTCGAGAAGACTGATCCGTCGCTGCCGCCGGTAGGAGCGCTGCTGCGCCGACCTGCCGTCGTGGTGCGTCACGAGGTGATGGCCAGCCTGCGGGAAGCAGGCTTCGACGATGTGCTGCCCGCGCACCTCGGGGTGTTCCAGCACCCCGGTCCGGACGGCCAGCGTCCCGGCGTGCTTGCACTGCGCACGAACGCCTCCAAGCAGGCCATGAACCACCTGCTGCACCAGCTCGAGGCAGGGGGCTACATCTTCCGTGAGTCGCATCCTGACGACCGACGCACGCGGGTGGTCCGGCTCACCGACCGCGGTTGGGCCGCCCTGGCGGTGATCAGGCAGACGATGGCTCGGGTCGAGACCGAGTGGTGCCAGGCCCTCGGCGAGGAGGTCTACAGCGGGCTCGCCCATGCGCTCGAGCAGCTGCAGGACGTCCTGGAGGCCAAGGTCACGCCGCGCCGGTGACCCGTCGCTGACCGCCTTCCGGGTGGTGCCCCGCCGCTGGCCGGGGCACCACCCGCGGTGCGGCATGCGCTACCCTGCTGACATGCGCACGTTCCTCCTTCTCGACCGGCCGCGTTGACGGCTCGCCTCCTGGGCAGGACACCGACGCGGCTACCCCTCGCACCCGAGGGGTTTTTTTGTGCCCCAGCACCGCGACGAGGAAGAGCACGACATTGACCGAGCAGGAGCAGCGGCCCCGGACCGCGACGTACGACGTGGCCGCCACCCAGGACAAGTGGAGGGCTGTCTGGGACGAGCTCGACCCCTTCCGGGCCGCTGACGACGGCTCGAGGGAGCGGCGCTACGCGCTGACGATGTTCCCGTACCCCAGCGGCGACCTGCACATGGGCCACGCCGAGGTGATGGCCCTGCACGACGTGATCGCCCGGTACTGGTGGCAGCGTGGCTACGACGTGCTCAACCCGATCGGCTGGGACTCCTTCGGGCTGCCCGCCGAGAACGCCGCCATCGCACGCGACGAGCACCCCGCGACGTACACCTATGCCAACATCGAGACGCAGGCGGAGTCGTTCCGCCGCTACGCCATCTCCTTCGACTGGTCCCGCCGCCTGCACACGAGCGACCCGGAGTACTACCGGTGGACGCAGTGGCTCTTCCTGCGTCTCCGCGAGCGCGGACTGGCCTACCGCAAGTTCTCGCCGGTGAACTGGTGCCCCAACGACCAGACCGTGCTGGCGAACGAGCAGGTCGTGGACGGGATGTGCGAGCGTTGCGGGGCGGAGGTCACCAAGCGCGAGCTGTCGCAATGGTACTTCAAGGTCACCGACTACGCCCAGCGCCTGCTCGACGACATGGAGCAGCTGCAGGGGCGGTGGCCGGAGCGGGTGCTGGCGCTGCAGCGCAACTGGATCGGCCGGTCCGTGGGTGCGCACGTCGAGTTCGAGCTGCACCTGCACGACGGGTCGACCCGGCCGCTGACGGTCTACACGACCAGGCCGGACACGCTGTACGGCGCGACCTTCATGGTCGTCGCGGCCGACGCGAAGCTGGCCGCCGATCTCTGCGCGCCGGAGCAGCGAGCGGCGCTCGAGGACTACGTGGAGCAGGTGCGCAAGGCCTCCGACATCGACCGCCTGGCCACCGACCGGCCCAAGACCGGCGTGTACCTGGGGGTGACTGCGACCAACCCGGCCACCGGCGAGCAGGTCCCGGTCTGGGCCGCGGACTACGTGCTGGCCGACTACGGCACCGGCGCGATCATGGCGGTGCCCGCGCACGACCAGCGCGACCTCGACTTCGCCAAGGTGTTCGGGCTGCCGGTCCGCCGGGTCGTCGACACCGGGGAGGACAACCCGGAGGAGACCTACGTCGCGACCACCGGCGACGGCACCTACGTCAGCTCCGGTGAGCTGGACGGGCTCACCGACAAGGCCGCCGGCATCACCAGGGTCGTCGAGCGGCTGGAGGCGCAGGGACGCGGCGCCGGCGCGGTCAACTTCCGGCTCCGCGACTGGCTGCTGTCGCGTCAGCGGTTCTGGGGGTGCCCGATCCCGATCGTGCACTGCCGCTCGTGCGGCGAGGTGCCGGTGCCCGACGACCAGCTGCCCGTCGTGCTCCCGGACCTGCGGGGCGCGGACCTGAAGCCCAAGGGCACCTCCCCGCTGGCCGCGGCCGCCGACTGGGTGAACGTCGCGTGCCCGTCCTGCGGCGGCCCGGCGACCCGGGACAGCGACACGATGGACACGTTCGTGGACTCGTCCTGGTACTTCCTGCGCTACTGCTCCCCGCACCACACCGATGGTCCGTTCGACCCCGACGCGGTGCGGCGGTGGATGCCCGCCGCGCAGTACGTCGGTGGGGTGGAGCACGCGATCCTGCACCTGCTCTACAGCCGGTTCTTCACCAAGGTGCTGCACGACATGGGGATGCTCGACTTCGTCGAGCCGTTCACCGCCCTGCTCAACCAGGGCGTGGTCATCAACCGCGGCAAGAAGATGAGCAAGTCGCTGGGCAACGGCGTCAACCTGGGCGAGCAGCTCGCCGAGTTCGGCGTGGACGCGATCCGGCTGACGCTGGTGTTCGCCGGCCCGCCGGAGGACAACATCGACTGGGCGGACCTCTCCCCGGGAGGGTCCCTGAAGTTCCTGCAGCGCGCCTGGCGGCTCAGCGGCGACGTGACCTCGGCTCCGGGTGCCGCTGCCGGCGACGGCGACGTCGTGCTGCGCAGGGCCACGCACCGGACCGTGCACGAGGCGGCGCAGCTGGTGGAGTCGCACCGGTTCAACGTGATGGTGGCTCGGGTGATGGAGCTGGTCAACGTGACCCGCAAGGCCGTCGACACCGGGTGCGGACCCGACGACCCGGCCGTGCGCGAGGCGGTCGAGGCGGTGGCGGTCCTGCTCAGCCTCGTCGCGCCGTACACCGCGGAGGAGATGTGGCAGCGGCTGGGACACCAGCCCACCGTGGCCCGCGCAGGCTGGCCGGAGGTGGACCCCGACCTGCTCGTCCAGGAGTCCATCACTGCCGTCGTGCAGGTGCAGGGCAAGCTCCGCGCGAAGCTCCAGGTGAGTCCGGACGTCTCCGAGGCTGACCTGGAGTCGCTGGCACTGGCCGACCCCCACGTGCAGCGCTCACTGGAGGGCCGCACCGTCCGCAAGGTGATCGTCCGGGCTCCGAAGCTGGTGAACATCGTCGCGGGCTGACGACGCCCGCGGCTGTCACAGCCCGGCGAGCGCCGCCTCGATCGTCTGGTCGCCGGAGAGCAGGTCGAACGTCACGCCGACCGTCCCATCGGTGTGCAGCACTGCGGCGAGCACCGCGGCCACATCAGCGCGGGGGACTGCACCCTGTGGGAGCGTCCCGACCTGCACCCTGCCGCTGCCCGGCTCGTCGGTGAGCCGTCCGGGACGCACCACGGTCCAGTCCAGGTCGCGCGAGCGGAGGTCGTCGTCCGCGGCCAGCTTCGCACGCAGGTACACCGCGAAGACGTCGTCGCTGTGGGGATCGATGGAGTCGGTGCCCATCGAGGACACCATCACGTAGCGTCGCACTCCCGACAGCTCCGCCGCGTCCGCGAGCAGCACGGCCGCTCCCTTGTCCACCGTCTCTTTGCGTGCGGCGCCGCTGTTAGGTCCACCGCCGGCAGCGAAGACCACCGCGTCCGCACCCTGCAGCACCTCGGCGACGCTCGCGGCGTCGGTGGCCTCGAGGTCGAGGACGACGCATCGGGCACCGGTGTGCTCGACGTCAGGGGCATGGGCCGGGTTGCGCACGATCCCGACGACGGAGTCGCCTCGCTCGACCAGCGCGCGCTCCAGCAGCAGGGCGATCTGGCCGTGTCCTCCGGCGATGACGACGCGCATGGCGGTCCCTTCGTCTCGGTCGCCCGGCGGGCCACCCCGCCGCAGAACCCCGAAGCGGGCCGCGGGATTCCCGCCACGCCCCGATAACCTGCAGCCATGTCGCGCAGGGTCTCCCTCGTCACCGACTCGACGGCCATGCTGCCGGCCGAGCTGGCGGGACGGCGCGCCATCGTCGTGGTCCCCCTGCAGGTGGTCCTCGGGGCCAAGTCGTACCGCGAAGGGCTCGACACGGAGGCGACGCCGGACACGATCGCCGAGGCCCTGCGTGTGTGGACGCCGGTGAGCACCTCGCGTCCCACGCCGGCCGAGTTCGCGGAGGTCTACGAGAGCGCCCGGTCCGGCGGCGCGCAGGAGGTGCTCTCCATCCACCTCTCGGGCGAGATGAGCGGCACCTTCGAGTCCGCACAGCTCGCGGCCAAGCAGGCGTCGCTCCCGGTGCGGGTCCTGGACAGTCGTCAGCTGGGCGTCGCCACCGGGTACGCCGTGCTCACGGCCGCCGACGTGCTCGACGTCGGAGGGTCGCTGGACGAGGCGGCCGACGCTGCGCGCGCGCGGGCGGACGCCACGACGTCACTGTTCTACGTCGACACCCTCGAGTACCTCCGCCGCGGCGGGCGGATCGGGGCCGCCGCCGCTCTGCTCGGCTCCGCGCTGTCGGTGAAGCCGCTGCTGGAGATCGTGGACGGCCGCATCGCCATGCGCGAGAAGGTGCGTACGACGAGCAGGGCGCTGAGCCGTCTCGAGGAGCTGGCGGTCACCGCGGCACAGGACGACCCGGTTGACGTGGCCGTGGCCCACCTGGCGAACCCGGACAGAGCCGAGGCGCTCGCCGCGAGCCTGCGTGGGCGGCTCGAGGCCAACCTCGAGGACCGGGAGGTGACCGTCGGCGAGGTGGGTGCCGTCATCGGGGCGCACGTCGGGCCCGGCATGGTCGCGGTCGTGGTCTCCCCGCGCGCCTCCGTGCGCTGACGACAGCGGCCCGGGTGGCCGGTGCCGTCCGGTCCCCCGCCATCGACCGCGGCCGTCAGTGGCCGCGGGTCCGTCCCCAGCCCAGCGCCGCCGCCGCTTGTCCACAGGCCGGTCGACGGAGGCTGTCGAGGGCCGGAGGCCCTACCTAGGTTCAGGTCATGCGCTCCCGCAGGTCAGGAAACGACCAGATCGCTGAGGTGGCACGTCGCCGGCTCGAGCTGTTGAGCGCCGAGCTCGCCGACCTCCGCCGTGACCCGGACGGGCCCGTGCCGTCCGGGCGCTCACCCGTCCCGCGGCACGAGACGCAGTCGCTCGTGCACTCCGACGATCCGGAGCGCGAGAGCGTCCGGTTGTCGGGCCAGCCGGGGTCAGACTCCGGGCCGGTGGTCGCCCGACGGCCGGATGTGTCGCCCGGGCGGCACGCGCACCGATCGGTAGGGGTGTCGGGGCTCGCTGCCGGCTGGCTGCAGGACCGGCTGCCGGCCTCCCTGCAGGGGAGGGTGCGCATGTCGGCGGCGCACGTGGTGGTCGTGGCGCTGGTCGCGCTGCTCGGTGTCGCGGTGACCGGGTGGTGGGTGTGGCGGTCAGACAATGGCGGAAGTGCTGTTCCCCTGACACCGTCGGCGGCCTCGGTGCCGGGTGCACCGGACGGAGCCGACGCATCGGGTGGCGCCGTCGCCCCGCTGGTCACTCCCGCCGGGACGCCGGCGGTGAGCGGGGCGGGGACCTCGGCGGCGCCCCCGACGGCCGAAGGGGTTGCCGGTGGATCGGTCCCGCCCTCGGCGGCGGCAGCGTCTCCTGGGCCGGTCCTGCCGGGTGCGGTCGGCGTCGGCCAGTCCGGGTCCGGGGCGGGCAGCATCGTCGTGGACGTGACCGGCAAGGTGCGCCGCCCCGGCATCGCGACCCTGCCGGTGGGCTCGCGGGTGGTGGACGCACTGGAGGCCGCAGGGGGGCCCCGCCCGGGTGCGCGGCTCGGCGCGCTCAACCTGGCTCGCGTGCTGGTCGACGGCGAACAGGTCGTTGTCGGGGTCCCTCCGCCGCCGGGCCTGGCGGCTACGGCCGCCTCGGCGCCGACGCCGGCCGCACCAGGCCCCCTCGTCAACCTCAACACCGCTTCCCAGAGCGAGCTCGAGGAGCTGCCCGGAGTGGGACCGGTGACTGCGCTGTCCATCCTCGAGTTCCGCGCTCGGAACGGCGCATTCACCTCGGTGGACGAGCTGCTCGAGGTGTCCGGCATCGGGGACGCGACACTCGCGGAGCTGGCACCCTTCGTCACCCTCTGATGCCGAGCCTGCCGAGCCTGCCGAGCCTCCCGGACGAGGACGGTCAGGGTCCTCCGCGGGACCTGCGCACGGTCGCATTGGGGCTCTCCGCCTGGGTTGGCGCCCTGGTCGCCTTCGAGCTGCCCGGGTGGCCCTCCCTGGCCCTTGTCGCCCTCGGCGCTGTCGCGCTGCTGCTGCGAGCATGGCGTGGCCGGTCGGTGGCGACCGCGGCCGCATGCCTGCTGGCCGCGGCGGCGGTGGGGTGCGTGTGCACCGCTCGGGTCGAGGCGCACCGCTCCACGGCGGTGGCGCTGCTGGCCGAGCAGGGAGCCGCGGTGACCCTCAGCGGACGGGTGACCTCGGACCCCGTACGGAGACCGGGGCGCTTCGGCACGTACACGCTGACCCGGGTCACCGTCAGCGAGGTCGTGGGCCGTGGTCGGCGCCACCGGACCGCAGTCCCGGTGCTGGTGATCGGCGACGAGACCTGGAGCTCGGCACTCCTGGGGGCACGGGTCTCGGCGACGGGACGGCTCGGTCCGGCAGGTGGGCCGGACCTCGCTGGGGTGCTTTCGACCGGCCGTGCGCCGCGGCTGCTCAGCTCCCCGCCGGCGGTCTTCGACGGTGCCGCCGGGGTTCGTCGGGGCATCCGCGAGTCGGTCTCGTCCGCGCCGCCGGAGGCCAGGGCCCTGGTGCCCGCCCTGGTGGTGGGTGACGACGAGCGGATGTCGCCGAGCGTCGTGGACGACTTCCGGACCTGCGGTCTCACGCACCTGGCGGCCGTCTCCGGCACCAACCTCACCCTGGTGGTGGGCTTCGTGCTCGTGCTGGCCCGCTGGGTGGGCGTCCGGGCACGCGGCCTGACCCTCGTCGGGCTGGTGGGGGTGCTCGGGTTCGTTCTGTTGGCGCGTCCCGAGCCGAGCGTGCTTCGGGCGGCAGTGATGGGGTCGGTCGCCCTGGTCGGGATGGGCTCGCGGGGCCGGGACCGGGGGGCGCGCGCTCTCGGCGCTGCCGTGCTGGTGCTGCTGCTCCTCGACCCGTGGCTGGCGCTCTCCCTCGGTTTCGTCCTGTCCTCGCTGGCAACTGCCGGCATCCTCTTCCTCGGGCCGTCGTTCCGCGACGCGCTGGTCACCTGGATGCCCCGGTGGGCTGCCGAGGCGCTGGCCGTCCCCTTCGCGGCGCAGCTGGCTTGCACACCGGTGGTGGCCGCGATCTCCGGTCAGGTGAGCCTGGTGGCCGTGGTGGCGAACCTCGCCGTGGCAGCTGCGGTGGGACCGGCCACCGTCCTCGGCCTGATGGGCGGTCTGCTCTTCCTCGTGGCCCCGCCCGTGGGCCAGGCCTGCGGATGGGTCGCGGCACTGTGCGGCGGATGGATCGTGACCGTGGCGGTCAACCTCGCCCGCCTGCCCACGGCCGCGGTGGACTGGCCGGCCGGCGCCGTCTCCGTAGGGCTCCTCGTCCTGGTCTGCCTCGCCCTCGGGCTCGGTGCCGGTCCCGTGCTGCGTCGGGCTCGGTGGTCCCTTGCCCTGAGCGCCCTGCTGGTCGTCGTCCTGCTGCGTCCGCTGCCGTCTCCCGGCTGGCCGCCGCGGGACTGGGTCCTCGTGGCCTGCGACGTGGGACAGGGAGACGGTCTGGTGGTCAACGCCGGACAGGGGAGTGCGATGGTCGTGGACGCCGGTCCGGACCCGGCCGCGATCCACGCCTGCCTGACCCGGCTGGAGGTGAGGTCCCTCCCGGTCGTGGTGGTCACGCACTTCCACGCCGACCACATTGACGGGCTGCCCGGAGTCCTCGAGCATCCCGTGGGGGAGATCGACGTCACCGGTGTCGCAGACCCTGCCTCGGGCGCCGCGCAGGTGCGGCGCTGGGCGGCGGCGGCACGGGTCCCGGTGCGGGTGCCGGCGTACGGCGAGGTGCGCCGCCTCGGCGCCGTGACCTGGCAGGTGGTCGGTCCCGTGCGGGCGGCCAGCGCTGGCCACGGCAGCGCCGGCGAAGAGGGGTCCGCGGCGAACAACTCCAGCCTGGTGCTGCTCGTGGACGCCGCAGGGGTGCGCATGCTGCTCACCGGGGACATCGAGCCCGAGGCGCAGGCGGACCTGTGGCGCACGGTCCCCGGCCTGCGCGTGGACGTGCTCAAGGTGCCCCACCACGGCAGCCGCTACCAGGACGTCGACCTCCTGTCGGGTGTCGGGGCTCGCCTCGCTGTGGTCACCGCCGGCGCTGACAACGACTACGGGCACCCCTCCCCGGCCACGCTGAGCCTGCTGCGTCGGGCCGGGATGAGCGTGGCCCGCACGGACCAGGCCGGGGACGTCGCCGTCACGGTCGAGGACGGCCGGCTCCACGTGCACGAACGGGGCAGCCGGTGAGGACCGATCGCGGTGTCAGCCCGACCGGGTCAGCCGGCCGGCTCGTCCCCGTTGATCAGGTACCCGCCGTCGTCGGTGCGCAGCAGCTCGAGGCGCTTGCGTTCAGGGCTGGTCGTGCCGTCCGTCCGCGTGTAGGTCAAGGTCACCTCGACCGCGTTGGCGGCGACGGGCTCCACGTCGGCGACGTCGACCGACGCGATGCCCCCCCAGAACCTGTCGTACGTGGAACGCCCCTGCGCCTGCATGCCGGGCCCGAGCTGCGCCCACGCCTCGTCGGAGCCGCCGGGGGCGTCCGCGAAGTACCCCTGGAGGAAGGGGGTCACCGACGCCGCGTCCACGGTGGAGCTGTCCCTGGGTGAGGTCGACGCGGTGGGGGACGGTGTCGAGGACCCGCGGCCCGACGGTGTGGCCGACGGGGTGGCCGGGGTCGACGGTGAGGTGCTCCCGCTCGGAGACCGTGCCGCGCCGGCGTCCCGACTCGGCGTCGTGCTGTCGGAGGAGCCGGCGCGCGCGCTGCCGCGGTCCGTGGCTGCGGGATCCGCCCCGGCGCCGGTGTCGCGCGTCAGCGCGTAGCCGATGCCCGCCCCCACCAGGAGCAGCAGGGCCAGCGTTGCGAGCAGCAGCCGGCCTCGGGATCGACCGGTGGATCCCGGGTCCGACAGCAGACGCTGGGCAGGAGCTGACGCTGCCGGCGTGGACGCCGTCGCCGAGGACGTCGGCGGTGCGCCGGCGCCAGCCCGCGACGTTCGCTCCCGCGACTGCCCCGTCCCGGCCGCCGACCGAGCCCGCAGCGACGCCGCCGAGGGCGCCGTCAGCAGTGTCTCCGCCCGGGTGTTCTCGGCGGCGTTGTCCCTCGCCAGCCGGTGCAGGGCGTGGGCGGCGTCGTCCATCGACCACCGGCTGTCGGGGTCGCGGTCCAGCATCCGCAGCAGCGCCGGCTCCAGGAAGTCGGCCCGGTCCGGTCTCGGTGGCTGCTGGCTGGCGATGTCGTGCAGCACGGCGACCGGGTTGTCCTGCTGCCGGTACGGCGGGCGCCCCTGCACCGCGGCGTACAGGGTCGCGCCCAGAGCCCAGACGTCCGAGGGGGCGGAAGGAGGTGCTCCACGGGCCAGCTCCGGGGAGAAGTACGACGGGGTGCCGGTGAGCAGCCCGGACTGGGTCAGCGCGGGGTCGCCTGCGGACCGTGCGATGCCGAAGTCGCTGATCGCGGCGAGCCCGTCGTCCCGGACCAGCACGTTGCCGGGCTTGACGTCGCGGTGGATGGTGCCCACGGCATGTGCAGCGGCCAGGCCCTCGGCGATCTGCGCGCCGATGTCGGCCACCCTCGCCGGGTCGAGGGGCCCTTGCTGCTTGACCAGCTCGGCCAGGGAGCGGCCCGGGACCAGCTCCATGACCATCCAGATCGCGCGGTCCTCCTCGACGACGTCGAAGACGGTCACCACGTTGCGGTGGCTCAACGCGGCCGAGGACCGCGCCTCTCGCAGCGCTCGAGCGGAGTCGGTGACCGACGCCCCGGGCAGCATCCCGACCTGCTTGACAGCCACGTCTCGCTGCAGCAGCTCGTCGCGGCACAGCCACACGGTGCCCATGCCGCCCCGGCCGATCGCTCGGACCACCCGGTAGCGGCCGCCGATCATCTCGGGCTGCATCGAGCTCCTCTCGCTGGTGGCACACCGTCACGGGACGTACCCCGCCTCGTCGGGCTCACGCCCCGGGTTTGCTCCCGCAGCCCACCGCCGCGGTAGGGGGGAGCCGTGTGGCACGCTGAGCCTCATCATGGCGTCGTCCCCTCACGCCCGCGACATCCTGGGCCACGTGACCCTGGTCACCGGCCCGGAGGAGCTGCTCAACCAGAGGACCGTGCAGGCGGCCGTCGCCGCCGTCCGTGCCGCCGACCCGGAGTCCGAGGTCAGCGAGACGCCGGCGGACTCGGTCGGCCTGGCGACCCTCGGCGACCTGGCTGCCCCGTCGCTGTTCTCCTCCATCAGGTGCGTGGTGCTCAGCCGTCTCGAGGAGCTGCCCGAGGAGGCGTACGACGGCCTCGTCGCCTACGCCATGGAGCCGGTGCCCGACATCGGGCTGGTCCTGGTGCACTCCGGCGGCCAGAAGGGCAGCGGGCTGCTGACCAGGCTGCGCAAGCTGCCCGCCGTCACCGAGGTGAAGTCCGCGTCGCTGCGTCCCTCGGAGTACGGGCGGTTCGTGGCGGCCGAGGTGCGCGGCCACGGAGGCACGATCAGCGAGGACGCCGCGGACCTGCTGGTGCAGGCCGTCGGGCAGGACCTCCGCGCCCTGGCCGGCGCGGCGCACCAGCTGACCAGCGACTTTCCCGGTGAGCCGCTCACCGCGGCCGTGGCCGGTCGGTACTTCGGCGGGCGGGCGGAGGTGAAGTCCTTCGCCATCGCGGACGCTGCTCTCGCAGGCCGGACGGAGCCGGCGCTCGAGGAGCTGCGCTGGGCGCTGGACAACGGCACGGCGGCCGTCCTGGTGACCAGCGCCTTCGCGGCGGGGCTGCGGGGTGTGGCCAGGGTGGCCTCGGCGCCACGCGGGATGCGCGAGGCAGAACTGGCCAAGGAGGCGGGTGTGCCGCCGTGGAAGGTCCGGACGCTGCGCGAGCAGTCCCGAGGTTGGGACGACCGTGGGCTCGCGATCGCGATCAGGGCAGTTGCCCAGGCGGACTCCGACGTCAAGGGTGCCGCCGGCGACGCCGCCTACGCACTCGAGCGCATGGTGCTGACCGTGACCTCCGCGCGCAGTCGCTGACCCCACCGAGGTGCGGGTCACCGCCCCGAGCGGCGGGCGGCCCTCCCACGCAGAACAGTCGACTCAGAGCGAAGCGGCTCGCTTGGTGATCGCCGACTTCTTGTTCGCCGCCTGGTTCTTGTGGATGACGCCGGCGGAGGCGGCCTTGTCGAGCTTGCGGCTCGCGGCCGCGGCGAGCGAACGGGCCTGGTCCGCGTCCCCGGCCTCGGCCGCCTCCCGGAAGCGACGCACGGCAGACTTGAGCGCGGACTTCACGGACTTGTTGCGCTGGTGCGCAGCCTCGCTCTGTCGGTTGCGCTTGATCTGGGACTTGATGTTCGCCACGGGCCTCGATCACTTCGTTCGGAGTTGGGTGCGCTGGTCCCGGGTGCTCTGCGCGCCGACAACAGCTGCACACGGAGGCCGCGGTGCACTCGCGCCGCACGCGCAAGCATCGACGATACCAGCGCCGTCCGGCCCGCCCCAAATCCCCGGCGTCGCCTCCGCGCCCGGCTCACCGACCGCCCCCCGCGGTCCAGCCGCGGCGCTGCGCGAGCCAGGCCCAGGTGACCTCGGCGCACCAGTCCTGGTGGCGCCGCAGGAACGGCGAGGAGTGCGGCACCGGGTCGTCGCGCCGCTCCAGGAAGTAGCCGCACAGCAGCGCGAGGAGGGCGTCCACGTCCGCCGCCGGGACGTCGCGGGTCAGCACCCGCTCGGCCATCAGGGCGTCGGCGTCCAGCCCGTCCCCGAACGCCGTCATCAGCACGCACACGGTGTCGACCCACCCCGCTCCCACGACCGGCCAGTTCCAGTCGCACAGGTACGCCCGTCCGTCCGGCCCGAGCAGGAAGTTGTCGTCGCGGGCGTCCGTGTGCACCAGCGTCGTCCCGCGGGTCGCCGGCTCGAAGCCCGCAGCGAGGGCGGCCGCCTCCTCGAGGTGCGGCCAGTCCGGCGACGTACGACGGACGTGGTCCCAGCACCCGACCAGCTCCGCGAAGTCCTCGGCGAGGGGACGCAGCTGCATCGGCGGAGGCGTCAACGCCGACGCCAGCGTCTCGAGCGTGTCGAGGCAGCGGCCGAGGGCGTCGGGCGTCCACGGCCGTGGGGCATTGGCACCGGCGACGTGCTCGAGGACCAGCACCACCCACAGGTCGTCCTCGTGCGACCACAGCAGCCTCGGAACCGGGAGGCCGGCGGGCAGGCGGCGCAGGTTGCGGGCCTCCACGGCGTAGGCCTCCGCGAACGGCCGCTGGGCCTTGCGGCTGGCCGCCTTGAGGAAGACCTGGCGGCCGTCGGCGCCGGTGAGCACGCTGGCGCAGCCCGGGGTGAAGCCGCTGCCGGCCGACCGGGCGTTCACCACGGTGGTCCGCCACCGGTCCTCCACCAGCCTCCGCACACCCGGCGGGAGCAGGGACCACTCCAGCCGACGAGCGGTCCGCCCGTGCGGCACCGGCTCCAGCGTGGAGGGGTCGCGGGGCCCGGGTCCGTGGAACGACATGGACGTCATGGTGGCGCACCTCGAGGGCGGCGGGCGCTCGCCGGGCCGTTCGCGCCGGCGGCGTACCCGGGACCCACCCGTGTGGGACCATGGGAAGCGACCCCCGCACGCTACCGAGAGTCGCCCGTGCCCATCTCCTCGTCCGCGCCCGCCCCGGGCAAGACCGATCCCGCGATCCTGCGGAACTTCTGCATCATCGCGCACATCGACCACGGCAAGTCCACGCTGGCCGACCGGATGCTGCAGCTGACCGGTGTGGTCGACGAGCGCAGCGCGCGGGCGCAGTACCTCGACCGGATGGACATCGAGCGCGAGCGCGGCATCACGATCAAGAGCCAGGCCGTCCGGATGCCCTGGACGGTGGCGGCCGACAACGCCGCAGGCGCCGAGCCGGGCGGTTACGTGCTGAACATGATCGACACCCCCGGCCATGTCGACTTCACCTACGAGGTGTCCCGGTCGCTGGAGGCGTGCGAGGCGGCGGTGCTGCTGGTGGACGCGGCCCAGGGCATCGAGGCGCAGACCCTCGCGAATCTCTACCTCGCCCTTGGTGCGGACCTGCACGTCATCCCGGTGCTCAACAAGATCGACCTGCCCTCGGCGCAGCCGGAGAAGTACGCCGAGGAGCTCGCGCACATCCTCGGCTGCGACCTCTCGGAAGTCCTGCGGGTCTCGGCGAAGACCGGCCTCGGGGTGGAGGAGCTGCTCAACGAGATCGTCGCGCAGACCCCGGCGCCGACCGGCGTCGCGGACGCGCCACCACGGGCACTCATCTTCGACTCCGTCTACGACACCTACCGCGGCGTGGTGACCTACGTCCGCGTCATCGACGGCAAGCTGACCCACCGCGACAAGATCAAGATGATGAGCAGCGGCGCGACCCACGAGATGCTCGAGGTCGG
>DASQDP010000023.1:0-8820 GCA_035634095.1 Nocardioidaceae bacterium | reverse complement strand
CCAGCAGGTGAGGCCTCATCGTGCGACTGCCATCGGTCGTCCGCCTCGTGGCGCGAGCGGCGCCGAACTGCCGCGGGAGGTCGTCGACGGTGAACCGGATCTGTAGGGCGCTGACCCGCGCGAGGAGCGACACATGGCACTGGAGGACCGGCAGGCTCCGCCGGTGAGCGTGCCGTGCGACTACGACACCGACCCGGAGCGCTACCGGCTGGGGATGCGGAGCGCGCGGGCGCACACCGCGGCCGACCTGTACGGCCGAGTCGCGCAGCTGCTCGGCGAACTCGGCGCGGGCACCGTCCTCGACGTGGGGTGCGCGGACGGCGCGCTGCGCGCCGCCCTCCCGGCGCCCGGGCCCTGGCTCGTCGGCCTGGACGCGTCGGAGACGCTGCTGCGCGACCACCCGCCCCCGGTGCTGCGGGCCGACGCCACCCGGCTGCCGGTGCGCGACCGCGCCGTCGACGCCGTCACCGCGCTCAACGTCCTCTACCACCTGCCCGACCCGATGCCCGCCCTGCGCGAGGCACGCCGCGTGCTGCGCGCCGGCGGGCACCTGCTGGCGGCGACGATCGCCCGCACCGACTCACCGGAGTTCTCGGCGTACTGGACCCGATCCGCGACGGGCTTCGACGCCGAGGACGCGCCCGGGCTGCTCGCCCGGGTCTTCGACTCGATCGCCGTGTTCCCCTGGGACGCACCCCTGGTGACGCTTCCTGACGCGACAGCGATCCGCGACTACCTGGTCGGCCGGCAGGTGCCGACCGAGGTCGCCGTCGCCGCGGCCGACGGGCTGGCCACGCCCCTGCAGGTCACCAAGCGCGGCGCTCTGATCGTGGCCGGTCGCGACCGGTAGCCGCCGCCGCGCCGTGCCGACCGTGCGGCCAACGGCGCCGCGGGCTCCCCGAGGGCGATCAGGGGGCCTACGTCGCCGGGCGTAGCGCGGAAGCCGTCCGGCGGCCGACGCGCCACGCCGCATCCGGTAGCAGCCTGATCGGCATGCCGGACCACGACCGTCCGGCGGTGCTCGTGACGGGCGACCGGACGACACCGACGTGCAGGCAGCCACGTGGCCGGCGGCGTCCGGCTGCTGCGCCGACGACGGCGCGCACCGGTCTCTGACGCAGCCGGGCCTCGTCCCGACCCTGCCGAAGGAGAACGGCGATGACGACTCCCCGCTCGGCCTGGACCCGCGCCGGGGGGTGGCGCTTCGCGCGCCACTACCTGGAGATGCTCGTGGCGATGCTGCTCGGGATGGCGGTCCTCGGCCCCCTCGAGTCCGCGCTGCTCGACCCGCTGGGCTGGCGGTCGGTCCGCGCTGTCCCCGAGCTCGACGCACTCGTCATGGCCACCAACATGACCGCGGCGATGGTGGCGTGGATGGGCTACCGCCGCCACGGCCGGGCCGCCACCGGCCTGATGGCCGCAGCCATGTACCTGCCGTTCGTCGTGCTGTTCGCGCCGCTGTGGCTGGGAGCTCTCTCGCCGACCGGGATGCTCGTCGGCGGCCATCTGCTGATGCTGCCGGCGATGGCGGGCGCGATGCTGCTGCGCCGCGAGGAGTACACCGGCCACCACCCTCGCCAGGCGACCCGGTCACGACCGCACCGTGCGAGATCCATCCCGTCACACGGCCGGAGAAGGTCTGCGGCCGGTGACCCCACGTCGACGTGAGGCCTTCACGTCACTCCCACCAGGCCCGAACCGATCGACCGGACCGATGTTGATGAGTTCGGGCCGACCACGGAGTCGTACAGGGGACCGCAGCTCCACCGACCCGGTGAGCCAGTGGGCGACCGCCCGAGCGGCCCGACACCGAAGAGGGGGTGCCATGCCCGCCGCACACAGCCACCGGCCACGCACCGCACCGCAGCACTCGCAGCCCGCTGCCCCGCCGTGCCAGCCGTCGGCGAGCTGCTGTTCTGCGGCCACACCCGTCATCACCAGACCCGCATGAACGGGACCTGGCTCAGCCCGGTCCCACGCGCACCCGACCGGCTCGACCATCACGAAGGAACACGACCATGACGACCATCGCCCGCACCACACTCACCGGGAAGACCGGCCTCGTCCAGACCGTCCGCAACCTCGTCCTGCTCGCCGCCCGGATCGGTCTCGGCGTGCTCATGGTGGCCCACGCCAAGCTCGAGTACGAGTTCGGAGGCAGCCTCACCGGAGTGGGGCAGCTCTTCGCGGAGGCCGGCGTCCCCCTGCCCGCCCTCACCGGCCCGGCCAACGTGCTCTTCGAACTCGTCGGCGGGATCGCGATGATCGTCGGCGCCGCGGTCCCGGTCGTCGGCGTCCTGATGGCGCTGAACATGGCCGGCGCCTGGATCTTCGTGCACACCAGCGGACTGTTCGCCATGGATCACAACGGCCCCGAGCTGGTCATCGCGCTCGGCCTGCTCAGCCTCGTCCTCGCCGTGACCGGCTCCGGCCGCTTCGGGCTCGACCCACTGATCGTCCGGCGCCTCCGTCGAACGTCACGGCGCGCGGCCTGACGACCCGCCCGACGGCTTCGCCACCGGCCGGCCTCCGCCCCGCCACCGGGCCGACCGCTCGTAGCCGGTTGCCCGGGAGACGTCCGGCTCGACGACCAGACGGGCGACGTGGCGACTGCCTGGTCCGGTCGCGAGCAGGATCGAGGCCACCGCCCGTCGTCCTCGCAGCCACCAGAACAGGAGGCCGCCCGATGTGTCCCGTCGTCGACAGGACCGCGATGGTGACGGGCGCCAGTTCGCGGGATCGGAGCTGCGACAACGAGGGCACTCCTGGCCGCCGGGCGAGGGCGTCCTCGCGGCTCGTGATCCGGCACCCCCGGACCGAGTCGCTGACGACATCACCGACGCCGGGGGCAGTCCCGCCCTCGACCCGTACACCGCGGTGGTCGAGAGTCGCCCCGCGCCGCCCGCCGAGAGAGCAGCTCGCGGACTCGAGCGGGAGTCCCGGTGCGCATCGGCGCAGAAGTCCGCGTCGCTGCAGGGTGGGGATGCCGGTGCGCGGCCTGACCCCACCTACCCGACCGGGTCGACCGAGGTCGGGGCAGTCCCCGCTGGCAGTTCCGGGCTGAGCCCGAACCGAGCCTGCAGGATGCGGGCACAGCTCCAGGCGAGCGGCCCACACCTGGGCGCCCACTCGGCGCCCCCCGCGGGCTCGGCATCGGAGGCGGGCGTCGCCTCGCTGACCAGTCTGCTGGAACTGGGCTCGTACGAGCTGCGGGAGGAACGGGACCGCGCTGGCATCCAGGAGAGCGCCGACGCCCTGGCCGACATCCCGTGCCACGAGCCGCCGACCAGGAGACGCCAACCACCGGGAGATCTGCGACACGGAGCGCCTGCGGCGCCATCGGCTGGCGAGGGTCGTCAGCGCTCCAGCAGCATCTCCTCGGTGTCGAGCTCGCGGAGGACCTCGCTGACGACCTCCTCGTCGATGCGCCCCTCGTCGCGGGCGCGGAGGAACACCGCCCGCTCGGCCTCGAGCATCGCCCGGCGCAGCCGGCGGTAGGCGGCCGAGGGCAACTCGCGGTCCCGGTTGCCGAGCCGCTCCCAGGCGAACAGCCCCCGGATCTCCGCCTTGTCCCGCAGCCGGTCGACCACCTCGACCGGTACCTGGCCGTCCTCGGCGAGCACTTCGTCGAGCCGCGTCAGGGCGGCGTTGACCGCCTCCTGCTGCACCGCGGCCTCCTGCAGCGCGTCCTCGGTCCGGCTCGGCGCGCGCAGCGCGAGTCGGCGGATCAGCCACGGCAGGGTCAGTCCCTGGCCGACCAACGTCGCGACCACCACGACGAAGGTGAAGAAGGTCAACAGCTCGCCCTGCGGCAGCTGCGGGAGGTAGGCGAGCGCGGCCGCCAGCGACACCACGCCGCGCATGCCGGCCCACGAGATCACCGCCGGGTACTGCCAGGGCGGCGCCGGGTCGCGCCGCCTGACCCTCGGGACCAGCCGAGCCAGGTAGGTGGCCGGGAAGACCCAGAGCGGACGGCTCAGGACGACGGCGAGCGTGACGGCGACGGCACCGACCACGACCGTGCCCGCCGGCGTGCCCTCGATGCCGCTGACGATCGCCGGCAGCTCCAGGCCGATGAGCGCGAAGACCACACCGGTGAGCAGGAAGTCCGCCACGTTCCACAGCGGGGTGGCCAGCGTCCGCGAGGCGGGCGAGAAGAGGCGGTACCAGCGCTGGCTCAGCCACAGGCCGGTGCTCACCACGGCGACCACGCCGGAGGCCCCGACCGCCTCGGCGAGCAGGTAGGAGGTGAACGGCGTGAGCACGGACAGGACCACGTCGAGGACCGGCTCGTCGTTGCGCCGGTGCAGCTGGGCGGCGACCCAGGCGGTGACCAGCCCGATCAGCGCCCCGCCGATCGCGGCGACGGCGAACTCCCAGGCGAAGTCGAGCAGCGTGACGGAGCTGGCCGCCGCCGCGATCGCCACCCGCAGGGTGGTCAGCGCCGTCGCGTCGTTGAGCAGGCTCTCGCCCTCGAGGATGGTGACCACGCGGCGGGGCAGGCCGCTGCGCCGGGCCACCGCGGTGGCCGCCACGGCGTCGGGCGGGGCGACCACCGCGCCCAGTGCGAACGCCGCGGACAGCTGCAGGCCGGGGACGACGGCCCACGCGACCAGCCCGACGACGAGCGTGGTGAACAGCACCAGCCCGACCGAGAGCAGGCCGATCGGGCGCAGGTTGCTGCGGAACGAGCGGTTCGAGGTACGCCAGGCCGCGGCGTACAGCAGCGGGGGCAGGAAGAGCAGCAGCACGACGTTGGGGTCGATGCGGTAGTCCGGCACGCCCGGGACGTAGGAGAGCAGGAAGCCGACCAGCACGAGCAGGATCGGACCGGCCACCTGCACCCGGCGGCCGAGTGCCGCGACGACGGCGACGATGACCACCAGCCCGAGCAGCTCGAACAGACCCTCGACCGACACCGCGCTGTCCGCTGCGGCCGCCAGCGGCGTTCCGTCCATCCTCGGTCCGTCAGCCGGCCGCGAGGCGCGGCCGCGGTTCGTCCGCCAGTCCGGTCCTCACCGGACCGGCGCCAGGACGATCTGGTCGGGGTAGCACCAGCCCCAGTCCTCCCCGGCCTCCATCGAGCGGATCAGCGGGTGCTGGGTGCCCTGGTAGTGCGCGCTGGCGTGCCGGCGGGGGCTGCTGTCGCAGCAGCCGACGTGACCGCAGCTGAGGCACTCCCGCAGGTGGACCCACCGGGTGCCGTCCCGCAGGCAGTCCTCGCAGCCCTCGGTGGTGCTGGGCTCGACGTCGGTGGCCTGGTCCAGATGGGCGCAGGTCGGACCGCCGGCACCTGCACCGGTCACCTGGTACCGCGTACCCATGGCGTTTCTCTCCTCCTCAGCTGGCGGAACGACCACCCACGGGACCGGCCGGCGGCTTGGGCGGGCAGGGTGGCGACCGGGAGACCCCACTCGGGGCACACACGGGTCACCACGCCGCACACCCTCCCCTCTCCAGTTCGCGTGCGCCAGGGGCGTCGCTGAGCCCCTCGACCGCGAGCCGCACGTCACCGGCGTGCGGGAGGCGGCGGTCCGGTCGACGGTGTGGGTCACGATCGGTGTGGCCTCCGGCGCCTGGGATCCGGGCGGCCTACGGCGCCGGACCGGGTCAGCGGTACGTCGCCGCTCATGTGATCGAGGAGTACCTGGCCGTGGACGACGTCTTCGTCCGGGCGATCATCATCCACGTCGCCGTCGGTGGGGGCTCGGCTCAAGGCAAGCCCCGAAGCGGAGGCCGGGCTGGGAGTACGGGTTCGAGCAGCCGATCCCGGCCGTGCCGGTCGTCGTGATGCGTGTCGTCGCGGGTTGCGGCGTGCCACACGACCTCGCCGTCGGCGAAGATCACCCCGTCGTCGCATCGGGCCTGAACGGTGCCGCCGCCGAACTGCTCGGCGTAGAGCTTGGCGTAGAGGCCGCCCTGGCCGATCAGCTCGGTGTGGGTGCCGTGCTCGACCACTCGCCCGCGGTCGAACACGAAGATCGCGTCGGCGGCGAGGACGGTCGACAGTCGGTGGGCGATGGCGATGGTCGTCCGGCCGTGCATCGCCTCCTCCAGCGCCTGCTGCACCAGCCGCTCGCTGGCGGTGTCGAGAGCCGAGGTCGCCTCGTCGAGGATCAGCACCCGCGGGTCGGCGAGGAGCACCCGCGCGATGGCCAGCCGCTGTTTCTCACCGCCCGAGAGCCGGTACCCCCGCTCCCCCACCGTCGTGTCGTAGCCGTCGGCGAGGCGCTGGATCCGGTCGTGGATGTTGGCCGCACGAGCCGCCGCCTCGACCTCCGCGTCGCTGGCGTCGGGACGCCCGTACCGCAGGTTGTCCCGCACCGATGCGTGGAAGAGGTAGGACTCCTGCGTCACCACGCCGATCGCCCGTGCCAACGACGCTCGAGTCAGGTCCCGGACGTCGTGGCCGTCGAGGGTGACCCGGCCCGCGTCGACGTCGTACAGCCGGGGCACCAGGTAGGACGCGGTGGTCTTCCCGGCACCGCTGGGCCCGACGAAGGCGACCAGCGAACCGGCCGGCACGTCGAGGCTGACCCCGTCGAGGGTCCAGGGCTGTGCGCCGTCGGCTCCGGCGCGATCACCGCCGCCGTAGCGGAAACGCACGTCCTCGAAGGTCACGTGCCCGGCCACGTCCTCCTTGACGAGGTCGACCGCGCCCGGCCGTTCGACGATGGCGGGCTCGAGGTCGAGGTACTCGAAGACGCGCTCGAACAGGGCCAGCGACGTCTGGACGTCGACCCCGACGCGCAGCAGTTGCACGACCGGGAAGAGCAGCCGGGTCTGCAGGGTCGTGAAGGCCACGATCGTCCCGGCGGTGAGGGTGGCGGCACCCCCGGCGAGGAAGACACCGCCGATCGACAGACCGGCCACCAGGTACACCAGCGCCGGCGTGAGCCCGAAGAACGCCTGCACGGTCGCGAAGAACGACTGCCCGGTCATGGTCTGGCGGACCTGCAGATCGGCTTGGCGCGCATTCTCCGCGGAGTACCGCTCGACCTCGGCCTGCTGCCGGTCGAAGACCTTGGCGAGCAGCACCCCGCTCACCGACAGCGTCTCCTGGGTGATCGCGGTCATGTCGGCGACCGAGCGCTGCGTGGCGCCGGCGACCTTGCGCCGCACCCGGCCGACCCGCACCTGCAGCAGGACGAAGACCGGCAGCAGCACCACTGCGACCAGGGTCAGCCGCCACGACAGCACCAGCATGGCGACCAGCGCGCTCACCACGGTCACGGTGTTGCCGAGGATGGAGCTGGCTGTGTCGGTGACCACCGACTGCACGCCGGCGACATCGTTACCCAGCCGGCTCTGGATCTCCCCGGTGCGGGTGCTGGTGAAGAACGCCAGCTCCATCCGCTGCAGATGAGCGAACAGCCGGTCACGCAGGTCACGCATGACCGCATTGCCCAGGCGGGTCGCCAGCCACGTCTGGGCGACCGCCAGCAGGGCGCCCAGGAGCGTGATGGCGATGCTCGCCCCCACCAGCGCCACCAGGAGGCCGATCCGCGGCTGCCCGATGGAGCCCTCGACCGTCCGAGGGAACAGGGCCCGGTCGAAGATCGCCTGGGTCAGGAAGGGCAGCGTGATGCCCAGCAGCGAGGAGATCAGGATCGTTCCCGCGACCACGGCGACCCGCCGGCGGTAGGGACCGAACAGTGCGACCACACGCCGTCCCGTGCGGTCCGGCGCGACAGCCCCCAGCGCCGCCCCCGGCGGCCCGTCAGGGCCTGACGAGCCGGCGGTCATGGGCGAAGGGTGTCGCGAGGCCGACTCGAAGTCCAGCGCTCCCCCCTGCGCCTGATCACTCACCGCGGCTGATGGGCGATGACACGATGCCCCGGTGAACGTGGTCGAGGTGCTCCCGGCGTTCCTGCTCGCGGTGCTGCTGATCTCTGCCAGCCCGGGGCCGGCCATGGCGCTGATCCTGCGCCGGGCCGCTCTGCACGGCACTCGTGCCGCCGTTCCGACGGTGCTGGGCTTGGAGCTCGGCCTCTTCCTGTGGGCGCTGGCTGCCGGAGCTGGACTGGCGGCGGTGGTCGCCGCCTCCCAGATCGCCTACACCGTGCTGCGCGTGGTGGGCGCTGCCGTTCTGCTCTACCTGGGGGTCAGGGCGTGGAGAGCGGCCTGGACCGACCGCGGCGAGGCGCAGCCGCCGGTCAGCGGCAGCGGACGTTCCACGCGCGGCGCCTTCGGCGAAGGGGTGCTGGTGCAGTTGGCCAACCCCAAGGCCGCGGTCTTCATGTTCGCCTTCTACCCGCAGTTCGTCCCGTCGGACGGACCGGTGCTCGCCTGGACCGCCGCACTGGCGCTGCTGCAGGTCCTGGTGGAGACCGTCCTCTACCTCGCCCTGGCGACCACTGTCGGGCGTGCCTCGGCCTGGTTCCGGCGACCGGAGATCCGTCGCCGGCTCGAGGCCGCGAGCGGCACCGTGCTGATCGGCCTGGGCGTCCGCGTCGCCGTCAGCCCCCGCTGATGCTGCTCCGCTCGACCCTCGCTCACGCCCGTCCCGGAAGCAGTCGACTGCGGACAGCTGGTCGCCCTTCCTGGCCCGCGCTGGCACAGACCAGCCGCGCCCGGCGGCGAGCTTGCCCGGTGTGGATGCGGAGTGAGGGGATGGAGCTCTTGGTGGTCTGGCCCGCCTCCGCAACAGCGGCCGCACCCGACGGCTCGAGGTCGGCTCTGAACCGGGCTAGGGCCGCCTCGGGGGCCCGCCGGTGGATGGCCAGAACGGCCTCGAGCTCGGCGATCCTGCGCTTGGCGGCACGAGGCTCCGCCCGCTCGGGCGCGGTCAACCCCGGCTCAAGGCCCGGTCGATCCGGT
>DASQDP010000022.1:0-1970 GCA_035634095.1 Nocardioidaceae bacterium | reverse complement strand
GGCCCCGCTGCAGGCAGAAGGACCCCGTCCTCCCCACCCTCCACGAGCTCAGGGTGGAACGGGACGGGGCCGCGGCGAGCCTCCGGACGGGGCCGTGCACGAGCCTGCGAGGAAGGGCGACGGCGTCCTTCTTCAGCGGCGGGTGATCTCCAGCGCGTCGGCCGGCACGGAGTCCATGTCGGGGCCGGAGAGCCGGGTCCGCTTGAGCTCCCAGAAGTCGGGCAGGTTGGCCAGCAGGACGGCGCCGTCGAAGGCCTTCCCGGCGTCCTCACCGGTGGGCACCTTGCTGATGACCGGGCCGAAGAAGGCCACGCCGTCGATGTGCATGACCGGGGTGCCGACGTCGTCGCCGACCGGGTCCATGCCCGCGTGGTGGCTCTTCTCCAGCGCCTCGTCGTACTCGGTGGAGGTGGCGGCCTCGGCCAGCGACGCCGGCAGGCCGACCCGCTCCAGCGCCGGGGCGATGAGCTCGTCGAGCTCGAGGCCCTCGTGGTGGCGCAGCGTGCCCATGGCCGTGTAGAGGTCGCCGAGGACCTCGTCGCCGTGCTGCTGCGCCGCGGCGATCGCCACCCGCACCGGGCCGATCGCCTTCTCCATCATGTCCTGGTAGTCCTCCGGCAGGTCGCGCCCGCGGTTGAGCACCGCCAGGGACATGACGTGCCAGTGCAGGTCGATGTCGCGGACCTTCGCCGCCTCCAGGACCCAGCGGCTGGTCAGCCACGCCCACGGGCACAGCGGGTCGAACCAGAAGTCCACGCGGGCCTGCGTGGGGGCGCTCTGCACTGCCTCGGTCATGCGTTCTGCTCCTCGTGTCGTCGCTGCCCGGCGACACCGCACCGGGGACGTCTCTGCCGGGTGCCAAGCCGGCCCGCACGGCGGTTGTTCCGGCCCTCCCCTGGTGGGGAGGGCGTCCGGTCCGGACCGTCGGCGTGTCGGGGGGCCGTGGGAAGCTCCCCTGCGTGGCCGTACCCAACCTGACCCGCGATGACGCCGCCGCCCGCGCCCGACTGCTCGCGGTGGACAGCTACGACGTCTCCTTCGACCTGACCGACGGCGCCGGGCACGCCGGCGAGCACACCTTCGGGTCGACGACCACGGTGCAGTTCACCTGCCGCGAGCCCGGCGCGGACACCTTCATCGACCTGGTCGCCGAGACCGTCCGCTCCGCCACGCTGAACGGCAAGCCGCTCGACGTCTCGACGTACACCGAGGAGGGCGGCCTGCCGCTGCCCGACCTGGCCGCCGAGAACACCCTGGTGGTCGAGGCCGACTGCCGGTACTCCAACTCCGGCGAGGGGCTGCACCGCTTCGTCGACCCCGAGGACGGGCAGGTCTACCTCTACACGCACTTCGAGCCGGCCGAGGCCAAGCGGGTGTTCACCTGCTTCGACCAGCCCGACCTCAAGGCCACCTACACGGTGCACGTGACCGCACCGTTCGACTGGCAGGTCGTCTCCAACACCGGCGAGCGCACCGTCGAGGCCGGGCCCGGGGGCTCGCAGCTGGTGCACTTCGCGCCGACGAAGCGGCTGTCGACCTACCTGCTCGCGCTGGTCGCCGGCCCCTACGCCCGGGTGACCGACTCCCACGAGGGCATCCCGCTGGGGCTGTACTGCCGCGCCTCGCTGGCCCAGCACCTCGACCCCGAGGAGCTGTTCCGGGTCACCAAGCAGGGGTTCGACTTCTACCACCGGGTCTTCGACTACCCGTACCCGTTCGACAAGTACGACCAGCTCTTCGTGCCGGAGTTCAACGCCGGGGCGATGGAGAACGCCGGCGCGGTGACCTTCCTGGAGGACTACGTCTTCCGCTCCAAGGCCACCCGGGCCCGCTACGAGCGGCGCGCGGAGACGGTGCTGCACGAGCTGGCGCACATGTGGTTCGGCGACCTGGTGACCATGCGCTGGTGGGACGACCTGTGGCTCAACGAGTCCTTCGCCACCTACATCTCCACGCTGTGCCAGGCCGAG
>DASQDP010000021.1:0-2164 GCA_035634095.1 Nocardioidaceae bacterium | reverse complement strand
CCGCGGCTGGCCGGGGTGAGGCCGACCATGATGCGCATCGTCGTGGACTTGCCCGCGCCGTTGGGGCCGAGGAACCCGGTGACACGTCCTGGCTGACAGGTGAAGGAGACGTCATCGACGGCCAGGAACCCGCCGTACGTCTTGGTGACAGCGTCGACTGTGATCATGACCCTCAGCCAACCGGACAGGCCCGGGCACCGCATCGGTCCGCGGCATCGACCCGCCGAGACTTTGGGAGGGGGTGGCAGCGACCCCGGTCCGTCGCGCGACGAGCGGCCCCGCTCCTAGGCTGGGCGGGTGCACAGACCCGCGCCGGAGCAGTACAACCCCCCGCTGGGCAGGCGCGAGCACACCTGGCGGACAGCACTGGCACTGACCATCAGCGCCGGCGTGTGGCTGCTCGTCGCCGCCTTCCAGTGGCGCGAGGCGCGGGGACTGTTCTGGTTGGACCTCGCCGTCGGTCTGCTCGCGCTGGTTCTGTCGTGCTACCGCCGGCGCTGGCCGCTGACGGTGGCCGTCCTCACCACCGCGGCGGGAGCCGTCAGCCTCGCGAGCGCCGGCCCCAGCACCCTGGCGGCGGTGTCCCTGGCGACGCGGCGGGTGGTCTGGCAGGTGGTGCTCGTCGGCGTGGTCGGGATGGCCGCGTCGATGACCTTTCCCCTGTACCAGCCGGGCCCCGAGGCCGAGCCGTGGTGGATCACCTTCACCGCCGGCCTCGCGTTCACCGTCGCGATGATGGCCTGGGGCATGTACCTCGGCTCGCGCCGCGAGCTCGTCTGGACGCTGCGCGACCGCGCCGACCGCGCCGAGGCCGAGCAGGAGATGCGGGTGCAGCAGGGACAGTTCAGCGAGCGGGCCCGGATCGCGCGGGAGATGCACGACGTCCTGGCGCACCGGATCTCGCTCATCACCATGCACGCCGGGGCACTCGCCTACCGCACCGACCTGACCGCCGAGCAGATGCGCGGGACCGCTGAGCTCATCCAGACCAAGGCGCACGAGGCGCTGACCGACCTGCGACACGTGCTCGGCGTGCTGCGCAGCGAGGACGGCGAGGTCCCCGCCGAGGCGCCGCAGCCCACCTTCGTCGACGTCCCCGCGCTGGTGCAGGAGGCCCAGCAGTCCGGCATGCGCGTGCAGTACGACGAGCAGGTGCACGACGCGGACGCCATGCCCGAGCAGGTCGGCCGCACGACGTACCGGATCGTGCAGGAGGGCCTGACCAACGCTCGCAAGCACGCACCGGACACCGCCGTCCGGATCAGCCTGTCCGGGTCGGTCGAGCAGGGCGTGGACATCACGGTCCGCAACCCGGCTCGCAGCCTGCACTCCCCCCGCAACGGCAGTGCCACCCCTGGCGCGGGCCTCGGACTGGTGGGCCTGCGGGAGCGGGCCAAGCTCGCCGGGGGCCGGCTGGACGGTCGCCGCCGAGGCGACGTCTTCGAGCTGCGAGGGTGGCTGCCGTGGAGCAGCTGACGCCGGCGCAGCCCGCCGCCGGCCGGGTGCGGGTGGTCGTGGTCGACGACGACGCCCTGGTGCGCTCCGGCCTGCTGATGATCCTCGGCGGGGCCCCCGACATCGAGGTCGTGGGCCAGGCCGTCGACGGTCGCGACGGCGTCCGCGTCGCCCGCGAGCAGCGTCCGGACGTGGTGCTGATGGACATCCGGATGCCGCAGATGAACGGGCTGGAGGCGACGGAGCTCCTGCAGTCGTGGCCGTCGCCGCCCAAGGTGATCGTGCTGACCACCTTCGACGCCGACGACTACGTCACCCGCGCCCTCGGGGCGGGTGCCAGCGGGTTCCTGCTCAAGGACACCCCGCCGGCGGCCATCGTGGACGCGATCCGCCGGGTCGCCGACGGCGACCCGATGCTCTCACCGAGCGTCACCGCCCAGTTGATCGCGCAGCTGCGGTCCAGCGTGGCCCCGGACCGCTCCCGAGCCGCCAAGGAGCGGCTGGCCCGGCTCACCGAGCGCGAGCGCGAGGTCGCGGTGGCCGTCGGCGAAGGACTGAGCAACGCCGAGATCGCCGCCCGGCTGCACCTGTCGGTGCCCACCGTCAAGGCGCACATCGGCCGGCTGTTCACCAAGCTCTCCTGCGACAACCGGGTGCAGATCGCCATCTGCGTGCACGACGCCGGCCTGCTGGCGCCTGGCTAGGCTCG
>DASQDP010000020.1:0-46375 GCA_035634095.1 Nocardioidaceae bacterium | reverse complement strand
GTGGTCTCAGCACCTGCTGCCTCGGCAGCGCCGTCCGCACCGGCCGCCGCAGCACCGGCGGTCTCCGCACCCGCCGCCGGGCAGCGAAAGCCGGCGCGGGACCGCTCCGCCCAGATCCGGGCCGCGGTCGCCCGGAAGATGGCCGAGAGCGCGTCGGTGCCGCAGTTCACCGTCTGGCGTGACATCCCCCTCGACACCGCCAACAGCGGCCGCGGCGGCCTCTCCTGGACCACGGTGCTGCTCCGGGCCTACGCCGCCGCGCTGCGTGACGTGCCCGAGCTGCTGTGCCGCTGGGAGAACGGCGCCGCGATCCCCCGCGGCCCGCCGGCGGTCGCACTGGCTGTCGCGACGCCCGGCGGACTGATGGTGCCGGTGTTCACCGAGCCGGACCGTGCGGCGCCGCGCGAGCTGGACGCCGAGGTGAAGTCGGTCGTCGCCGCGGTGCAGCAAGGTCGCCTCGACCCGTCGTACCTCGGGGTCGCGAACGGGTCGCTGTCGAACCTCGGCGGCCTGGGCGTGGACCGGTTCGCCGCGCTGGTGACGCCTCCGCAGGCGAGCGTGCTGGCACTGGGGTCGATCAAGCAGCGACCCACGGCGGTGCCGGGCGGGCTCGGCCTCGCTCTCACGTTGACCGCTGGGCTGACCGTGGACCACCGGGTCGCCGACGGCGCCCACGGCGCGACCCTGCTCGAGCGTTTCGTCGCGCATCTCGGCTGACGCGGGGTGGTGGCCGCCGTCCGCCCGCTCTTGACGTGACGACGGTCACACCTCTAGCGTGATCGAACAAACGTGATCCAAGTCCTCACGGAGGTGAAAATGCCCGCTCCCCGCGATCCCGGTGTGCTGCTCGCTGCGGCACGGCTGTACTACCTCCAGAACCGGTCGCAGGCCGAGATCGCCAGCGAGCTGGGCACCAGCCGCTCGAACGTGTCCCGGATGCTCACCGAGGCGCAGCGGCAGGGAATCGTGGAGATCCGCATCGTGGACCCGTCGGGACGGGTGCCCGAGCTCGAGCGAGAGCTCCAGCGCATGTTCGGGCTCACCGATGTCCGGGTCGCAGTGCGCGGCATCGGGTCGTCGGCAAGGGTCGAGGCACAGGTCGGCGCCCAGGCGGCCCAGCTGCTGCTGGAGCGGATCAAGGACTCCATGACCGTGGCACTGTCCTGGGGGCACGCACTGCAGGCGATGGTCTACGCGGCCACGGCGGACCACGACTACGCGGTCAACGTGGTGCCGCTGGTGGGTGGCCTGTCCTCGGTCGCCAACGAGATCAGCGGCCAGGAGCTGGTGCGAGAGCTCGCGGTCCGGCTCGGCGCCACCTACCGGCTGTTGCACGCCCCCGCCGGGCTGGGCTCCTCGGCCGCCCAGCACGCGCTGATGGCCGAGCCCTCCATCGCCGCGGCGATGCGCGATGCCCGGCGGGCCGACATCGCGTTCGTGGGGATCGGCACCCCGGGCCACGGATCGTCCTCGGCGATCCTGGGCTCCCTGAGCCTCACGCCCGAGGAGGAGAAGGAGTTCTGGGACGCCGATCCGGTCGGGGACGTCGCGGCGCGCTACTACAACTCGCTGGGCCACCCGCTGCACGGGCCCGTCGAGGACCGCATCCTCGCGATCACCCTCGAGGACCTGGCGAAGATCCCGAACGTCGTGGGTGTGGCCTACGGCCGGGCCAAGACCCCCGGTGTCCTCGGTGCTCTCCGCGGACACCTCGTCGACTCGCTCGTCTGCGACGAGACGCTCGCCCGCAGCCTCGTCAGCGAGGGCCGTGTGCTCGCGGCTGCATCCGAACTCCCGAAGGGAAGAAACTCATGAGCGTGATGGTCGTGATCGCCGCCATGGTCGGCGGGTGGATGGTGCAGATGTACCTCACCTACCAGCAGAGCATGGCGTTCAACCGTCAGGTCACCGCGATGCGCCGGCAGGGCACCGTCTCCGTCGGGGCCGGTGGCAAGCGCTACCGCGGCGGTCGGGCGTTCGTCGCGGTCGCCCTCGACGACAAGGGTGTCGTGCGCGACGCGCTGACCCTGTCGGGCTGGACGACGTTCAGCCGCGGCAAGAGGCTCGACGCCCTCGTGGGCGTCAGGACCGGCAAGATCCGGGCCGGCAAGGCGCTGCCCGGCCTCACCCGGCAACAGCTCGAGGCGGCACAGCAGGCTGTCGACCTCGCCAAGACTCGCGTCCCGGTGGAAGCGCCGTGACGTGGCACGACAGGACGCCGGCGCCGGGGTGGAACCCGGGCCGACGCCCTGAGCAGCAACACACGCACACCTGTCCACCACCGGTGCCACCCAGTCGGACTGGGACCACCGTTGGTCCGCTTGATGAGGAGATCTCATGTCCCTGTCCATGGCGCTGACGAGCATCACGCTCGCCGCCGAGCCCACGGTCGACAAGCCCACCGGCTTCTTCGGCGTGCTGGCCAGCGCAGCCGAAAAGTTCATCGGCCTCTTCCAAGCCGGCGGCGAGACCTTCGTCGGCCTCGTCACGGGGATCATCCCGACGCTGGTGGTGCTGCTGGTCTTCGTCAACACGCTGATCCGGCTGATCGGTCCCGAGAAGATCGAAGGCCTCGGCGAGGTGGCCGCCCGTCCGGGCATCGCCTACTACCCGGTGCGGTATCTCATCTTCCCGTTCCTGTCGGTGTTCTTCCTGACCAACCCGATGGCCTACACCATGGGCCGCTTCCTGCCGGAGAAGTACAAGCCGGCGTTCTACGACTCGGCCGTCAGCTTCGTGCACCCGATCACCGGGCTCTTCCCGCACGCCAACGCCGGCGAGCTGTTCGTCTACCTCGGCATCGCGGCCGGCATCACCGGTCTCGGCGGCTCCCTCGGTGACCTGGCCGTCCGCTACTTCCTTGTCGGGCTGCTGGTGATCCTGATCCGCGGCATCGTCACCGAGCTGATCACCGCCCGGATGCTGTCCCGCCGCACCGCGAACGAGGAGGCAAACGCATGAGCAGCACCACCACGTCCGCCGGCTCGCGTTCCGGGGGAGGCGGCGCCATGAGCGGCCTGAACAACATCATCGTCAAGGTCGGCAAGGCCGTCGGCGGCGTCGTCGGCGTGCTCTACCAGGCCGGCCGGGACGCCATCGACACGATCATCCGCAACATCCTGCCCTTCATGGCCTTCATCGCCATGCTGATCGGCATCATCAACGAGACCGGCCTCGGTGAGGCACTCGCCAACGTCGTCGAGCCGCTGGCCGGCAGCCTGCCGGGCCTGCTGGCGATCAGCATCTTCTGCAGCATCCCGATCATCTCCCCGATCCTCGGGCCGGGCGCGGTCATCGCCCAGATCGTCGGCGTGCTCCTGGGCACCCGGATCGCCGCCGGCGACATCCCGCCGCAGTACGCCCTGCCCGCCCTGTTCGCCATCGACCCCCAGGTCGGCTGCGACTTCATCCCGGTCGGCCTGGCCCTCGGGGAGGCCGAGCCGGAGACGGTCGAGGTCGGCGTGCCCGCCGTCCTCATCTCCCGGTTGTTCACCGGCCCGCTGTCGGTGGTGATCGCATACTTCGCCAGCTTCGGCATGTACAGCGGACTGAGCAAGTAGCAGCATCGGACGTCCCTCCCCGCGGCACCCGCGGGCACAACGAAACGGAGACACACATGCCTGAGTACAAGTCCGTCAAGGTCAAGCAGGGCCGCGGCGGCTGGGGCGGTCCGCTGACCGTCACCCCGACCGACGACAAGCCCCTGATCTACTCGGTGACCGGCGGCGGCATCCACCCGGTTGCAGCCAAGATCGCCGAGCTCACCGGCGGTGAGGCCTTCGACGGCTTCAAGAGCTCGGCGCCCTTCGACAAGATCGCGGTTGCGGTCATCGACTGCGGCGGCACCGCCCGGGTCGGGGTCTACCCGATGAAGAAGGTGCTCACCGTGGACGTGCACGCCACCTCCCCGGCCGGCCCGCTGGCGCAGTTCATCACCGAGGAGCTCTTCGTCTCCGGTGTCAAGCCCGACGACGTGGAGCAGGTGTGAGCGAGACAGTGGCTGCCGAGCGGGTCGTCTACGAGTCCACCATCACCGCGGTGGGTGAGCAGGTGGAGGCCTTCCTCGGCCACGGCCTGCTCATCTTCTTCGCCGACGAGTCGCCTGCGGAGCTGCACGACATGTCGGTGCGCCACGTGGCGACGGTGGCGGAGGAAGGGCCCCGGACCGGCGACACCATCGTCCTCGGTGAGCACAGCCTGGAGGTGCTCGCGGTGGGCCCCGTGGTCGGCGAGAACCTGCTCAACCTCGGCCACATCGACATCAAGGCCAACGGCCTCACCGAGGCCAAGCTGCCCGGCGACGCCAACGTCCCCAAGCAGACCCTGCCGATGCCCTCGCCGGGCGATGCGTTCCGCATCATCCGCGGGAGCGGGCAGCCGACGGAGGGTTAGGCACATGAGTTATCGAGAGAAGCTGCGGGCCCGGGAGTCCGAAGTGGGACGACCGCTCCGGGTGGGTCTCGTGGGGGCCGGCCAGATGGGGCGCGGCTTCGCGGCCCAGCTGCTCCGGATGCCCGGCATCACCCTGTCCGCCGTACTGGACGTTCAGCGTGAGAGGGCGGAGGAGGCACTGACCCAGTCCGGGTTGACCGCCTCCACTGCGGACACCACGGACAAGGCCGTGGTGGCCATCGAGAACGGCGAGTCGGTGGCTCTCGGCGGCATCGACGAGCTCGGAGCCCTGCCGCTCGACGTGGTGGTCGAGGCGACCGGGGTGCCCGACGTCGGTGCCCGGGTGGCACTGCAGTCACTGCTCGGCGGCATCGGCATCGCCACCCTCAACGTCGAGTCCGACGTCACCGTGGGCCGGCTGATGGCCTCGGTGGCGACAGAGGCGGGCGCCATCTACTCGGTGTGCCGTGGGGACGAGCCGGTGGAGACCAAGATCCTGGTCGACTACGCCCGCGACCTGTCCTTCGAGGTGATCTGCGCCGGCAAGGGGAAGAACAACCCACTCGACGTCTACGCCACCCCGGAGTCGCTGAGCGAGCGGGCGTCCAGCAAGCAGATGAACCCGAAGATGCTGTGCAGCTTCGTCGACGGCTCCAAGGCGATGATCGAGATGGCCGCCCTGGCCAACACGACGGGCCTCGGAGTCAGCACCCGAGGCATGCACGGACCGCCGTCGACGGTGCCCACCCTGCACCAGACGTTCGCCCTCAAGGAGGACGGGGGGGTGCTGGACAAGGCGGGGGTCGTCGACTACTGCACAGGACCGGTGGCGCCCGGCGTCTTCGTGGTGGTCCGCACCGAGGACCCCTATGTCCACCACGAGATGACCTACCTGCAGATGGGCGACGGGCCGTACTTCGCGCTCTACCGGCCCTACCACCTCGCCAGCATCGAGGCTCCGCTCACCGTCTACGAGATGGCCGTCGACAAGCGGGCGAGCCTGACCGCGGAGCACTGGACGGCCGAGGTGGGCGCTGTGACCAAGCGGCCGCTGAGCGCTGGGGAGAAGATCGACGGCGTCGGGGGGTCCATGGTGCGCGGGCTGATCGACGACGCGGGCGACTTCGCCCGCGACAACGGCGTGCCGCTCGGCGTGCTTGCCGGCGCGCGCCTCACCCGTGACCTGCCGGTCGACCACCTGATCACGCACGACGACGTCGAGCTCGACGAGTCGTCGCTGATCGTCAGGCTGCGACACCTGCAGGAGCAGACCGTCGAGGGGTCCAAGCCAGACCTCGACGAGCTGAGGTCGCTCGTCGGGGCCGCCTGAGCGGGCGGCTCCACCTCGTTCGGCCCGGCGTCCGGCGGCACACGCCGGGCGTCGGGCCGGGCGAGGACTAGGGTTTCCGACGTGACCCCGCGCCCCGGCCGTAGCAGCCGCGCGCCGGGCAGCGAGCGCACCCGCGCTGCGCTGGTCGTGCTTGCCGCCGGGGAGGGCAGCCGGGTGGGCCACGACACCAACAAGGTGCTGCTTCCCCTGGCTGGCCGGCGGGTGTTCACCTGGTCCATCCGATGGGCGCACAGCCTGCCTCAGGTGACCTCCGTCGTCCTGGTCATCCGCGAGGCGGACCGCGACCACGTGGTGCGCGCCCTGGACCGGGAGCTGCCGGAGGTCGACGTCCGGGTCGTCGTGGGAGGGAGCTCGCGACACGAGTCGGAGTGGAAGGCGCTGCAGGCCTTGGCGCCCGACATCAGGTCCGGGGACACCGACGTCGTGGTCATCCACGACGCGGCTCGTCCGCTGGCCGGGGCCCGGGTCTTCCTCGACGTCATCGATGCCGCGGACCGGCACGGTGGCGCCCTCCCGGTGCGCGACCAGCCGGCGCTGACCACCCTGGAGGAGTCCGCCGGCACCGTACGGCTCCGGACGGTGGCGGTGCAGACGCCCCAGGCCTTCCGTGCGCTGCCGCTGCTCGAGGCCTACACGCGGGCGAGCACCGACGCCTTCGTCGGGACCGATACCGCGAGCTGCGTGGAGCGATACACCGACGTGGCGGTGCGGTGCGTGCCCGGCGACGCGGGCAACATCAAGATCACCTTCCCCGAGGACCTCTTCCTCGCCGAGCGGTTGCTGGCCAAGGCAGACTGGGACCTGTCCTCGTTGGCGACGCGGCCCACGCCTGCACGCGAGGCCCGGAGGAGGCGAGGCGGGTGACGCGGGAGTTCTCCGAGCTGACCTGCGACCGGTGCGGGCTGCTCACCGAGCACGAGCTGCACTACGCCGGCCGGCTGCTGGAGTCGGTGCGCTGCACCTCCTGCGGCCACCGGGTGGTGCTCAGCCACCAGGCGCTGCTCCCGGCGTACCTGCACGACCTCGAGCACCGCGTGCTCACCAAGCCCCAGCGGATGTACCGCCGCGTGACCCGGGATCCCGCCGGCTTTCTCGTCGGCCTGCCGTTCGCGCTGCTCCGTCAGCCGGCGAAGTTCGCCCGCGAGCTGTGGTCGCTGGTACGACGGTGAGCCAGCGGCCCCACGCCGCCGTCCCTCGTCAGCTCTCCCGGACGGAGCGGGCCAACTCGTCCATGCACTCGAGCAGGTTGACCGCTGACGGGTCGTCGACGCGGCGACCCAACGAGGGCGCCTTGCGGAACACCACGTCGCCTCGTGCCCGCAGCCAGGTCGCGAGCTCGCCGAAGTCGGTGGTGGGGGGCGGTTCCGCGGCCCCGTGCTGGAGAGCGAAGATCACGGGGGAGGCGACGATGCCGAACAGGTCCCGGTCCAAGGTGTCGGCGATCTGGTCGTCCACGACGGTCTTGATGGTGTCGGTGACTGGACGGTAGGCAGCCAGTGCAGGCCGTCCGGCTGTCCGCCCGGATGGGACCGGCGCCGCTTCGTCCAGGCACGAGCGCACGAAGGTGCCCGGCACCAGCGGGCAGAGCGGGTCGTGCAGGACCAGGGTGACCGGGACGACGTCCCTTCCGGCCGAGGGTCGAACGACCGACCGCCACCAGGCGTCGGCGTCCTGAACCACGCCGGGCAACCCGCTGCGGACCAGGGCCGCGACAGCGGCGGCGCGCTGGTCGGGGTCCACGGTGACCACCACCCCGCCGTCGAGCCGGTCGACCTCGAGCAGCGCGCGCACCGCATGGAGGAACAGGACCTCACGGTGAAGGTCGGCGAAGGGCAGCGCGCCTCGCCCGTCGAGAGGCACGACCCCGACCGTCTCTGGCATCGGACCCTTCAGATCGCTGGGACTGTCGCCCGACCGCGAGGGGCTCGGACGAGCCGACCGCTGGAGAACCGGACGAGCCGACCGCCCGAGGACTCGGACGAGCCGGACGTGAGAGGGCCCCCGGACACTGTCCGGGGGCCGCATGAGCTCACGTGCGGTCGGAGCTGCGACCCGTCACGTGGCCAGGACGTCGTCGAGGAGCACCTCGGCCTTGTCCTCGTTGGTGTGCTCGGCCAGGGCCAGCTCGGAGACCAGGATCTGGCGTGCCTTGGCCAGCATCCGCTTCTCGCCGGCCGACAGGCCTCGGTCCCGCTCCCGGCGCCACAGGTCACGCACGACCTCGGCCACCTTCATCACGTCACCGGAGTGAAGCTTCTCGAGGTTCGCCTTGTAGCGACGCGACCAGTTCGTCGGCTCCTCGGTGTGCGCAGCGCGCAGCACGTCGAAGACGCGGTCCAGTCCCTCCTTGTCCACCACGTCGCGGACCCCGACCAGGTCCAGGTTGCAGGCCGGGACCCGCACCACCAGGTCCTGCTGAGCGACGATCCGGAGGACGAGGTACTCCCGGTCCTCCCCCTTGATCTGTCGCGTCTCGATGTCCTCGATGATCGCTGCGCCGTGATTTGGGTAAACAACCGTTTCGCCGACGGTAAATGTCATGTGCCACAGACCCCTTCCTAGGTGACCAGGATAACACGCTTCTGCAGGGCTCCGGTCGGCGTTTGCGCAGGTCAGAGGCCTGATGGGGGCTTGACAGATGTGACGACCGTATGCTGAGAGCCCCTCTCCCCGCCGGCATGGCGAGCACGACTACACTCCTCGCCGTGAACGTTCGCCGCCGACTCGCCCCCGCCGTCCTCCTGCTCGCGGCCGCCGGGCTGTCCGGATGCGACGTGAACTTCGACGCGCAGACCGATCAGGTCTACAACCCCGGCGTCGGCGTCAACGAGCAGTCCGGCTCCGTCGACGTCCTGAACGCGCTCGTCGTCTCCGGGACCGAGGGGAGCGGCACCGTGGTCGCCACCCTGGTCAACAACGACGAGGTCACTGCCGACGCGCTGCAGGGCATCGCCGGCGCCGAAGAGGACGCCTCGCTCAAGGTCACGCCCGGTGGGCCGACCGCGATCCCCAACGGCGGGGTGCTCAACCTCGCCGAGGCAGGCCGCAACTTCGTGCAGGGCGAGCAGGTGGTACCCGGGGATCTGGTCACCTTGACGTTCACCTTCCAGCGGGGTGAGGCGATCACCGTCGACGCGCCGGTGGTCGACACCGCCGGGTCGACGTACGCCGGCGTGACGCTGCCGCCGCCTTCCTGAGGGGCCGCTGCTGGCCACTAGGGTGAGGCGCATGACGAGTGCGCCGTACACCCTGGTCCTGCTCCGCCACGGCGAGAGCGAGTGGAACGCCAAGAACCTGTTCACCGGCTGGGTCGACGTCCCGCTGACCGACAAGGGACGAGCCGAGGCTGCGCGCGGAGGGTCGTTGATCGCCGAGGCGGACGTGCTCCCGGACGTGCTGCACACCTCGGTGCTCCGCCGCGCGATCACCACGGCGCACCTCTCCCTGGACGCGTGCGACCGGCACTGGATCCCGGTCCGCCGGTCCTGGCGGCTCAACGAGCGGCACTACGGGGCCCTGCAGGGCAAGGACAAGAAGGCCACGCTCGCGGAGTACGGCGAGGAGCAGTTCATGCTCTGGCGCCGCTCGTACGACACCCCGCCACCGCCGATCGCCGACGACGACGAGTGGTCGCAGCACACCGCCCCGGCCTACGTAGCGATGGCCGACGAGATCAAGCCTCGCACCGAGTGCCTCGCGGACGTGGTGCACCGGATGCTCCCCTACTGGTACGACGCGATCGTGCCGGACCTGCGCAACGGCCTGACGGTGCTCGTGGCGGCGCACGGGAACTCGCTGCGCGCCCTGGTGAAGCACCTGGACGGGATGTCCGAGCAGGCCGTCGTGAGCCTGAACATCCCCACCGGCATCCCGCTCGTCTACCGGCTCGACGAGCAGCTGACCCCCACCCAGCGCGGCGGGCAGTACCTCGACCCGGACGCCGCCGCGGATGCGATCGCCGCCGTGGCCAACCAGGGCCGCTAGCCGCGCGGGACGCCGACGGTCACCGCCGGGGGAATGCACGCGACCGTTGCCGTCCACCTGGACGCTGACGGTCACCGCCGGGGCAATGCACGCGACCGTTGCCGTCCACCTGGACGCTGACGGTCACCGCCGGGGGACTGCACGCGACCGTTGCCGTCCACCTGGACGCCTTCAGGGGTGCGCAGCCCTGTGGATGACGACCGACGCGCGGCGCGTTGTCGGGGCAGGCTGCCTCCATGTCCCCCGTGCCCTTCGACCCAGCGCGCCCGTTCACCACGCGCCACGCCCTGGCAGCGGGCGTGTCGCCTGGCCAGCTGCGCGGCCCCGGATACCGCCGACTCGCGAAAGGCGTGCACGTCGGGTCCGCAACGCCGCTGACTCCACTGCTCCTCGTGCAGGCCGCCCTGGTGAGCCACCCACCGGACGCGTTCGCCAGCCACCACAGTGCTGCGGTGGTCTACGGCCTGCCGGTGCCGCCGGACCCCTTGCTGCACGTCAGTGTCTTCGCGGCGAACGACCGCCGCCGCCGCCGAGACGTCACCTGCCATCTCGCGCCGCCCGGCACCCGGGTGCTCACCGTCCACGGCACCCGGGTGCCCCTGCCGGCACAGGTCCTCGTCGAGCTGGCCGCGCAGCTGCCCCTGGTCGACCTGGTGGTGGTAGGCGACGCGGTCGTCCGGAAGGGCTGGTACTCACCGGACGACCTCGTGGCCTTCTGCGCCGGCTCCTCCCATCCTCACGCCGGCCGCGCGTTGGACGCGGCGCGCCACGTGCGCGCGAAAGTCGATTCTCCGATGGAGACCAGGCTGCGGATGCTCCTGGTGCTGGCCGGCCTTCTCGAGCCTCAGGTCAACCTCGAGATCCGCAACGAGCTCGGCGACGTGCGGCTCCGCTTCGACCTGTCCTACCCCGAGGTGCGCGTGGCGGTCGAGTACGACGGGCGCCAGCACGCCGAGAGCACGGCGCAGCACAACCGGGACCTCGAGCGTCGCGAGGAGATCGACAACCGTGAGTGGCGGATCGTCGTGGTGACGGCCGACGGGATCTACCGAAACCCGGAGCACACGCTCAAGCGGGTGGCAGGTGTGCTCCGCGACCGCGGCCTGGCAGGCGTTCCTCCCCGCTTCGACGAGCGGTGGCGTGCGCACTTCCCGGGGCGGACGTCGGCCTCAGGCCCGAGGACCTGACGAGCCGCTCGTGGCGCCGTCGGCAGCGACCGTTCCCAGCCACGTGGACGCCAACAGTCGCCGGACACCCGAACCAGCGACCGTTCCCAGCCACGTGGACGGCAACGGTCGTCAGGGGGTGAGCCGTGAGCCGAGGAAGACGCGAACCCGGGCCTCGTCCCCGAACACCCGCAGGTCCCTGGCGATGCGGCGGTGCCAGAGCGCCCGGTAGAGGTCAGCAGCAGACGCCTCGACCCGGTCGCTCGCAGCCCGCGCCTCCGACAACCCGAGCCGCTCCACGGTGGGTGGCGCGGGCACCAGGGCTGCCCCGACCCCGGACAGGCCTGTGCCGAACCGGCGCCCGGGGCTCAGCAGCCAGCTGTCCCCGGTGTCGGACGCGGTCAGCTGCACCGGGGCGTCCAGCAGCACGGGGTGCCCGCGACGGTGCATCCGGTGCAACATCACCGACAGCACCTCGTCCACTCCGTCCGCAGCGACGAGCGGAGACACTCCACTGTTCCGGCCCGCGGCCTCGTCGAGGTCGATGCGGTGGATGGTGGTCTCGTGCAGCTGCCGGCGCTGCCAGAACGCCGCCACCCCGTCGTCGAAGGCGAAGTTCCAGCACGGCGTGTGTGGCGGGCACTGCCGCAGGACCTGGTACAGGTCCTCCGCCTTGGCGACGTACCACTCCCGCACGGACAGCGGACGGTTGCTGCGCGGCTGGTCGTTGAGCTGCTCCGCCCGGCGCCCTGTCTCCACGACCGTCGCGGCCCAGGCGTGCACGTTGGCGAGGTGCACCACCACGTCCCGGACCGTCCACGCGGGACACGAGGGCACCGGGGCGTGCAGCTGGGACCAGCCGACGGCTACCGCGAACCGGTCCGCCGCAGCGGCGTACTCCTCCACGAGACCGAGGGACGTCGCCGCTGGCACCGCTTCCACCCGACCATTCTGCACGCCCGCGGGTGGCGCGGCACCGAACTGCTACACGTCCACGCCGGTGCTGATGGTCTCGCCGGTGACCAGGTAGACGACCCGACGCGCCAGTGAGACGGCGTGGTCGGCGATGCGCTCGTAGTAGCGGCCGAGCAGGGCGATGTCGACGGCCGGCTCGACGCCGTGCTCCCAGGAGTCGGCGAGCATCAGCCGGAACGAGGAGCGGCGCAGCTGGTCCATCTCCTCGTCGTCCTCCTCCATGGCCCGGGCGCCCTCGACGTCGCGCTCGGCGATGACCCCGGCGACGGTGCCCACCATCTTCTCCGCGACGGTGGCCATCCGCTCGATCGTGGGCACGAGCTCGAGCGGAACCGCGACCTGGGGCACGCGCAGCCTGGCGACCTTGGCGACGTGCACCGACAGGTCCCCCATCCGCTCCAGGTCGGCGACCATCCGCAGGGCCGCGACCAGCATCCTCAGGTCGCTGGCGACCGGCTGCTGCAGGGCCAGCAGCTCGAAGGCCTGCGCCTCCACACGCTCGCGCGCGGCGTCGATGTCGGCGTCGTCGGAGATGACCCGCTCGGCGATCTCCGCGTCCGCGGTCAGGAGCGCCTGCGTCGAGCGCGAGACGGCTCGCTGCACCTCGTGCGTCATGGCGACCAGGTCGTCGATGATGGTGTCGAGCTGGTCGAAGTAGGCGTTACGCATGCCCTCCAGGCTACGGAGCCCAGGTGTCCAGCGCATGACCGGTCGGCAACCCGTCACCGACGCAGCGTGAACGGGGGGTGAACAGTGCCCGAAAGCGCAGGTCAGGGGCTACGGGACGGCTCGGCGGCCGGAGACCCCTGCGTACGATCGACCTGTGGACAGTACGACGCAGGCACTCCTCTTCGCGCTGCTGGGCGCGGTGCTGGGGGCCGGCGTGGTGCTGGCGTCGCGGATCGGTGAGAAGGGTCTGCGCTCGCGGGTCGTGGTCGAGGAGCCCGCCGTGCCTCCCGGCATCACCACCGTGCTCAGCGTCCTGCGCTCCAGCGCCCTGGTCGTCGACGAGGACGACCGGGTCCTCAAGGCGTCCGCAGCGGCCCACACCATCGGGCTGGTGCGCGGTGACCAGGTCGCGGTCGACGAGCTCGCCGACCTCATCCGCCGGGTACGACGGGACGGGCAGATCCGCGAGACGGAGCTGGTGACCGTGCCGCAGTCGACCGGCCGAACCACCCTGGTGACCGCGCGGGTGGCGCCCCTGAGCAGCCGCCTGGTGCTCGCCCTCGTCGAGGACCGCACCCGCGAGCGCCGGGTGGAGGCCGTCCGCCGGGACTTCGTCGCGAACGTCTCCCACGAGCTCAAGACGCCCGTCGGTGCGCTCAACCTGCTCGCCGAGGCGGTCCAGGAGGCTGCCGACGACCCGGAGGCGGTGACCCGCTTCGCCGGGCGGATGCAGACCGAGAGCGCACGGCTGACCAAGCTGGTGCAGCAGATCATCGAGCTGTCGCGGCTCCAGGGCGACGACCCGCTCCGGGACCCGACGATGGTGGACATCGACGCGGTGATCGCCCGGGCCATCGACCAGAACACCATCGACGCCCAGTCGAAGCGGATCACCGTGGTCCACGACGGCGAACGAGGCCTGCAGCTGCTCGGTCACGGGGACCAGGTGACCCTCGCCCTCGGCAACCTGGTGGCCAACGCGGTGGCCTACTCCCCCGAGCACAGTCGGGTCGTGGTGGCCGCCAAGGCGCGCGACTCGGTCGTCGACCTGGCCGTCACCGACCAGGGCATCGGCATCCCTCCCGGGGACATCGAGCGCATCTTCGAGCGGTTCTACCGGGTCGACCCGGCACGGCACCGCTCGACCGGCGGGACAGGCCTCGGGCTCTCCATCGTCAAGCACGTCGCCGCATCGCACGGGGGCGAGATCAAGGTCTGGTCCGTGGAGGGCCAGGGATCGACGTTCACGCTGTCGCTCCCCCAGCGGGTCACCGCCCCCGGGCAGGACGGCACCGGGCAGGACGGCACCAGGCAGAACGGCACCGGGCAGAACCGCACCGGACAGGACGGCACCGGACAGAACGGCACCGGGCAGGCCGTGGGACGGGTCACCGGCCGGACCGCCGACGAGGTCGCCGGCCTGGGCACCGCAGCGGCTCACCGTCGGATCACCGGCCCGTTCGCCGACCCCGCCACCGGCCGCGACGAGCGCACCCAACAGGAGGCAACCCCGTGACCAGAGTGCTCGTCGTCGAGGACGAGGAGAGCTACAGCGACGCCTTGGCCTACATGCTGCGCAAGGAGGGCTTCGACGTCTCGCTTGCCGGTACCGGACCCGAGGCGCTCGCCGAGTTCGAGCGGGCCGGAGCCGACATCGTGCTGCTCGACCTGATGCTCCCCGGCATCCCCGGGACCGAGGTCTGTCGCCGGATCCGGGCCACCTCCAACGTGCCGGTGATCATGGTGAGCGCCAAGGACGCGGAGGTGGACAAGGTCGTCGGCCTCGAGCTCGGCGCGGACGACTACGTCACCAAGCCGTACTCCCCGCGTGAGCTGGTGGCCCGGATCCGGGCGGTGCTGCGCCGCGGCGTCGAGCCGGAGCTCACCCCCGCCACCTTGGAGGCGGGCCCGGTGCGCATGGACGTGGAGCGTCACGTCGTCACCGTCAACGGCGGCGACACCAAGCTGCCGCTCAAGGAGTTCGAGCTGCTCGAGATGTTCCTGCGCAACCCCGGCCGGGTGCTCACCCGAGGCCAGCTCATCGACCGGGTGTGGGGCTCGGACTACGTCGGCGACACCAAGACGCTCGACGTGCACGTGAAGCGGCTGCGCGCCAAGATCGAGCCGGACCCGGCCATGCCGAGCTACCTCGTCACGGTCCGCGGGCTGGGCTACAAGCTCGAGGCGTGAGCCGGCCGAGCCACGGCTCGGCCACCAGCGTCCCTGTCGGCGCCTGCGGTTAGCGTGGCGCCATGCCGAACCGCTGGAGCGCCGCGCTCCCCCTCGTCGCGGTAGCGGTGACCCTCGTGCTGTGGGCCTCCGCCTTCGTGGCCATCCGGCACCTCGGCCATTCCTTCTCCCCCGGCGCCCTCTCGCTGGGACGGCTGCTGATCGGGTCGGTGGCGCTGGGGGCGGTGCTGCTCTCCCGCGGGTGGACGGCGCCGACTCGGGCCGAGTGGGTGAGGCTGGCGCTGATCGGCCTGCTCTGGTTCGGGCTCTACAACGTGGCGCTGAACGCCGGCGAGCGCCGGGTCGACGCGGGCACCGCCGCCATGCTGATCCAGGTCTCGCCGGTGCTGGTGGCGGTGCTGGCCGCCGTCTTCCTGCGGGAGCGGGCCACCGTGATGCTCGGCATCGGGCTGGTCGTCGCCTTCGCCGGCGTGGTCCTCATCGCCACCTCGGCGTCGGGCTCCACGAGCCACGACCCGGTCGGGGTGCTGCTGTGCCTGGTGTCTGCAGCGGCCTACGCGGTCAGCCTCGTGCTGCAGAAGCCCGTGGTCGCGCGGCTTCCCGCGATCGAGGTGACGGCCGTCGCGTGCGCGGTGGGAGCCGTGGCATGCCTGCCGTTCACCGGCTCGCTCGTCCGCGGGGTCGCGGCGGCGAGCACGGGAGACCTGCTGTGGGTTCTCTACCTCGGGGTCTTCCCCACGGCCATCGCCTTCTCCACCTACGCCTACGCGCTCTCCTCGATGACGGCGGGCAACCTCAGCGTCACCACCTACCTCGTGCCTCCGATCACGGTGCTGCTGAGCTGGGCGTTCCTGTCCGAGGTGCCCCCTGCGATGGCGTACGTCGGGGGCGCCCTGTGCCTGGTGGGCGTGGCCCTGTCGCGGCGCCGGCCGCGGGCCCGGCTGCCGGACGGCGCGGCGGCCGGGACGGCCGGGACGGTCGCCGAAGCCGGGCAGTGACCCGGGCCGGGTGCCGGGACCGGACGGGCGGCCGGGACCGGACGGTCGGCGGGGACCGTCAGTCGCGCTCGAGCCAGCCCCGGAAGGCGTCGAGGTTCCTCGTCGACTCGCCGCGGCTGCGCCGCCACTCCCACTCCTTGCGGATGGAGGTCGAGAAGCCCAGCTCCAGGATGGTGTTGAACGACTCGTCGGCGTAGGTCAGCACGGCGCCCAGCAGCCGGTCGAGCTCGGCCGGGGTGACCGACTCCAGCGGCAGCCGTCCGTCGAGGTAGATGTCGCCGGCATGGTCGAGCGCGAACGCGACGCCGAACATCCGCAGGTTGCGCTCCAGGAGCCACCGGTAGACCCGCGCGTGGTTCTCGTCGGGCTGACGGGCGACGAAGGCGTGCACCCCGAAGGCGTGCTCGCCGGCGTCGAGGCGGCAGGGCGTCGCCAGCTTCTTCTCACCGGGCAGGTCGACGGTGAAGACTCCGTCGTGGATCTCCTTCCACACCAGCTCCGAGCTCGCCAGCGTGTCCCGGACGACGGCGGTCGCGGTCTCCCGCGGGCTCACCGGCGGCTCCGGGAAGGCGTCATCGGGCCACCGCGGCGAGGTCGTCGCGCAGGGACCGGGTCGCGGCGCGGTACACCGCCAGGGTGCGTTCTGCGGTGCGCTCCCAGCCGAACTGCGAGGCCTGGACGAGCGCGCCGCGCGACATCCTCGCCCGCAGGTCCGGAGCGGTGGCGATGCGCTCCATCGCGCGGGCGTAGTCCTCGGGGTGGTGCCCTTCGACCAGCAGACCCGACACACCGTCGCGGACCACGGTGCTCAGTCCGCCGACGGCGGCGGCCACGACCGGCGTACCAGCGGCTTGGGCCTCCACGGCCACCAGCCCGAACGACTCGTTGTAGGAGGGGACGCACACCAGGGTCGCGGCGGCGTACCAGTCGGCGAGCACCGCCTGGGCCACCGGCGGCACGAACAGGACGACGTCGTCGATGCCCAGCGAGGCTGCCAGCTGTGCGAGCGACTCCGGGTGGTCGAGCCCGCTGCCCGACGGACCACCCACCACCGGAACCACCAGGCGGGAGCGCAGCGACGGGTCCCGCTGCAGAAGCGCGGCAACGGCGCGCAGCAGGACGTCGGGCGCCTTGAGGGGCTGGATGCGCCCGGCGAACATGAGCACCACCGCGTCCCGCGCCAGCCCGAGCCGCTCCCGCGCGGTCGCGGAGCGCCGGAACACCCCGAGGTCCACCCCCGGGTGCACCACCTCGACCCGGCCGGGGTCGGCGTCGTACAGCTCGAGCAGCTGCTTGGCCTCGATCTCGGTGTTGGCGATCAGCATGTCGGCGGCGTCCACCACCTGCTCCTCGCCGATCACCCGTGCCGCGGGCTCGGGGGTGTCGCCGACTGCCAACGAGGCGTTCTTCACCTTGGCCATGGTGTGCATGGAGTGCACGAGCGGCACGCTCCACCGGTCACGGACCAGCGCGCCGACCTGGCCGGAGAGCCAGTAGTGGGAGTGCACGACGTCGTACCAGCCCTGGGCGTGGTGCGCCTCCGCGCGCAGCACCTCGCGGGCGAACGTGCACAGCTGGCCGGGCAGGTCGTTCTTCGCGAGTCCCTCGAACGGACCGGCGTGCACGTGGTGCACCGTCACTCCCGGGAACGCCTCGACGCTCGGGGGGAGCAGCGAGGAGGTGGCGCGGGTGTAGATCTCCACGGCGAGGTCGCGCTGCGCGAGCCGCTTGGCGAGCTCGACGACGTAGACGTTCATGCCGCCGGCGTCCCCGATCCCGGGCTGGTCCAGCGGCGAGGTGTGCACGCTGATCATGGCGACGCGCCCGTGCCGGGCTCGCGGACCTACCTCCGCGGCTCCGAATCGTCGAGCACTCCCACCAGCACGCACCTGCACACCTCCCTGTCCCCCAACTCGGCCTCCGCCACACCTATTCCGCAGCTGACCCCGCCTCCGGTGCTGACGTCGGCGGCGCGACACAATCGCCGCATGAGCACACGCACCGCTGTCGTGACCGGGGCCAGCAGCGGGATCGGCGCGGCCACCGCCCGACACCTGGCTGCGGCCGGCTTCACGGTCCTCTGCGCCGCGCGACGCGAGGACCGGGTGGTCGCGCTCGCCGCGGAGATCGGGGGTACGGCGGTCCGCTGCGACGTCACCGACCCCGACGACGTGGCCGCCCTGGCGGACCGGGTCGGCGGCCGCCTCGACGTGCTGGTCAACACCGCGGGCGGCGCCTTCGGGGCGTCCCCGGTCATCGAGGCGGACGCCGACGACTGGCGCGCGATGTTCGAGGTCAACGTGATCGGCCTGATGCGGGTCACCTCGGCACTGGTCCCGGCGCTGGTGGCCAGCGGCGCAGGGGTCATCCTCAACGTCGGGTCCACCGCCGGCCGCATCGCCTACGAGGGAGGCGCCGGCTACACCGCGGCCAAGCACGGCACCCAGGTCGTCAGCGAGACGCTGCGCCTGGAGCTCTACGACCAGCCGGTCCGGGTTTGCGAGATCGCGCCCGGGATGGTGCGCACCGACGAGTTCGCGCTGGTGCGGTTCGCAGGCGACCAGGCGAAGGCGGACGCGGTGTACGACGGCGTCCCGGAGCCGCTGACCGCCGACGACATCGCGGACGCCATCACCTGGATGGTCACCCGCCCGGCGCACGTGAACATCGACGAGCTGGTGATCCGGCCCCGTGCCCAGGCCGCCCAGCACAAGGTGCACCGCGTCCCGCCAGGCGACCGCTGAGCGAGCCCGGCCCTCGTCCGGAGCAGTCCGCTCTCAGCCCAGGACGGCGTCCACCGCCTCGGTCAGCACCCGGCCGGCCCCGCCGCGCACCACGACGTCGGCGAGCTCGTCGTACGGCGTCGGCTCGGCGTTCACGATGACCAGCCGCGCGCCGTTGCCGAGCGCCACCACGGGCAGGCCGGCCGCTGGGTGCACCACCAGCGACGAGCCCACCGCCAGCAGCAGGTCCGCCGACGCTGCCAGCCCGAACGCCGCCTCGACCGCGTCGGGGAAGAGCCGCTGCCCGAACGACACCGTGGCCGACTTCACCAGCCCCGCGCACAGCGCGCAGAGCGGGTCCGGGTCCCCGGCGTCGATCTGCTCGAGCGCCCAGGACAGCGGCGCGCGGAATCCGCAGCCGTCCGTGGTGCAGGCCGTCGATGTTCTGGGTGACGACCCCGATCGATCGGCCCGCCGCCTCCAGCCGGGCGAGCGCGAGGTGGCCGTCGTTCGGCCGGCGGGGCTCGGCGAAGATCTCGCGACGCATCTCCCAGGAGCGGGCGCGGACGGTCTCCGGGTAGACGTAGGCGTCGAAGGTGAGCTGCGCCGGGTCGTATCGGCTCGACACCCCGCCGGGTGAGCGGAAGTCGGGGATGCCCGACTCCGTCGAGATCCCTGCGCGGGTGAAGGCCACCACCCGAGAGGCGTCCTGCAGCAGGTCGGCCAGCGTCGTCACGCTCCGCACGGTAGCCGTCGCACCGACGGGCGGGGACCCGCCCGACCGGTAGACTGGGGCCCGCTCACCGCAACGTCGTTCCCCGTGGCCGCCCGCCGGCCCCCCCGCACGGCGCCTGCGCTCCCAACCCGAAAGCGACGACGGCTACCCCATGCCCGCGAACACCGTGCCCACCCTCACCTCCCGCGCCGACCTGCGCAACGTCGCCATCGTGGCGCACGTCGACCACGGCAAGACGACCCTGGTGGACGCCATGCTCTGGCAGGGTGGCGCCTTCGGGGCGCACCAGCACGTCGACGAGCGGGCCATGGACACCGGGGACCTCGAGCGCGAGAAGGGCATCACGATCCTCGCCAAGAACACAGCGATCCGCTACACCGGCGAGGCCGCCGTACGGCAGGGGGGTGACTCGATGACGATCAACATCATCGACACCCCGGGCCACGCGGACTTCGGCGGCGAGGTGGAGCGCGGACTGTCCATGGTGGACGGGATCGTGCTGCTCGTGGACGCCTCGGAGGGCCCGCTGCCGCAGACCCGGTTCGTGCTCCGCAAGGCGCTCAACGCCGGCCTGCCCGTGGTGCTCGTGGTCAACAAGGTGGACCGCTCCGACGCCCGGATCGCCGAGGTCGTCGACGAGACCTACGAGCTGTTCTTGGACCTGCTCGACGACAGCCACAGCCAGGACGCGCTGGACTTCCCCGTCGTGTACGCCAGCGCCAAGGCCGGCCGCGCCAGCACCACCATGCCCGAGGACGGCGGGATGCCGGACTCCCCCAACCTCGAGCCGCTCTTCTCGACCATCGTGGACACCATTCCGGCGCCGGTCTACCACCCGGAGGCTCCGCTCCAGGCGCACGTCACCAATCTCGACGCCTCGCCCTTCCTCGGCCGGCTCGCGCTGGTGCGGATCAAGGAGGGCCGCCTGAAGAAGGGGCAGCAGGTGGCGTGGATGCGGCGGGACGGCACCACGAGCACCGTCAAGATCACCGAGCTGCTGGTCACGCAGGGCCTGGAGCGCAAGCCCGGACTGGAAGCCGGTCCCGGGGACATCGTCGCGATCGCCGGCATCCCGGAGATCACGATCGGGGAGACGCTGGCGGACCCGGAGCACCCGGTGGCGCTGCCGCTGATCACCGTGGACGAGCCCGCGATCTCCATGACCATCGGGACCAACACCTCGCCGCTGGCCGGCCGGGTCAAGGGGGCCAAGGTGACCGCCAGACTGGTCAAGGACCGCCTCGACGCGGAGCTGGTCGGCAACGTGTCGATCCGGGTGCTGCCCACCGAGCGGCCCGACGCGTGGGAGGTGCAGGGCCGCGGCGAGCTGGCGCTGGCCATCCTCGTCGAGCAGATGCGCCGCGAGGGCTACGAGCTGACCGTCGGCAAGCCGCAGGTGGTCACCCGGGTGATCGACGGCAAGGTGCACGAGCCCGTGGAGCGGCTGACCATCGACGCCCCGGAGGAGTACCTCGGCACGATCACCCAGCTCCTCGCGGTCCGCAAGGGCCGCATGGAGCAGATGACGAACCACGGGACCGGCTGGGTGCGCATGGAGTTCCTGGTGCCGGCCCGCGGGCTGATCGGCTTCCGCACCGAGTTCCTCACCGACACCCGCGGCACCGGCATCGCGCACCACGTCTTCGAGGGCTACGAGCCGTGGGCCGGGGAGCTGCGGACCCGCAACAGCGGCTCGCTCGTCTCCGACCGCGCCGGCGCGGCCACGGCGTACGCCATGACGAACCTGCAGGAGCGGGGCACCATGTTCGTCGAGCCGACCACCGAGGTCTACGAGGGCATGATCATCGGCGAGAACTCGCGCGAGGACGACATGGACGTCAACATCACGAAGGAGAAGAAGCAGACCAACATCCGCTCCTCCACCTCCGACAACTTCGAGAAGCTGATCCCGCCGCGCAGGCTCTCCCTCGAGCAGAGCCTGGAGTTCTGCCGCGAGGACGAGTGCGTGGAGGTCACGCCGCAGACGGTCCGGATCCGCAAGGTGGTGCTGCCCGCCGGCGAGCGGGCCCGCACCGCGGCTCGCGCCCGCCGCGGCTGAGCGGTGTGCCCGCGGCAGTGACCGGCACCGCCACGCCCGCACCGGTGGGGACCCGTACCCGGCGGGCTCTCACCTTCGGGCTCTGCACGGCCGTGGTCGCCGTCGCGTTCGAGGCGATAGCGGTGGCCACCGCGATGCCGGCCGCGGCCCGCGAGCTCGACGGGCTCGACCTCTATGCGTGGGCGTTCTCTCTGTTCCTGATCGGGCAGCTCTTCGCGACCGTGGCCGGTGGACGGCTGTGCGACCGCATCGGCCCCGCCAGGCCGATGGCCGGCGCCCTGCTGCTCTTCGCCGCGGGCCTGCTGGTGGCAGCCACCGCGACGACCATGGTGCAGCTGGTGCTCGGTCGGTTGCTGCAGGGCCTGGCGAGCGGCGTGGTCGGGGTGGCGATGTACGTCGTCATCGCGCACGTGTACGACGAGCGACAGCGTCCCCGGATGATGTCCTACGTCTCCAGCGCCTGGGTCCTGCCCTCGTTCGTGGGACCGTTCGCGGCCGCGTGGCTCACCGAGCACCTCGACTGGCGCGCCGTCTTCTGGGCGGTCCTGCCGCTGCTCGGCTTCGGCGCCGTGATGATGCTGCCACCGCTGCTGCGGGTGGCCGACGGACCGGCGTCCCGCGCTCCTGCCCCCGACGTCTCCGACGACCGCCGCCGACGGAACGGCACGCCGTCGGTCCGCCCGGCAGCGCTGTGGGCTGCCGGTCTCGCCGCGACCGGCGCCGCCCTCGTCCAGCTCGGCGGCCAGCGGCTGTCCGTCGTCGGCCTGCTCGTCGGCGTGCTCGGACTGGTGCTGGTGGGGCTGAGCCTGCCGAACCTGATGCCGCCGGGCTTCTTCCGGTTCCGGCCCGGTCTCGCGCCGATCATCGTGGTGCGCGCCCTGATGGCGGGCGCCTTCTTCGGTGCGGAGGCGTTCCTGCCGCTGATGCTCGTCGAGCAGCGCGAGGTGTCCCTGCTGGCCGCCGGGTCCACGCTGACCGTCGGTGCCGTCGGCTGGAGCCTCGGCGCCTGGGCGCAGTCACTGCGCCGTCTGGACGTGCCGCGGGACCGCGTGATCGGGCTCGGAGCGGGGAGCCTGCTCCTGGGCGTCGGGCTGGTGGCAGCGGTCGCCTGGTGGCGGCTTCCGCTCGGGGTCGTGCTGCTCGCGTGGACCTTCGCCGGGCTCGGCATGGGTCTGGCCACGTCCAGCACCTCGCTGGCGACCATGACGCTCTCCGACGCGACCTCTCAGGGACGCAACGCTTCGTCGCTGCAGTTCGGCGAGGCGTTCGGCGGCGGTCTCTTCGTCGGCGTCGGCGGGACGGTGTTCGCTGCCCTCCGACCGACCGGCGACCTGAGCCTCAGCTTCGCCAGCATCCTGGCGGCTATGACGGTCGTCGCGCTTCTGGCCGTGCTCGCGTCGCTGCGGGTCGGGCCGGTCGGCCCCCCACGGCACGCGCCCGCCGTACCGTCTCACCAGGTGGACTAGTCCGTAAAGACCAGGACAAATCACCCAGTTGAATGCGCTGAAACCGGTCAAAAGCACCTAGGCTGGGCCGAACCGGCGGAGGGGGTCCGCCTGGTTCGAATCTGCCGCGACCGCGGCCAAACGGGGGTTCCACGAATGACGAGACTTGTGTCGAAGCGTGCCTGCGCGCTCACGGCGGCCGCGGCGACGATGGTCGCTCCACTGGCCCTGCTGACGACCACCGCCGGCCCTGCCGCCGCGGCCGCGAACGACCAGGCCATCAGCGGGACCGCCTCGCCGATGTGGCAGACCAACGGCAACGTGGAGGCGATCGTGCCGTCCGGGGGCAACGTGTACGTGGGCGGCGCCTTCACACGCGTCCGTCCGCCGGGGGCAGCCGCCGGCACCCAGGAGCAGGCGCGGACCTACCTCGCCGCGTTCAACGCCTCGACCGGAGCTCTGGTCACCGGCTTCAACGTCACGCTGAACACCGGCGGCATCATCGAGGACATGACGGTGTCGCCCGCCGGCAACCTGCTCTACATCGCCGGGCGGTTCACCACGGTGAACGGGGTCGCCAAGTCGCGCGTGGCCGCGATCAACCTGCCGTCCGGCACCGTGAACACCGCGTTCACGGCCAACGCCAACAACACGGCCACCTCGGTGGACGCCGCCGGCAGCACGCTCTACGTCGGCGGCGACTTCACCACCGTCAACGGGGTGACGAAGCGCCGGTTCGCGGCGGTGAGCGCGACCACCGGGGCAGTCAACGCAGGCTTCACCGCGGACCTGGACAACCGCGCCTACACCATCGACATCGTCCCGGACGGGAGCCGGGTGCTCGTGGGTGGCAACTTCACCACCGTGAACGGGGCCGCCAACGCCGGCGTCGCGTCGGTGAACCCGGCGACAGGGGCGGTCCAGCAGTGGTTGGCCAACCAGACCCAGCCGGTGAACACCGCGTGCACCGGCCGGACCACCGACATCGTGTCTTCCGGCACCACCGCCTTCGTCACAGCGGAGGGCGACCTGCCCGGCTGCTACGAGGGCACCTACGCCGCGAACCTCAGCAACAACGGCTCGTTGATCTGGAACACCCAGTGCCTGGGCGGGGCCCAGGGCCTGACCGTGCTGAACGGCGTGCTCTACAAGGCGTCGCACCAGCACGACTGCGCGTTCACCCGCGGCGGCGCTCGCGGAGGGTTCGTCGGCGGCACGTTCCGCGACAACTTCGTGCACCACTACCTCGTGGGCCAGAACACGACCACCGGTGACTTCGTGCACTGGACCCCGGACACGAACGCCGGCGCCGCGCCCACGGTCGGTCCGCACGTGATCGCCACCGACGGGAGCCGGCTGTTCGTCGGGGGCGACTTCACCCGGGTGAACGGCACCCTCCAGCAGGGGCTCACCCGGTTCCAGCCCGGGAACGGCGGGGCTCCCGCGGTACCGGGGCGCGACGTCATCGCGGACCCGTTCCCGAACACCGTGCGGAAGACCTCGATGTCCCTGCCCGTCACCGTCCAGCCCACCCGGGCGGGCACGCTCACTGTGAGCTTCCCGGCGGTGGAGGACCCGGACAGCGGCACGCTGACCTACCGGATCTACCGGGACGGCGGGGCCACTCCGGTGAGCACCCAGACCGTCGAGTCGTTCCCGTGGAGCCGGCCGGTCATCAGGTTCGACGACACCGGCCTGACGGCCGGCTCGCACTCCTACCGGGTCAGCGCCAGTGACGGCACCCGGACCAGCGCGCTCTCCGCGGCCGTCTCGGCGACCGCGTCCTCGAGCTCCCCGGCGTCGTTGGCCACGCGCTACGCAGCGCTTGCTCCCCAGCTGTGGTGGCGGCTGAACGAGACCGGTCCGACCATCCCGGACAGCAGCTCCACCGGCCTCAACACCGGGACCACCCAGGGCGGCACGACCACCCGCCAGCCGGGCGCGGTCTCCGGCAACGCCGCGGTCACCCTGAACGGCACCAGCGGGTACGTCGCCGCCACCCGTGCCACCACGGCGCCGACCGCCTTCACGGAGTCGGCGTGGTTCCGGACCACGACGGTGACGGGCGGCACCATCGTGGCGCAGAGCGACCGCGCGACGGGCAGCGGCGGCAACACCGACCGGATCATCACGATGGACAACAACGGCGGTCTGGTCTTCGCGATGAAGGTGCCCGGCACCCCGAGCGTCTTCGGTGCGCCGACCATCAACATCCGCAACCAGGGCCCGATCTGGAACGACGGTCGCTGGCACCAGGTGACCGGCACGTACGACGGCAACGGCAACGCGGCCCTGTACGTCGACGGAACGCTCCAGGGCACCGCAACCGGTTCACCGACCGACCCGGCCGCGAGGGCGACCGGGATGCCGACCAGCTTCCAGCGGGCCGGCTACGGCGACCTGACCAACATGCAGATCGTCTTCGGCATCAACTTCTACAACAACAAGTGGCCGGTGAGCGACTTCTTCTCGGGCAGCATCGACGAGGTCGCGTCCTTCAACAGGGCGCTCACGCAGGCCGAGGTGCGAACGATGTACGCCTCTGGCGTGGCCGGCGGCGCCTGACACATGCACAGACGGCCGGCGCGATCGACGTGATCGCGCCCGCCGTCGTTGTCATTGTGCGGCGGCTACCTCACGGCCCGCCCGTCGCGTTCGACACCTTGAGGCAGACGGCATACGTCGTGATCTGTGTCGGGGCCGTGGTGTTTCGGGCGGCTCGTGCGTACCACCCGGCCCCAAGACCGTAGGGGTAGGACTCGTGCACGATGATGTCGTTCGAACCTTGCACCCCACCTCCGGTGGCCAGCTCACCGGGCTGACACGCGACTGACAAGCCGAACACACCCGAGCCCGAGACGGTCAGGCTACTGGTCCGGACGTTGTAGCCGGACGAGTCGATGGCGCCCGGCTCTCCCTGTGGGCCCGCCGGACCGACAGCGCCCGGATCGCCCTGGGGGCCGCGCTCACCCTTGAGCGAGGCCAGCCAGTCGGCCTGCGACAACGGCGTCTGGGAAGGACTCAATGACGCCACGTACACCTCGTACGCCGAGTCGCCGTGCTCGCCCTGCTCGCCCTGCTCGCCCACTTGGCCGGGGTCACCCTGGGGGCCCCGCTCACCCTTGAGCGAGGCCAGCCAGTCGGCCTGCGACAGCGGCGTCTGGGAAGGGCTCAATGACGCCACGTACACCTCGTACGCCGAGTGGCCCGCCTTGCCACGCTCGCCCTGGACGCCCGGCACACCTGGGGCGCCCGGCTCGCCTGTCGCGCCGGGGGCGCCCGGCTCGCCCTTGGCGCCCGGGGCGCCGGTCTCGCCCTTCGGGCCGGTCTCGCCCTTGGCCCCGGTCTTGCCCTTGAGGCCGTTCTTCAGGCTGGAGTGGAGGTCCGCGCGCCGGACGGAGCCGTTGAGGATCGCCCGGCTTCCGACCGAGTCGGTGGCCATGTCCACGCCGATGATCGTGTGGTACTTGATATCGCGGGTGGTGATCATGTCAGGGGCAGCCGAAGCACCGACGCTGCCGAGGGCCAGGAGCACCACTGATCCCAGGACGACGCCGCCGGTGCGGCCTTTCACGAAGCGAGCTGGATGCATCCTGATCCTTTGGTCGAGACCCGCCCGTCCCACAGCGCCGTCGCTGCGGCGACATGTTCGGCGGCTTGCCCGTAGCCTTCTCGACTCCTCACGGCGCCGTCGTGGGATGAGCGGCAGACCACCCGAACGCGCCGACTTCTGTCCGACTGGCCATTCCTGGGATCATCGAGGGCCAGATCGCACGGTTCTCCTGCAGCGGTGCGCTGACCACGCGAGGATGCCGCGGCGGTCGTCGCTCGCGGCCCCGGCTGACCGGCACATTCCTGCCCTCGACTGCCGGGCTCCCCCTCCTCCCTACTGCCGCCCGCCCTGCCGATCGTGAAGGCGCCCACCAGGTCACCACCGTCACCGTGACCGGTTGGAGACCCCGGCGCTTGCCCGCAGCCAACCGGGTCCGCAAGAAGGTTCCGGGCACCGCCTGGGCGTGCTTCAGCGCAGCGGGTTGTGGCCCCAGTTCATCAGCGAGTAGCGCCAACGGGTGTGCTCGACGTCGCCAGACGGCCGCTGCCCCAGGTGCCGGTGCACATACCCGACCACCTTGCGCATGTGCTGCACGTCGTCGTCGGTGAGCTCCCCCTTCCTGGCTCGGAGGATCTCCACGATCCGACGTCCGGACTTGTGGCCGGTCGCCTCGCCGTCGCCGTCCGACTGGCCGACCGACGTGGACTCGTCGGTCCCGAGCCAGTCCTCGAGCTCCCCCGCCGTCATGTTGACGGCCTCCTGCCAGTCGCCCCAGACGTCGTCGAGTCCAGCGGCACTCACTTCTTCTTCTTCTTCTTCAAGGCGCCTGGCTTGTGCACGGCGTCACGGCCGCTCTTGTCGCTCCTGACGAGGTACTGAGGCTCGTCCTTCGAGGCCTTCACCTTGCGGCCGCCGGCCTCGGTCTCACTGGTGATCTTCTTCTGCACCTTGCCCTCGGTCGTGTTCCCGTGGCTGCTCCACTCGACCTGGTCGCCCTTGCTGAGCTTGTCGTCTGCCATGGCTGCGAACGTACCCGGGCACTCAAGGGGCCTTCTGGACGTGCACTAGCCGATGTTCGTTGCCACAATCACGCGGAACGCCGCAGCATCGAACCGCCGACTGCACGTCGAGACGGCCCCTCAACGAAGGCCGTCAGCACAGCCCGCACCTCGTCCGGCTCGAACATGACGTGCTCCCAGGTGAATCGGAGCACCAGCCAGCCGCGGACCACGAGGGCGTTGTAACGCTCGCAGTCCCGCTTCAGCGCCCGGCGACGGCCATGGAACTCGAAGGAGTCGGCTTCGACGACCAGGCCCAGCGACGCGTCGAGCAGGTCGGGACGACCGACGCCGTCCACCCACACCTGCGGCTCGACGCTCAGACCCTCGACCTCCGTGGCGATGGCGCGCAGCACCGACTCGAAGGGGTTGGCCGCTCTCGCATCCGCGAGCTCGGCGACGCGGAGACACCTCGTGCGATACCTGCCCGGCATCCGAGCTGCCCGGGAGACCAGCGCCTCCCTGGTCACGTGCCCCTGGCGCAGGGCCGAGTCCGCGAGTGCCAGCGCCTCGTCGAACGGCATGCGGGCTGCTGACCAGATCACCGTCGCGACCGCCGAGGTGGTCAGGCCGTTGACGTCGTCCGGGTCGAGGTCGACGTAGCGGACCCGCACCCCACGGCGGCGGCTGGCGTCGACCTTGCGGTTGCGCGGGACCGCCACGCAGGGGCTCGATGGCGGGTGCTTGAGCTCCCAGCCGAGACACTGGGCCGCGCTGTCCTCCATGAGGATCCCCGACAGGCGGTTCGCCACCCGCACCGCCTCGTCGACGCCGGGCAGCGAGTAGCGGCCCTGCTGGTCACGCCTGACCATGCCGCGTCGGAGCGCCGTCCGAAGGCGCCGCCGCGACGTCAGCTGCAGCAGCCGGTCGGCGCGCGCGACGCCACCCAACCGCTCCAGGGCGTGCTCCGCTCGCATGCTCGCCAGCGTGCCCGGCCCGGACCCGTCACGCGAACGCCCGTCCACAGGCCATCTCGACGTGCACTCGGGCGCTCGGCCACCCGGTGCCAGGCGTGGTCGGGGCCAGTTGACCCGGCATGTGCCCGTCCAACCGGCCCCGGCGACGGCCGGCCGGTCGGTCAGCCGGCGACGATCACGTGCAGCCTGCGCGGGCCGTGCACGCCCTCGACCCGGTCGAGCTCGATGTCGCTGGTCGCCGAGGGGCCGCTGATCCAGGTGCTGGGCCGGCCCGGGTCGAGCAGGGCGAACGCGTCGGGCACGTCGGCCACCACCTGGTCGGCCCGCACGACGCACACGTGCATGTCCGGCACCAGGCTCAGGGCACGACGTCCCTGCCCCGCGCCGTGGGAGAGCACGATGGTGCCCGTGGTGGCGATGCCGACCGTCGCACCGGTGACCACCGCGTCGAGGCCGTCGAGCTCGAGCGCGCTGAGGGCGTCGTCGGTGACCGCACCGGGGACCTGCCAGGGCAGGCCGTGCGGGACCACCGTGCGGGCGCCGTCGGGCAGAGCCTCCGCGATCCGGGCCTCCACCTCGTCGGGCGCGCAGCGCACCACCACCGCACGGTAGTCCTCGACGTTGTCGACGAACTGGTCGAGCGTCCGCCCGTCGGCTGCACGGGTGTCGCGGTAGGCGCGAGGCACGTGCACCTCGGACACGTCGGCCTGGGCGAGCGCCCCGCGCACGGATGCCAGGATGTCGTCGCGGGCGCTCATCGCCCTCCTCCGGTCCGCTTCCACCAGGCCCGGAACGACTCGGCCGGCGGCGCCGGCAGGTCCCGGGAGTCGGTCCACGCGGCTCCGGGACCTGGCAGTCTGCCGAGCTGCTTGCGACCACCCGGAAGTCGCCGCCTCCCGCCGCCGCCGAGGAGCCGTCCGACGAGGCCCGAGACCTTCTCCGCCGCACCCAGGCGCGCACCCGAGCCGAACGCCAGCGCAGCGGCCTTCATCGCCACGGCCTCCGTCTTGGGCAGCCGCTGGTGCGGCGCGCGGTGGGCGTCGACCACCTTGCTGCGCAGGTGCACGAGCACCGACGGGATGTCGATGCGCACCGGGCACGCCTCGAAGCACGCTCCGCACAGCGACGAGGCGTAGGGCAGCGAGTCCACCTGGTCGTCGACGCCCACCCCGCGGAGCAGCGGGTTGAGGATGGCCCCGATGGGACCGGGGTAGACCGAGCCGTAGGCGTGCCCGCCGGTGCGCTCGTAGACGGGGCACACGTTGAGGCACGCCGAGCAGCGGATGCACCGCAGCGCCTGGCGTCCCACGTCGTCCGCGAGCGCGCGGGTGCGGCCGTTGTCCAGGAGCACCACGTGCACCTCCTGCGGACCGTCACCGGGCTGAACGCCTGCCCACGTCGAGGTGTAGGGGTTCATCCGCTCACCGGTCGAGGACCGTGGCAGCAGCTGGAGGAACACGTCGAGGTCCGCCCAGGTCGGCACGACCTTCTCGATGCCGACCACCGATACCAGGACCTCGGGCAGGGTCAGGCACATCCGGCCGTTGCCCTCGGACTCGACCACCACGAGGGTGCCGGAGTCGGCGACCGCGAAGTTGGCGCCGGAGACGCCGACCTTGGCGCGCAGGAACTTCTCGCGCAGGTGGAGCCGGGCCGCGTCCGCCAGCGCGGCCGGCTCGTCGGTGAGTCCGTCCGGCGCGGGCCGGCCGGCAGCGGCCATGCTCCGGAGGAAGATCTCCCGGATCTCCGCACGGTTGCGGTGGATCGCGGGCACCAGGATGTGGCTGGGCAGGTCGTCGCCCAGCTGGACGATCAGCTCGGCGAGGTCGGTCTCCCACGCGGCGATGCCCTGGGCGGCGAGGGCCTCGTTGAGGTCGATCTCCCCGGTCGCCATCGACTTCACCTTGACGACCTCGTCGACACCGTGCTTCCGGGCGACGTCCGCGACGATCGCGCAGGCCTCGGCGGCGTCGCGGGCCCAGTGCACGGTGGCGCCCTGCCTGGTGAGGGACTCCTCGAGCCGCAGCAGGTGCTCGTCGAGGTGCAGCAGCGTGTTGTCCTTGATGGCCGCCCCGGCGAGGCGCAGCTGCTCCCAGTCCTCCACCTCGCCCACCACCCGCAGCCGCTTGCCGCGGATCGTCGAGGTCGCGTGCGCGAGGTTGCTGCGCAGCTGGGTGTCGGCCAGGGCGGTGCGCGCCGACTGCGGGAACGGCGGCATCCCGACGAAGGTGGCGGTCATGACGCCGCCCCGTGGGCCACGGTGTCCTGGTCGTGGACCGCGTCGACCGGGTGCTCCTGCGGCGTGCCGGCCTCCTCCGTGGAGGCGAGGATCTCGGCGAGGTGCATCACGCGCACGCCGGACCGCTGACGCGACAGCAGGCCGCCGATGTGCATCAGGCAGGAGTTGTCCCCGGCGACGAGCACCTCAGCGCCGGTCTCACCCACGCGCCTCGCCTTGTCCGAGCCCATCGCCACCGAGGTGTCGGAGTTCTTCACCGCGAAGGTCCCGCCGAAGCCGCAGCACTGCTCCGCGGCCGGCAGCTCCTTGAGCCGCAGGCCGCGCACGTTGCCCAGCAGCCGAGTGGGCCGGTCCCCGACACCCAGCATCCGCAGGGAGTGGCAGGTCGGGTGGTAGGTCACGGTGTGCGGGAAGTAGGCGCCCACGTCCTCGACGCCGAGGACGTCGACCAGGAACTCCGAGAGCTCGTACACCGTGGGCGACACCTCGGACACAGCACGCTGGAGAGCAGGGTCCCCGGACCGGTCCGCGACGATCGAGTGCTGGTGCCGGGCGGACCCGGCGCACGACCCGGAGGGGGTCACCACAGCGTCGTACCCCTCGAACGCGTCGACGAAGGTGCGTACGACGGGCACCGCCTCGTCGAGGTAGCCGGTGTTGACCATCGGCTGGGCGCAACAGGTCTGCGCAGTCGGGAACTCGACGTCGACGCCGAGCCGTCGCAGCAGCCTCACAGCCGCCTTGCCTGTCTCGGGGAACATCGCGTCGTTGATACAGGTCACCATCAGCGCCACTCGCATGCGGTCACTCTTACACACCATCGGCGCCCGTCATCAGGGTCGATCGTCCTTCGACCGCGACCCATTCGCCCTCACTGCCCTGGGGCTCGTAGCGGTCGAGGGTGTGCGTGCCGGTGACGAGTGCCCGCATGGCGGCGAGGTCGGGCAGGTCTGCCCCCAGCGTCCGGGCCTGGACGAGCACGTTCCCGAGCGCAGCGGCCTCGACCGGACCTGCCAGCACCGGCACGCCGCAGGCGTCCGCGGTCAGCTGGCACAACAGGCGGTTGCGAGCGCCGCCGCCCACCACGTGCACCACGTCGACGGGCCGGCCGCTCAGCACCCCGACCGCGCGGACCTGACGACGGTAGGCCAGCGCCAGGCTCTCCAGGATGCAGCGGACCGTCTCGCCCGGGGTGGCCGGCGGCCGCTGCCCGGTCGCCTCGCACGCGGCGGCGATGCGGGCGGGCATGTCGCCCGGCGGCAGGAACGCCGGGCCGTCGACGTCGACCACCGGCCCGAACGCAGGAGCCGTCCCGGCCGCCGACAGCAGCTCTGCCAGGTCCTCGGGTCCGTCCCTGCCCCAGGTCCGCATCGTCTCGCTGAGCACCCAGAGCCCCATCACGTTCCGCAGCAGCCGGACCGTCCCGTCCACCCCGCCCTCGTTGGTGAAGTTCGCCGCTCGCGCCTCCTCGGTGAGCACCGGCCGGTCGAGCTCCGTCCCGACCAGCGACCAGGTGCCCGACGAGATGTAGGCGAACGACGTGTCGGTCGATGCCGGCACGCCCACCACGGCGGACGCGGTGTCGTGCGAGCCCACGGCGACGACCGGCGTGCCGGCAGGGAGGCCGGTGGCCCGTGCCGCCTGCCGGTGCAGCGTTCCGACGACCTCGCCCGGCTCCCGCAGGCGAGGCAGGAGTCCGGCCGGTACGCCGACGCGCTCGGCGAGCCCGGTCGCCCAGGTCCGGGTGCGTACGTCGTACAGCTGGGTCGTCGACGCGTTGGTCGCCTCGGCGCCGATCGCACCGGTGAGCCAGTACCCGAGCAGGTCCGGGATCAGCAGCATCGTCCCGGCTCGGGACAGGGAGGTCTCCGCGGCCAGCTGGTAGATCGTGTTGAACGGCAGGTGCTGCAGGCCGGTCACGGCGTACAGCTCCTCGTCGCCGACCACCGACCGCACCTTCTCGGCCATGCCGACGGTGCGCGCGTCGCGGTAGCAGTAGGGGTCGCCGAGCAGCCGTCCCTGCTCGTCGAGCAGCCCGTAGTCGACGGCCCAGGAGTCGATGCCCACCGAGTGCACCGGGCCCGCGGCGGCGAGGCCGGTCAGCACCTCCTGGTGCAGCCGTCGGATGTCCCAGCGCAGGCTGCCGTCGGCGGCGGTGACCGGCCCGTTGGGGAACCGGTGCACCTCCTCCAGGGCGAGCACGCCCGCGCCGGGGTCGACGGTGCCGACCATCACCCGGCCGCTGGAGGCACCGAGGTCGACGGCGGCCACCCGCAGCGGCCGGGTGGGCAACGGCGCGGCGGCCATGGCCGTCAGACGACCCGCAGCTGGAGGCCGAGCAGGTCGGTGACGGCTCGCAGCTCCTCGACCCGGTGCCCGGTGCCGAGCGCCCAGTGGTGGGCGACTCCGGTGGCCGACCACTCGTCGGTCCACTCACCGGGGTTGCGGCCGAAGTCCACCCGCGAGGTGGTGTTGCCGATCGCCAGCAGCGGACCCGGAACGGTCGTCCCCTCGGAGGCGACACCGACGAAGGTGCCGTCGCGCAGCTGCCCGAGGCCGAACAAGGTGACGGGGCCGTGCTGCACCTCGGCCTCGACCGAGACGCCCCAGCCGCGCTTGCCGTGGTAGACCCCGAGCCCCCGCAGCATCGGCTTCGCGGAGCTGATCGCCAGGTGGGCGGGGCCGTCGTGGCCCATCTCCACCACGTCGTCGAGGAAGTTGAGCGCCTGCAGCTCGGTGAACGAGCCACCCGCCCCGAGCCGGTCCAGCACCAGCATCGCGAGGGAGGTGCGCAGCTCGTACTCGCCGGCCGCCGGGATGCCGCGGGCGGTCAGCAGGGAGGCGCCGAGGATCAGCCCGGCCCCGACCCGCTCGTGCGCCTCGCCGTCGAGGCCGCGGTGGTAGTAGGCGAGCGAGTCCAGGGAGAAGTCCTCGACGAGCCGGTCCAGGGCCACCGAGACCCGGGCACCCCACCGGAAGTCCTCCTCCACCACGGAGTCGTCGAGGGTGAACACGTTCCGGGCCAGCTGCATCCGCGCGTCGGTCTCCGCGTCGGTGACCTTCTCGACACGCACCCGCAGGTCGTCGATCTCCAGGACCTCCACGTGCCCGCCCAGCTGAGCGGAGACCAGCGTGGGGTCGACCGAGACGTCCATCATGCCGGGGTACAGGTGGCCGAGCAGCCCGTGCCGGCCGTGCCGGAACGCCGCACGCACCCCGGCCGCCTTGACCCACCGCTCGATCCGGGTCCAGGCCCGGTCGTCCTCGACGAAGCCGGACACCGACCGGAAGGGGACGCCGACCCGGGCGAACGCGTTGGCCATCTCCGGCAGCGGGCAGGCACCGCAGTAGGCCAGCCAGGCACCGGTGTCGAAGGTGGCGTGGTCCATCGCCTCGGTGGGTTGCAGGTTCAGCAGCAGCACCGGCGCGCCGCTGCGCTGCGCGACGGGGACCAGCATGGTCGCGGTCATGTACGTCGTGAGGAAGCCGACGATCAGGTCGCAGTCCGCAGCCCGGAGACGCTCGGCGGCGGCAGCGCCCTCCTGGGCGTCGGAGATGAAACCGACGTCGACGACCTCGCAGTCCAGTGCGGACAGCTTCTCCGACACCCGCCGCGCGGACTGCTCGAGCTGCGGCAGCAGCGCGGGGAACTGCGGCCAGTAGGCGCCGAGCCCTCCGGACACGAGCCCGATGCGCGTACGCCGCGGGGTGATCCGCTCCAGACCCCGGCTGCTGTCCGGAGCGAGGCCGGCGGTGGGCCGTTCGATGGTGTCGGTCATCAGTTCGTCCTCTCGGTGCTGCGACTCAGCGCAGGAAGCCGGCGGCCACGCCGGCGTCGACGGGCACGTGCAGGCCGGTGGTGTGGGACAGGTCCCCGGAGGCGAGGACGAACACCGCGGCGGCCACGTTCTCGGGCAGCACCTCCCGCTTCAGGATGGTGCGCTGGGCGTAGAACTGGCCCAGCTCCTCCTCCGGCACACCGTAGACCTTGGCGCGCTCGGCACCCCACCCCTTGGCGAAGATCCCGGAGCCGCGGACCACCCCGTCGGGGTTGACCCCGTTCACCCGGATGCCGTGCTCGCCGAGCTCGGCCGCGAGCAGCCGCACCTGGTGGGCCTGGTCGGCCTTGGCGGCGCCGTAGGCGACGTTGTTGGGGCCGGCGAACACGGCGTTCTTCGAGGAGATGTAGACGATGTCCCCGCCCATCTGCTGGTCGACCATCGCCTTGGCCGCGGCGCGGGACACCAGGAACGAGCCCTTGGCCATCACGTCGTGCTGCAGGTCCCAGTCGCGCTCGGTGGTCTCCAGCAGCGGCTTGCTGATGGACAGGCCGGCGTTGTTGACCACCAGGTCGACGCCGCCGAACGCCAGCGCCGCGGCGTCCACGGCGGCCTGCACCGCGTCGGCGTCGGTGACGTCGGCGGTCACCGCGACCGCGCGGTCCGTCGTACCGATGCCGCTCGCCACGTCCCGCGCAGCGGCACCGTCGAGGTCCGCGACCACCACGCAGGCGCCCTCGGCGGCCAGCCGCTCGGCGACCGCCTTGCCGATCCCGGAGCCGGCACCGGTCACGAAGGCGACCCGCCCGGCGAGCGGCTTGGGCTTCGGCAGCCTCGCGAGCTTGGCCTCCTCGAGCGCCCAGTACTCGATGCGGAACTTCTCGTGCTCGTCGATGGGGGCGTACGTCGAGACCGCCTCCGCGCCGCGCATGACGTTGATCGCGTTGACGTAGAACTCGCCGGCGACCCGCGCGGTCTGCTTGTCCTTGCCGAAGCTGAACATCCCCACGCCCGGCACCAGCACGATCGCCGGGTCCGCGCCGCGCATGGGCGGGCTGTCCGGGGCGGCGTTGCGCTCGTAGTAGGCGGCGTAGTCCGCGCGGTACGCCGCGTGCAGCTCGCGCAGCCGGGCGACCGTCTCCTCCACCGGAGCGGTTCCCGGGAGGTCCACGACCAGCGGGCGCACCTTCGTGCGCAGGAAGTGGTCGGGGCAAGAGGTGCCGAGCTCGGCCAGCGGGGCGAGCCTCTCGCGGGACAGGAACTCCAGCACGGCGTCGGCGTCGGTGTAGTGGCCCAGCTGGGGCGCGTCGGTGGAGGCGAGCCCCCGGATCACCGGCGCCAGCGCGGCCGCCTTGGCGTGCCGCTCCGCCTCGGGCAGCGGCTCGTAGCCGGGCACCACCGCACCGAACGGCTCAGGCGCCCCGTGCTCGGCGAGGAAGGCCTCCGCGGTGCGGATGATCTCCAGCGAGCTCGCCTCGCACTCCTGCGAGGTGTCGCCCCAGGCGGTGATCCCGTGTCCGCCGAGGACGACCCCGATCGCCTGCGGGTTGTCCCGCTTGACCGCCGCGATGTCCAGGCCGAGCTGGAAGCCCGGGCGTCGCCAGCCCACCCAGGCGACCCGGTCCCCGAAGCACCGCTGCGTCAGCTCCTCGCCGTCGGCCGCGGTGGCGAGCGCGATGCCGGAGTCGGGGTGCAGGTGGTCGATGTGGGCCGCGTCGACGAGGCCGTGCATCGCGGTGTCGATCGACGGCGCCGCGCCACCCCGCCCGTGCAGGCAGTAGTCGAACGCGGCGACCATCTCGTCCTCACGCTCGACGCCGGGGTAGACGTCCACCAGCGAGCGCAGCCGGTCCAGGCGCAGCACCGCGAGACCGGTCTCGGTCATCGTGCCGAGGTCGCCGCCGGAGCCCTTGACCCAGAGCAGCTCGGTCGGCGTCGAGGTGACCGGGTCGGTGACCGTGCCCTTGGCCGAGGTGTTCCCGCCGGCGTAGTTGGTGTTCTTGGGGTCCGCGCCGAGCCGGTTCGACCGGGCCACGAGCTCAGCGGCGGGACTCTGCGTGGTGTCGCTCATCAGTTCCATCCTGCTTGGGCGCCGCCGACGCGGTCCGCCTCGATCTGCTCCTGGTAGCCGCTGGCCAGGTAGGCCCGCATGGGGTCCGCCGACAGGCCGCGCTGCTCGCGCCACCGGGCGAGGTCCGGACGCACGTCGGTGTAGAACGCGTCCATGAAGACCTCGTTGGCGGCCAGCACGTCGCCCTCCTGCTGGGCCGCCGCCAGCGCGCCGGTGTCGAGGAGCAGCGCACGGGCTGTCATCTCCTGCACGTTGAGCACCGACCGGATCTGCCCCGGGATCTTGCGCTCGATGTTGTGGCACTGGTCGAGCATCAGCGCCACGGTCGCGTCCGGGTGCGCCGGACCGCGGGGCGGGAACCCGCCGCCGCGCACCACCTCCACCATGATCCGGAAGAGCTGGTAGGGGTCCGCCGCCCCGACGATCAGGTCGTCGTCGGCGTAGAAGCGGCTGTTGAAGTCGAAGGAGCCCAGCTTCCCCAGCCGCAGCAGCTGCGCCACGATGAACTCGATGTTCGTGCCCGGCGCGTGGTGACCCGTGTCCAGGCACACCATCGCCCGGTCGCCCAGCGCGCTGACGTGGGCGTACGACGTGCCCCAGTCCGGTACGTCGGTGTGGTAGAACGCCGGCTCGAAGAACTTGTACTCCAGCACCAGGCGCTGGTGCTTCCCCAGCTCGGCGTAGATCGTCGCGAGCCCTTCGGCGAGCCAGTCCTGACGGGCCCGCATGTCGCCCTGACCGGGGTAGTTGGTGCCGTCCGCGAGCCAGATCTTGAGGTCCTGCGACCCGGTCTCGTCCATGATCGCGATGCACTCGAGGTTGTGCTCGACGGCTCTGCGGCGCACCGCGGGGTCGGCATGGGTCAGGCTGCCCAGCTTGTAGTCGTCGTCCTGGAACGTGTTGCTGTTCACCGTTCCGAGGGTGACCCCGAGGTCCTCGGCGTGCTTGCGCAGCTCGGCGTAGTCGTCCACCCGGTCCCAGGGGATGTGCAGCGCCACCGTCGGTGCCAGGCCGGTGAAGCGGTGCACCTGGGCGGCGTCCGCGAGCTTCTCGTGCACCGACCGCGGGGTGCCCGGGGTGCCGAACACCTTGAACCGGGTGCCGGAGTTGCCGTAGGCCCAGGACGGCACCTCGATGGCCAGCGCCTCGAGGCGGCCGGCGATGCTGTCGAACGTCGTCATGTCACGTCCTTAGTCGTGGAGTGCCGGGTCGGGCCCCGGCTGGTCCTCAAGGTGGAACACCTCGGTCAGCAGCAGGAAGCCCTCGTCGGGCGGCCGGCCGTCGATGCCGGTGAAGAACTCCGCCATCTCGGACTGCCAGCGGGTGTTCACCTCGGTGGCCGCCATCGCCGCCTGCGCGGCTGCCAGGTCGTCGGCCTCGACGTAGCCGATCAGCAGCCCGTCGTCGCGCAGGAACAGTGAGTAGTTGCGCCACCCCGTGTCGCGCAGGGCGGCGAGCATGTCGGGCCACACGGCGCGGTGGCGCTCGACGTACTCCTCGAGCCGGTCGGGACGGACCTGCAGGCAGAAGCAGTAGCGCGGCACAGGTCCGTCCCTCCCGGCTCGTCGGCTCAGAAGTCGAAGTCGTCGATGTTGCCGGTGTTGAAGTCCGTCGGGGGCCCGAGGACGACCTCGCCGTCCTTGCCGACGGTGTAGTCACCGAGCCGGCCGGCCGTGAACTTCTCGCCCTCCTTGCCGGTGATCTGCCCCGAGGCGAGAGCCGCTCCGGCGTACGCCGCGAGGTAGCCGATGTCAGCAGGCTTCCAGAGCGCGAACTCCTTGACGGTGCCGTCCTTGACGTACTCGCGCATCTGGTTGGGCAGCCCCAGCCCGGTGATCGCGACCTTGCCCTTGTAGTTCGAGGAGCTGATGTAGCGAGCGGCGGCCGCGATGCCCACCGTGGTCGGGGACACGATCGCCTTGAGCTTCGGGTAGGACTGCAGCAGTCCCTGCGTCTCCTGGAAGGACTTCTGGTCGTCGTCGTTGCCGTAGGCCACCTTGACCAGCTTGACCTTCGCGTACTCCGGCTTCTTCATCTCCTCCTTCATGACCTTGATCCAGGAGTTCTGGTTCGTCGCGTTCGGGGTCGCGGACAGCACCGCGACCTCACCGTTGCCACCGGAGAACTTCAGCGCCTGCTGCGCCAGCTTCTCCCCGATGCCCTGCGTCGTGGCCTGGTTGATGAAGATGTCGCGGCAGTCCTTGGAGGCGTCGGAGTCGAAGGCGATGACCTTGATGCCCTGGTTGCGCGCCTGGTTCAGCGACGGGCACACGGCGTTCGGGTCGTTCGCGGCGACCGCGATGACGTCCTGCTGCTGCTGGATGAGCGTGTTGATGTAGCTCACCTGCGACGAGGCGCTCGCGTCGTTCGGGCCGACGAGCTTGTACTCGCCCTTGAGCGCCTTCACCGCCTCCTCGCCGCCGCCGACCTCCACGTCGGTGTAGGGGTTGTTGAGCTGCTTGGGCAGGAAGGCGATCTTCAGGCCGGACTTGAGGGCGGCGTTCGGGTCGGCCTCCGCGGTGTTGCTCGCTGAGGCGTTCTCGCTGGCGGCATCGCTCTGGGTGGTTCCGCCGCCGCAGGCCGCGAGGCTCATCGCCATCGCTCCCGCCGTGGCGGCCGCGAGGACGCGGCCGGGAATTCGACTCGACATCAAACTGCCTTTCGTGAGGGTGCTGCGGGGTGGATGGAACGCCGTCGCCGACGCTGGAGTGAGGCACGGGTGCCGGAGATCAGGTTGGGCAGGAGGACCGAGATGATGAGCAGCACGCCGGTCACGATGTTGAGTGCCTCGTTCGAGACGTCCTCGAGGCGCAGGGCGTTCTGCAGGACGGCCAGCAGCAGCACCCCGCCGAGCACGCCGGGCAGCGTGCCCTTCCCGCCGAAGATGGAGACGCCGCCGAGGAGCACGGCCGCCACCACCGCGAGCTCGAGACCGACGCCGTTGTCGGCGCGGGCGCTGGAGTAGTTGAAGGTCCAGAAGACGCCGGCCAGGCCGGAGACGGCGCCGCTGACGACGTACAGGCCCAGCTTGACGCGGTCCACCCGGATGCCGGAGAACCGCGCTGCCTGCTCGTTCGCCCCGGAGGCGTAGACCGAGCGGCCGAACACCGTGGCGTGCAGCACCAGGCCGAAGAGCAGCGCGAGCAGCGCGAGCGGCACCAGCACGTTGGGTACGGCGCCCGCGAAGGTGCCGCGGGTCCACTCGGTGTAGCGGATCGGGAAGTCGGCGACGGCGCTGTCACCGAGGACCACGAACGCCAGCCCGCGGTAGAGCGCGAGCGTGCCGATGGTGACCGGCAACGACGGCAGCCTCAGCACGGTGACGAAGAAGCCGTTGACGGCACCCAGCACGGCACCGAGCGCGATCGTCAGCGGGACGATCATCTCGATGGTCAGCCCGCGGTTCCACAGGTCGCCCATCACCGCCGAGGTCAGCCCCAGCATGCTGGCCACCGACAGGTCGATCTCGCCGGTGATGATGATGAACGTCATCGGCAGCGCGACGAGCGCGATGGGGAGCAGGTCGAGGACCAGGAACGTGAAGTTCGTGCTGGTGCCGAAGTTCTCCACCACGCCGCTGGCGACCAGCAGGGCGAGGACTGCGACCGCGACCACGGCGGTGTCCCAGCTGGCGAGCCGGGACAGCGACCCGGACCGCGTCGACGCCGCCTGGGCCGGCGGGGTGACGGTGCTAGCCGACATGGGAGTCCCTCCTCTTCAGGGCGCTGGCGACCCGGAACGCGACCAGCCGGTCGGCGCCGATGGCGAGCAGGATGAGCGAGCCCACGATGGCCTGCTGCCAGAACTGGTTGATCTCGAGGACCGACAGTGAGCTGCCGATCACGGTGAGCAGCAGGGCACCGAGCCCGGCACCCCAGACGGTGCCGCTGCCACCGAAGACGGCGACCCCGCCGACGACCACGGCGGCGACGATGTTCAGCTCGTAGCCGGTGCCCGCCGCTGCGTCCACGGTGCCGAAACGAGCGGCGAAGAGCACGCCGGCAAGACCCGCGAGCGCGCCGCAGGCCACGAAGGCGCCGACCATGTTGCGGGTCACCTTGATGCCGGCGAGCTCGGCCGCCTGCGGGCTCGAGCCCATGGCGTAGAGCTCGCGTCCCACCCGGTAGCTGCGCATCACCACGGAGCCGCCCACGATCATGACCAGGGCGATGAGCACCAGCCAGGGGACGCCGAGGACGCCGCGGTTGGCGAACTGCAGGAAGTGCGGCGGCAGCTCGTCGGCGTTGATCTGCTGGCCGCCGGCCCACAGGTAGGTGATGCCGCGGAAGATGTAGAGGGTGCCCAGCGTGACGACCAGGGCGGGAACCTGGCCGAAGCGGACCAGCACGCCGTTGACCACGCCGCACACCGCCCCGACCACCAGCCCGAGCGCGAGCAGCGCCACCACGGGCAGGCCCGGGTTCTCCGAGGCGACGGTGGCGACGGTGAAGGCGCTGAGCCCGAGCACGGAACCCACGGACAGGTCGATGTTGCGGGTGATGACCACGACGGCCTGGCCCACCGCCATCACCGCGACGATGGCCGTGCCGAGCAGGATGTCCCGGATGCTCTGCCCGGACAGGAACCGCGAGTTCGAGGCGGCCGTGTAGGCGACGAGCGCCAGCAGCGCCAGCACGATGCCGAGCTCGCGCGCCCGCAGGACCGCTGCCAGGGGGCCAGGGATCCCGGACCGTGCGGCGGGGGTGGCCGTGCCACCGGTGGGTGACCCCTGCTGCGGCGGGGTGCCGGTGGTGCTCACGCGGCACTCCCCCCGGCGTTGTCGTGGGCGTGCCCGGCCCGGTCCTGGCCCATGGCCGCGAACATCACGGACTCCTCGGTGGCCTCGGCGCGGGGGATCTCGGCCACGATGCGGCCCTCCCTCATCACCAGGACGCGGTCGGCCATCCCGAGGACCTCGGGCAGCTCCGAGGAGACCATCACGATCGCCACGCCCTCGCCGGCCAGCGAGGACATCAGCCGGTGCACCTCGGCCTTGGTGCCGACGTCGATGCCCCGGGTGGGCTCGTCCACGACGAGCAGCCGGGGCTCGGTGGCCAGCCACTTGGCGAGCACGACCTTCTGCTGGTTGCCGCCGGACAGGGTGCCGACGGCGTCCGCCAGGCTGCGGTACTTCGTCTGGAGCCGAGCGGTCCAGTCGGCGGCCTCGCGGCGCTCCCGTCCGCCGAGCAGTAGGCCCAGCCGGGACAGCGCCCGCGATCGCGGCAGGGTGACGTTGCGCTCGATCGAGAGGTCCATGACCAGCCCCTGCTGGCGGCGGTCCTCGGGCACCAGGGCCATCCCGGCGGCCATGGCGGCCCGCGGGCTGTCGGCCTTGACCGGTCGGCCGTGCACTCGTACGGCGCCCGCGTCCCTCTTGTCGACGCCGAACACGGCCTGCATCACCTCCGACCGGCCGGAGCCGACGAGCCCCGCCAGCGCGACGATCTCGCCGGCCCGCACGGAGAACGACACGTCGGTGAAGACGCCCGCGCGGGTGAGCCCCTCGACCTCGAGCACCACCTCGCCGGCGTCGACGTCCTGCTTGGGGAACAGCGCGTCGAGGTCGCGACCGACCATCCGGCGCACCATCTCCTCGACCGTGAGCTCCGCGCCCGACGCACTGTCGTGCAGGGGGTCGGTGGACACGTGCCTGCCGTCGCGCATGATCGTCACGCGCTGGCAGAGCGCGGTGATCTCCTCGAACCGGTGGGAGATGAACAGGATCGCGGCACCCTCGTCGCGCAGCGACCGAGCCACCGCGAAGAGCCGGTCCACCTCGACCCCGGACAGGGCCGCCGTGGGCTCGTCCATCACCAGGATCCGGGCCTGCGCGGACAGCGCCTTGGCGATCTCCACGATCTGCTGGTCGGCGATCGACAGGCCCCGGGCCGGACGGTCGGGCTCGATGTGGACACCGAGCCGGTCGAACAGGGACCGGGCGTGCTCGCGCACCGCCGACCGGTCGATGGCACCCAGGGCGCCGCGCGGCTGGCCGCCCAGCTTGCCCAGGGAGATGTTCTCCGCGACGGAGAGGTCCGGGAACAGGGTGGGCTCCTGGTAGATCACCGCGATGCCGGCTGCCTTGGCGGCGGCCGGGTTCGCGAAGTCCACCTCGGTGCCGTCCACCGCCAACGTCCCGGTGTCCGGGCGGTGCACACCCGCGAGCATCTTGACGATCGTGGACTTGCCCGCGCCGTTCTCGCCGACCAGGGCGTGCGCCTCTCCGCCGTACAGGGGGAAGGAGACGCCCTGCACGGCGGCCACCGCACCGAAGGACTTGGAGACGTCGCGAACGTCGAGCAGCGGCCTGCCCGTCGGCTCAGCCATCGGTCCTCCTGTTGAAAGGTTTCAAAAGCGCCGCCGCAGACGCTAGTGTGACCACCGGCACACCGTCAAGCACCGTGGCCCAACCGTGACCCAGGTGGGGCCCTAGCGGCGCAGAGGCGGGGTATGCCGCGCGGAGGTCGGCATGTGACGTTTCAAACCGGGAGGTGCGGATGACGCAGGAGCGGCCGGCCCGCGCCGTGGGCGTCAAGGACGTCGCGGCGGCGGCCGGCGTCTCGCTCGGCACCGTCTCCAACGTGCTCAACCGCCCCGACCGGGTCTCGGCCGACACCCTGGCCAAGGTCCGCGCCGCGATGAACGACCTCGGGTTCGTGCGCAACGAGTCCGCCCGGCAGCTTCGCGCCGGGAGCAGCAGTGCGCTGGCCTACGTGATGCTGGACGCGACCAACCCGTTCTTCACCGACGTCGCCCAGGGCATCGAGCAGGCCGCCGAGAGGTCGGGACTCTCCGTGTTCATCTGCAACAGCGACAACCGGCCGGAGCGCGAGCGGGCCTACCTGGCCCGGCTGCTCGAGCAGCGGGTGCAGGGCATCCTGATCACCCCCAACGACCCCGACGACGCGTCGCTGGCCGAGGTGGTGGCCCGCGGGGTGCCGATCGTGATCGTGGACCGCACCCGCGACGTGGACACCCACTGCTCGGTCGCTGTGGACGACGTGGTCGGCGGGGAGCTCGCGGCCCGGCACCTGCTCGAGCTCGGCCACGAGCGGATCGCCTACATCGGCGGGCCGGAGACGCTGGGGCAGGTCCGGGAACGGCTCGAGGGCGCCCGGCAGGCCTTCGCCTCGGCGGGCGTCCCGCCGGACCGGCTGACCGCGCTGGTCACCACCGGACTCGTCGTCGCCGAGGGTCGCCGCGCCGGTGAGCTGCTGGCGGGGCTGCCGTTGGCCCGCCGGCCGACCGCCGCCTTCTGCGCCAACGACATGCTGGCCCTGGGCCTGCTCCAGCAGTGCGTCACCCTCGGCGTGCGGGTCCCCGAGGACCTCGCGATCGTCGGCTACGACGACATCGACTTCGCCGCCGCTGCTGCCGTGCCCCTGACCTCCGTGCGCCAGCCGCGACGCCAGCTCGGCGAGACCGCCGCCGAGCTGCTCCTCGACGAGGCCGGCAACCCCGCCCACCAGCACCGCCAGGTGGTCTTCACCCCCGAGCTGGTGGTCCGCGGCTCCAGCCGCCGCCCGGCCTGAGACGGGTCCGGCCCCTACAGTGGCGCCATGCCCGCGAGCCGCACGATGCCGACCGAGGAGGCGACCGACCTCCTGCTCCTGGTGCGCGACCTCGCCGACAAGGAGCTGGCACCCCGCGTCGCCGAGGCGGAGGCGACCGAGACCTTCCCGCGCGAGGTGTTCGCGATGCTCGGGCAGGTCGGCGTGCTGGGGCTCCCCTATCCCGAGGAGCACGGCGGAGGCGGCCAGCCCTACGAGGTCTACCTCCAGGTCCTCGAGGAGATCGGACGGGTCTGGGCCAGCGTGGGCGTGGGGACCAGCGTGCACGCGCTGAGCTGCTTCGGTCTCGCCACCGCCGGCACGGCTGAGCAGCGGGAGCGCTGGCTGCCCGAGCTGCTCGGCGGCGACCTGCTCGGCGCCTACTGCCTCTCCGAGCCGCAGGCCGGCTCCGACCCGGCCGCCATGCGCACCCGGGCGACGCGGACCGCCGACGGCTACCGGCTCGACGGCACCAAGGCGTGGGTGACCCACGGCGGGCACGCCGACGTCTACACAGTGATGGCGCGCACCGGCGACGGCCGCGACGGCGTCTCCTGCTTCCTGGTCCCCGGCGACGCCCCCGGGCTGAGCGCCGACCCGCCCGAGCGCAAGATGGGGCTGACCGGCAGCGCCACCGCGACGATGCGCCTCGACGGCGTCAAGGTCGCCGAGGACCGCCGGCTCGGCGCCGAGGGCGAGGGCCTGCGGATCGCCCTGTCCGGCCTCGACGCGGGACGCCTCGGCATCGCCGCCGTCGCCACCGGGCTCGCCCAGGGCGCGCTGGACGACGCCGTCGACTACGCCCTGCAGCGCGAGACGTTCGGGCGCCGGATCATCGACCACCAGGGCCTCGGGTTCCTGCTGGCCGACATGGCGGCGGCGGTCGAGTCGGCGCGCGCGACGTACCTCGCCGCGGCACGCCGCCGGGACCAGGGCCTTCCCTTCGGGACGCAGGCGAGCATCGCCAAGCTGGTCGCCACCGACAACGCCATGAAGGTGACCACCGACGCGGTGCAGGTGCTCGGCGGCTACGGCTACACCCGAGACTTCCCGGTCGAGCGCTACATGCGTGAGGCCAAGGTGATGCATATCTTCGAGGGCACGAACCAGATCCAGCGGATGGTCGTCGCCCGGGCACTGGCGCGGCCGGACCGCACCGGCGCGGTCACCACCTCCCCCAGCCAGAAGGACGCCTGACATGCAGCTCGACAGCACCGCCGCCATCGTCACCGGAGGGGCCTCCGGGCTCGGGGCCGCGACCGTGAAGGCGCTGGCCGACAAGGGCGCGCTCGTCTTCGCCCTCGACCTGCAGGCCGGCATCGACAGGGCGCTCGCCACCGAGGGCGAGAGCGACCGGGTCACCTACGTCGCGACCGACGTGACCGAGCCCGACGAGGTGCGCAGCGCGCTGGCCGCCGTCACCGAGGCCGAGGCGCCGCTGCGCACGGTCGTCAACTGCGCCGGGATCGGCCCGTCCGCGCGGATCCTGGGCAAGAAGGGCCTGCACGACCTCGAGCTGTACGCCCGGGTGGTCTCGGTCAACCTGGTCGGGTCGTTCAACGTGCTGGCCCTCGCCGCGGAGGTCATCGCGCAGACCGAGCCCGACGAGCACGGCCAGCGCGGTGTCGTCGTCAACACCGCCTCCGTCGCGGCGTACGACGGACAGATCGGCCAGGCGGCGTACTCCTCGTCCAAGGGCGGCATCGTCGGTCTCACCCTGCCCGCGGCGAGGGACTTGGCGCAGTACGGCATCCGGGTCTGCACCATCGCCCCCGGCATCGTGGAGACGCCCATGCTGGCCACCATCTCCGAGGAGTTCCGGGCCAGCCTGTCCGCGGGCGTGCCGTTCCCGAAGCGGCTGGGCCGCCCCGACGAGTACGCCCAGCTGGCACTGGCGATCATCGACCACGACTACCTCAACGGCGAGGTGATCCGGATGGACGGCGCGCTGCGGATGGCGCCCCGCTGAGCAGCCGCTGGTGGGGGCTCAGGGCGTCAGCATCTGCAGCACCGCGGTCTCCAGCGCCTGCTGCCGCTCCTCGGCGGAGTCATGGGTGCGCTTGAGCGCCTCCGCGATCGTGACGCCGTCCTCGTAGAGGTCGACGACCCGCGGGTCGACGTACGACGCCTTGGCGATCGCCGGGGTGTTGCCGAGGTAGTCCGACACCTCGACCATCGCCTGCCGGATCGCCCGTTGACGCGACCGCTTGGTGTCTCCCCGCTCGTCCGACCCCGCCAGCGCCGCCGCGGCGAGGACGGTCGCGTGCCAGGTGCGGAAGTCCTTGGCCGTCATGTCGCCGCCGGTGGAGTTGCGCAGGTAGTCGTTGACCTTGGCGGCGTCGAGAGACTGCCAGCGACCATCGGCCTGGTAGGCCATCAGCCGCGCGTCGTCCCCGCGCCGCTTGCGCATGATCTCCACCGCCTCGATGCACCGCGGGTCGACGATGACGATGGAGTGCGAGACGCCCGACTTGCCGACGAAGTCGAAGACCAGGGTCCCCCGCCGACGCCGCACGTGCC
>DASQDP010000019.1:0-50960 GCA_035634095.1 Nocardioidaceae bacterium | reverse complement strand
GATGCACTGCTGGTAGAGCGTCTGCAGGATCATGTGGCCGGTGCGGTCGGCGGCGAAGCAGGAGCGGCGTACGGCGGCCTCGCCGTGGTTGCGGGTGTGGCCACCGAAGCGGCGCTGGTCGATCCGCCCGTCCTCGGTGCGGTTGAAGGGCAGCCCCATCTTCTCCAGGTCCAGGACGGCGTCGATCGCCTCCTTGGCCATCACCTCCGCAGCGTCCTGGTCGACGAGGTAGTCACCGCCCTTGACGGTGTCGAAGGTGTGCCACTCCCAGTTGTCCTCCTCGACGTTGGCCAGGGCCGCGCACATCCCGCCCTGGGCCGCGCCGGTGTGGCTGCGCGTGGGGTAGAGCTTGGTGAGCACCGCGGTGCGGGTGCGCTGTCCGGACTCCAGGGCGGCCCGCATCCCGGCGCCGCCCGCGCCGACGATGACCACGTCGTACTTGTGATGCAGAACCATGGCGCTCCCAGTCCTCACTTAGCGGCAGACCTCGAGGGTGCTGTTCGGGTCGATACAGGGGTCGAACGTGAAGATCACCAGCGTGCCGAGCACGAGCACCACGAGCGCGGAGAAGTACAGCAGCGTCTTGAGCACGAACTTGGTGGTGGGCTTGGTCGCGTAGTCGTTGATGATCGTGCGCAGGCCGTTCATGCCGTGGATCTCGGCGAGCCAGAGCATCGCCAGGTCCCAGACCTGCCAGAACGGGTTGGCCCACTTGCCTGCGACGAACGCGAAGTCGATGGCGTGGATCCCCTTGCCCAGCATGAGGTTCACGAACAGGTGGCCGAAGACGAGCACCACCAGAAGCAGCCCGGAACCGCGCTGGAACAGCCAGCTGTTGAGCTCGAAGTTGCCTGTCGAGCGGGGGTTGCGGCCGGTGGCCCGTCCGCCGGGGCTGTGCGGGGCGTCGAGGGCGGGTGCGCTCATGTCAGCCTCCGAACACGTTGGCGAGGTGGCGGATCGTGAACGGGACCATCAGCAGCACGAAGAGGCCCGCGACGACGTAGGTCATCTCGCGCTGGTAGCGCGGACCCTTCTCCCAGAAGTCGACCAGCACGACGCGGATGCCGTTGAGGCCGTGGAACAGCACCGCGGCGACGAGCCCGACCTCCATCAGTCCCACCACCGGGTTCTTGTAGGTCTCGACCGCGGTGTTGTACGCCTCGGGGGACACGCGCACCATGGCGGTGTCGATCACGTGCACGAAGAGGAAGAAGAAGATCGTGACACCCGTGATGCGGTGCAGCACCCAGGTCCACATGCCTTCCCGACCCCGGTAGAGCGTCCCTGCCGGCGAGGTGGCCACTTCGCGTCCTTCCGGGACTCGAACCCGAGTCGTGTCGTAGCGGTGAGAACGGTGCCTGCGAGCCCCCCGACACGTTGCCCTGTGCGAGGAGCGCGGGCTGCGCAACCTCTCCACCCTATCCGCGGCTCTCAGCGAACCGGGGAGCGGCCGTTGTGAGATGGGTAACGAGCGTCCCGCGGCGTCTGCTGGGGTCGCCAGCCGCCCCGGCGACCCCTCCGCCCGTCAGCAGCGGTGATGGGGCCTTCAGGGGGCTTGTCGGGGGGGCTTGTCAGGGGGGTGGACAGCGGGCATAGCCTTCGAGGATGAGGGAAGCCGAGAGCCCCAACGCAGGCGCGCCCGGAGCGGGCGACGAGAACCGCACCGAGTCCGGACTGCCCTTCGAGTCCACCTACGGTCCCGAGTCGAGGGACGGGTTCGACCCCGGGCGGCAGCTGGGTGCGCCCGGGTCCTACCCGTTCACCCGCGGGGTCTACCCGTCGATGTACACCGGCCGGCCCTGGACGATGCGGCAGTACGCCGGGTTCGGCACCGCCAAGGAGTCCAACGAGCGCTACAAGCAGCTCGTCGCCAACGGGAGCGGGGGGCTCAGCGTCGCCTTCGACCTGCCCACGCAGATGGGCCACGACTCCGACGCGGACATCTCGCACGGTGAGGTCGGCAAGGTCGGCGTGGCCATCGACTCGCTCGACGACATGCACCTCCTCTTCGACGGGCTCCCGCTCGACGAGGTGTCCACGTCGATGACCATCAACGCCCCGGCCGCGCTGCTGCTGCTGATGTACCAGCTCGTGGCCGAGGACAACGGCGTGGCGGGCGACAAGCTGACCGGGACCGTCCAGAACGACGTCCTCAAGGAGTACATCGCCCGGGGGACCTACATCTACCCGCCTCAGCACTCCCTGCGGCTGATCACCGACATCTTCGCGTACTGCAACGCCGAGCTTCCGCGGTGGAACACCATCTCGATCTCCGGCTACCACATGGCCGAGGCCGGCGCGACGCCCGCTCAGGAGATCGCCTTCACGCTCGCGGACGGCATCGAGTACGTCCGGGCGGCGGTCCGGACCGGCCTCGACGTGGACGACTTCGCCGCCCGGCTGTCCTTCTTCTTCGTCTCCCGCACCACGATCCTCGAGGAGGTGGCCAAGTTCCGCGCCGCCCGTCGGATCTGGGCCTCGGTGATGCGGGACGAGTTCGGCGCCAAGAAGGCCAAGTCGCAGATGCTGCGGTTCCACACCCAGACCGCCGGGGTGCAGCTCACCGCACAGCAACCCGAGGTCAACCTGGTCCGGGTGGCGGTGCAGGGCCTCGCCGCCGTGCTCGGGGGCACCCAGTCGCTGCACACCAACTCCTTCGACGAGGCACTCGCGCTGCCGAGCGAGAAGGCGGCCCGGCTCGCACTCCGCACCCAGCAGGTGATCGCTTACGAGTCCGACGTGACCAAGACCGTGGACCCCTTCGCCGGGTCCTACGCCGTCGAGGCGCTGACCGATGACATCGAGGCCGAGATCCGCAAGCTGATGGAGCAGGTCGAGGAGATCGGCGGCGCGGTCGCGGCGATCGAGAAGGGCTTCCAGAAGAACGAGATCGAGAAGGCGGCGTACCAGATCGCGCGGGACGTCGACTCCGGGAAGCGCGTCGTGGTCGGCGTGAACCGGTTCCAGGCCGAGGCCGAGGAGCCCTTCGAGGCGCCGTGGGTCGACCCGGCGATCGAGGAGCAGCAGGCGGCGAGGCTGAAGAAGCTGCGTGCCGAGCGCGACCAGGGGGAGGTCGACAAGCACCTCGCGGCGCTGACCGAGGCGGCGCAGGGCGACGACAACCTGCTCTACCCGATGAAGGAGGCCCTGCGGGCCAAGGCCACCGTCGGCGAGGTGTGCAACGCGCTGCGGGACGTGTGGGGCGTCTACCAGCCGCCCGACGCGTTCTGATTGCGCTGAACACGTCGACCTTGGTCAACGTTGGCCAAGCCGGTAGCGTTGATCCCGTGCTCGTCAACGTCGGTCAGGCCAAGACGGACCTGTCGAAGCTGCTCGCAAAGGTCGAAGCCGGAGAGACGGTGGAGATCGCTCGCGACGGAGTCCCCGTCGCTCGGCTGGTCCGGATCGAGACACAGTCGTCTCCCGGAAAGCGCTTCCTCGCCGCCGGTGGCTCTCTCGCAGGTCGCATCTCGCTGGCGCCGGACTTCGAGTTCACCGACGTCGAGCTCGACGAGATGTTCGACGGGTCGACGTGAGACTGCTGCTGGACACCCACGTCGTGCTCTGGGAGCTGGAGGGGTCACGACGCGTGTCGAAGGCGGCCCGGGAGGCCATCGAGCAGGCGACCGAGCTGCTCTTCAGTGTGGTGTCCTTCGCGGAGATCGGCGTCAAGGCGTCCATCGGCAAGCTCACCGTGCCGACCGACCTGCATGCCCACGTGCTGCAGAGCGGGCTCACGGTCCTCGGTCTCGACGCTGGTCACGGCCTCGCTGTGGCTCACCTGCCGGCTCAGCACCGGGACCCGTTCGACCGGCTGCTCGTCGCACAGGCTCGCTCGGAGCAGCTGACCCTGGTCAGCGCCGACCGCCGCCTTGCGGAGTACGACGTGCCGTTCGTCGACGCTGGCTGAGGTCTGCGACGCGGTCGGGCCTGAGCGGCAGCGCACGTAGACTAGCGACCCATGTCCCCCCCTCTCGGTCGCGTCGTCGAGTGCGTCGACCGCCTGGAGGGGGAGCTCGTCGCCCTCCGACGTGACCTGCATGCGCACCCGGAGCTCGCCTGGCAGGAGCAGCGCACGACGACCATGGTCGCCGACCGGCTCGACGCTGCCGGTGTCGCGGTGCGGTTGCTGCCCAAGAGCGGCCTCCTTGCGGAGGTCGGGGATCCGGACGGTCCACTGATCGCCCTGCGGGCCGATCTCGACGCCCTTCCCGTCGACGACCGCACCGACTCCCCCTGGCACTCAACCGTGGACGGGGTCGCGCACGCGTGCGGCCACGACGTGCACACCTCGGCGCTCGTCGGGGCCGGGATCGCGCTTGCCGAGGCACACCGGCAGGGCGGTCTGGACGGTCGGGTGCGTCTGCTCTTCCAGCCGGCCGAGGAGATCATGCCCGGCGGTGCGCTCGAGGTGATCTCCGCCGGCGCCCTCGACGGCGTGCACCGGGTCTTCGGGCTGCACTGCGACCCGAGCATCGACGTGGGCACCGTCGGGCTGCGGGTCGGCCCGCTCACCGGGGCAGCGGACTCGCTGACGGTGCGGCTGACCGGCCACGGCGGCCACACCTCGCGCCCCCACCTGACCGAGGACCTGACCTTCGCCCTCGCCAAGCTCGTCACCGAGCTGCCCGCAGCACTCTCGCGCCGCCTCGACCCGCGCGCCGGGGCCAGCCTGGTGTGGGGGATGGTGCGGGCGGGGTCGGCCAAGAACGTCATCCCGGCCGGAGGCGAGGCCGCCGGGACGCTGCGGATGCTCGACGCCGTGGCCTGGGCCGACGCCGAGGACCTGGTCAGGGAGCTGGTGGCGCAGGTCCTCGCGCCGTACGGCGTGCGGGCGGAGCTGACCTACGTGCGGGGCGTGCCGCCGGTGGTGAACGAAGCCGGCTCGACGGCGCTGTTGCAGCGCTCCGTGGTCGAGGTCCTCGGCCGCGAGGCGGTGGCCACCACGACGCAGAGCCTCGGCGGCGAGGACTTCGCGTGGTACCTCGAGTCGATCCCCGGCGCGATGGGACGGCTGGGCACGCGCACCCCCGGCGGCCCGACCTACGACCTGCACCAAGGCGACCTGGCCGTCGACGAGCGCGCTGTCGGCATCGGCGCCAAGGTGCTGGCCGCCGCCGTGCTCAGCGCTGTGCAGTCGTTCCACGGCTGAGCCTCCACAGCGGCAGCACTGTTCCTACCGAACCTGTAACAACTTGTCAGGCCGCCGTCGGCTGCGGCGGCGAAGTCGTCCAGGACGGCTAGGGTGTGCCTGGCTCGCGCCTCGACAGACGGCGCGCCGGACGAGGAGGCATTGTGCGTCGGCTGACCAAGATCGCAGCAGTTACCGCCGTTGTGGCGCTGTCGGTGACCGGGTGCGCCAAGAAGGAGACCGGGACCAGCACCGGCACCGCGGCGGGCGGCGACAAGGGCGCCCTGTGCGCGAGCGGGGGTGAGGGGCCGAAGATCGGCCTGGCGTACGACATCGGCGGACGGGGGGACAAGTCCTTCAACGACCTCGCCGCAGCCGGCACCAAGAAGGTCAGCGAGGAGATCGACGCGACCTGCAAGGAGTCCGAGGCGGCGACCGACGAGCCGGACTCCGCCAAGGAGGAGCGCCTGCGGACGCTGGCCGACGCCGGCTACGACCCGATCGTGGCGGTGGGCTTCGTCTACACCCCGATGGTGACCAAGGTCGCCAAGGAGTACCCGGACCTCAAGTTCGCCGTGGTCGACGGGGCCGCCGAGGGGAACAACGTCACGAACCTGTCCTTCGCGCCCGAGCAGGGCTCCTACCTCGTGGGGATCGCGGCGGGGCTGAAGACCAAGACCAACAAGGTCGGGTTCGTCGGAGGCGTCAAGGGGCCGATCATCGACCCGTTCGCGGCCGGCTTCCAGGCGGGAGTCAAGGAGGCCAACCCGAAGGCCACCGTCGAGATGAAGTGGCTCTCCGACCAGGCCGACGGCAAGGCCTTCGCCAACCCGCCTGGCGGCAAGACCGCTGCCACGGCGCTCTACGACGGCGGTGCGGACATCGTCTTCCACGCCTCGGGGCTCTCTGGCAACGGCGTGTTCGAGGCTGCAGCCACCGCCAAGAAGCTCGCCATCGGTGTGGACTCCGACCAGTACCTCTCCGCGCCCAAGGCGCAGCAGCAGTACATCCTCACCTCCGCGCTCAAGCGTGTCGACGTGGCGGTCAGCGACTTCGTCACCGCCTACAACGACAAGTCCGTCAAGCCCGGCTTCGACGTCTACGACATGAAGCGCGACGGCGTCGGCTATGCCACCAGCGGCGGCCAGGTCGACGACATCAAGACCCAGATCGACGAGTACAAGGCCAAGGTCATCTCAGGCGAGATCAAGGTCCCCAAGGAGCTCTGAGCGGTCGCGTGGCCGACGTGGCTGACGTGGCTGACCGAGTCGCCGTCAGGCTGCGCGGCATCGGCAAGAGGTTCCCCGGCGTGGTGGCGAACGCCGACATCGACCTCGACGTGCGCTCGGGGACCGTGCACGCCATCGTGGGCGAGAACGGCGCCGGCAAATCGACGCTGATGAAGATCCTCTACGGCGTGCAGAAGCCGGACAGCGGGTCCATCGAGATCGACGGCAAGCCGGTCACGATGGGCTCGCCGGGCGACGCGATCCGGTTGGGCATCGGCATGGTCTTCCAGCACTTCATGTTGGCCGACAACCTCACCGTGCTCGAGAACGTCGTCCTGGGTGCCGAGAGGCTGCACGGCATCGGTGAGCGGGCGCGGGCCCGGGTGGAGGCCATCTCGACGACCTACGGCTTCGATCTGGACCCCGACCGGCTCGTCGAGGACCTCGGAGTCGGCCAGCGCCAACGCGTCGAGATCCTCAAGGTGCTCTACCGCGGTGCCGGCGTGATCATCCTCGACGAGCCCACCGCCGTCCTGGTTCCTCAGGAGGTGGACGCGCTGTTCGAGAACCTGCGCAACCTGAGGAACGAGGGCCACACCCTCCTGTTCATCTCCCACAAGCTCGACGAGGTCCTCGCCGTGGCCGACGACATCACCGTCGTGCGCCGCGGCACCACCGTGGCCGCCGTACGCCCGAGCGACGTCACCGCCCGAGAGCTCGCGGAGCTGATGGTGGGCTCGGAGCTGCCGTCCCCCAGCACCGAGAAGTCGACGGTCACGGACCGCGAGATGCTCGAGCTGTCCGGCGTGACGCTGGCCGAGCCGGGTGGCCGCCGGCTGCTCGACGACGTGTCGCTGCGGATCCATCGCGGCGAGGTGCTCGGCATCGCCGGGGTAGAGGGCAACGGCCAGACCGAGCTCACCGAGGTGGTGATGGGAATGCGCCAGCCGACGGCGGGACGCATCGAGCTCGCCGACGCCGACATCACCTCGTGGTCGAACCGTCGCCGTCGGGAGTCCGGCATCGGCTACGTCCCGGAGGACCGGCAGCGGCACGGCCTCCTGCTCGACGCGCCGCTGTGGGAGAACCGCATCCTGGGCCACCAGACCCGCACGCCGGTGGTGAGGGGTCCGTGGCTGGACCGGGCCGGCGCCCGCCGCGACAGCGAGCGCATCGTGGACGGGTACGACGTCCGCACGCCCTCCGTGGACACGACCGCCCGCTCGTTGTCCGGGGGCAACCAGCAGAAGTTCATCGTCGGGCGCGAGATGAGCGGCGAGCCGGTGCTGCTGGTCGCCTCGCACCCGACCCGGGGAGTGGACGTCGGGGCGCAGGCCGCCATCTGGGACCACATCCGGGACGCTCGGCGACGGGGCCTGGCGGTGCTCCTGATCTCGGCCGACCTCGACGAGCTGATCGGGCTGTCGGACACCATCAAGGTCATCCTCCGCGGTCGGTTCGTCGGTGACTTCGACCCCCGGCAGGTCACTCCGCAGGAGCTGGGGTCGGCGATGACCGGCGCCGCTGCCGGTGTCGGCGCAGGGGGCGTCTGATGCTCAAGCGCGCCGCCGTGGGTGCCCTGGCCCCGATGCTCGCCCTGGTCATCGCGGTGCTGATCACCGTGGTGATCCTGCTGCTGTCCGGCGACTCCGTCTCCGGCTTCCTGAGCACGCTGTTCTCCGCGCCTGCCCCGCGCAACCTCGTCAACATCCTGAACAACTCCTCGGTGCTCTACCTCTCCGCTCTCGCTGCAGCGATCGGGTTCCGGATGAACCTGTTCAACATCGGGGTGGAGGGGCAGTACCGCGTGGCGGTGTTCGCGGCGGCCGCCTTCCTCGGTCAGGACCTGCTGCCCGGGGCGCTCAACATCGTGGTGGCCTTCGCGCTCGCGATCGCCGCGGGCGCCGCCTGGGCCGCGATCGCCGGCCTGCTCAAGGTCACCCGCGGGGTCTCCGAGGTGATCTCGACCATCATGCTCAACGCGATCGCGGTCTCCCTCACGGCGTACCTGCTGCGCCGCTGGGGCCTGACCGTCGGCAACAGCCTGCAGACGAAGCCGGTGCCCGAGGACTCCTGGGTCCCCGGGCTCGACCTGGTCCCGGAAGCCCCCAACGAGATCCTCGGGCTGTCGCTGCTCGCGGTCGTCGCCGGCCTGGCCTACTCGGTCGTCCTCAACCGCACCCGCTTCGGGTTCGAGCTCCGAGCGACCGGCGCGTCGTCGACCGCCGCCGTCGCCAGCGGGATCGACGTGCGGCGGATGGTGGTGGTCTCCATGGTCATCTCGGGCGGCGTGGCGGCGCTCGTCGGTCTGCCCTTTCTCTTCGGCGACACGCACGCCTACAGCACCACCTTCCAGTCCGGCCTCGGGTTCTCCGGCCTCGCCGTCGCGCTGCTGGGCCGCAACCACCCCGTCGGCATCGCGTTCGGAGCGCTGCTGTTCGCCTACCTCACCGAGCAGAGCAGCCTGCTCGAGATCAACGCCGGGGTCTCGAACGACATCATCTCGATCACCCAGGGCGTGCTCGTGCTGAGCGTCGTGGTCGCCTACGAGGTGGTCCGGCGCTACCGGCGGGCCGCCGAGCAGCGCGCCGTCGCCGAGCAGCTGGCACCGGGCCGCCCCGGGACGGGGGTGTCGGCATGACCGTCGCCTCCGAGGCCGTCGCCCTGCACGACGGCCCGCAGCAGCCGGACCGTCACCGCCGCGTGCCCGTGGTGGTCTGGGTGGTGGCGGCTTTCGCCCTCGTCTCCTTCGCGCGGGTCATCACGGGCAGCCACGAGCTCGACTCCGCCGGCACCCTGCGGGAGGCGATCAGCGCGTTCATCCCCATCATGCTCGCCGCCCTCGCGGGGCTGTGGGCGGAGCGTGCGGGCGTCGTCAACATCGGCCTCGAGGGGATGATGATCCTCGGCACGATCGGCGCAGGCTACTTCGGCTTCTTCTACGGGCCGTGGCAGGGCGTGCTCGCAGCGATGGCCTTCGGAGCGATCGGCGGCGCCCTGCATGCGCTGACCACGGTCGTCTTCAACGTGGACCACATCGTCTCCGGGGTCGCGATCAACATCATGGCCGGCGGGGTCGCCGCCTTCCTGGCCGACACTTGGTTCTCGAGCCTCGAGGGCGGTGGACCCACCCAGTCGCCGCCGGTCGAGGGACCGGCGTCGCTCACCATCGGGCCGGTCGCGGACTGGGCAAAGGAGGTGGAGGACAGGCACTGGTTCCTCCTCTCCGACGCGGCGTCGCTGCTGGGCGCGGTCACCCGCAACCTGTCCTCGCTGACGGTCCTGTCGCTGCTGCTCGTGGGGGCGACGTACCTGGTGCTGTGGCGCACCTCGTTCGGCCTGCGGCTGCGCTCGTGCGGGGAGAGCCCCGGAGCGGCGGAGACGCTGGGGGTGAACGTCTACCGCTACAAGTTCATCGCGGTGATGATCTCCGGCGCCCTCGCCGGCCTGGCCGGCGGCTTCATCGTCCTGGTGGGGGCGGGGCTGTACCAGAACGGCATCACGAACGGTCGTGGCTTCATCGGCCTGGCGGCCATGATCTTCGGCAACTGGCGGCCCGGTGGCCTGCTGGTCGGGTCCGCGCTGTTCGGCTACACCGACGCCCTGCAGCTGCGCGCCGGCGGAGGCGCGGTGCACGCCCTGCTCATCGTGATCGCCATCGTGCTGCTCGCCTACGGCCTGTTGCTGCTGCGACGCAGGGCCAGACGATCGGGGGTGGTCACCCTGGTGGTGGCGCTGCTCTTCGCGGTCTGGTTCTTCAGCACCGACGAGGTGCCCAGCGACTTCACCCGCATGACGCCTTATGTGGCGACGTTGTTCGTCCTCGCCTTCGCCTCCCAGCGGCTGCGGATGCCCGCCGCTGTCGGGTTGAGGTACCGCCGGGGAGAAGCGGGATGACAGCGGTCCCGCAGCGGCAGCCGTGGCCCCGGCTGCGCGACGAGGCCGTCACCGTGATGCGGCAGGCCTACGCGCCGTACTCCGGCTACCGGGTCGGGGCGGCGGCCCTCGTCGACGACGGGCGGCTGGTCGTCGGGTGCAACGTCGAGAACGCGTCGTACGGCGTCGGGCTGTGCGCCGAGTGCGGTCTCGTCACAGCGCTGCACGCGACCGGTGGTGGGCGCCTGACGCACTTCCTGTGCGTCGACGGGGAGGGGGAGGTCATCATGCCGTGCGGGAGGTGCCGGCAGCTGCTGCACGAGGCCGGTGGGCCGGACCTCCAGCTGCTCACCGTGTCGGGGGTGCGGCCGATGTCCGAGGTGCTGCCCGACGCCTTCGGTGCCGATGCGCTCGACGCCCGCGGGCATGCGGGTGCCTGAGCTTCGTCCAGCCCGAGCGAAGGACCGACCGGCACGACGGACAGGTGTGGAGGGGTGGGGCATGGCCGAGGCACACGACGCCGTCGAGGTGATCGTCGCCAAGCGTGACGGCGGTGCCCTCAGCGACTCGCAGATCGACTGGGTCGTGGACGCCTACACCCGCGGCGTGGTCGCCGACGAGCAGATGTCCGCGCTGGCGATGGCGATCCTGCTGAACGGGATGGACCGCCGGGAGATCGCGCGCTGGACCGCGGCGATGATCGCCTCGGGGAGCAGGATGGACTTCTCCGCACTGTCGCGGCCCACCGCCGACAAGCACTCCACCGGCGGCGTGGGGGACAAGATCACCTTGCCGCTGGCGCCACTGGTCGCGGCCTGCGGGGTGGCCGTGCCGCAGCTGTCCGGTCGCGGGCTGGGCCACACCGGCGGCACCCTGGACAAGCTGGAGTCCGTTCCCGGCTGGCGGGCCGACCTGGCCACCGACGAGCTGCTCGAGCAGCTGGAGTCGGTGGGCGCCGTGATCTGTGCGGCGGGCGCCGGGCTGGCACCGGCGGACCGCAGGCTCTACGCGCTGCGCGACGTCACCGGGACCGTCGAGGCCATCCCGCTGATCGCCTCCTCGATCATGAGCAAGAAGATCGCGGAGGGCACCGGCGCGCTGGTCCTAGACGTGAAGGTGGGCAGCGGTGCCTTCATGAAGGACGCGGTGAGGGCGCGCGAGCTCGCAGAGACGATGGTCGCGCTCGGCACCGACGCCGGGCTCACCACCGTGGCAATGCTGACCGACATGTCGACTCCTCTTGGCCGCACAGCAGGCAACGCGCTCGAGGTGGCCGAGTCGGTGGAGGTGCTCGCCGGAGGCGGGCCGACCGACGTCGTGGAGCTGACGCTGACGCTGGCTCGGGAGATGCTGACGGCCGCCGGGATGGACGACGTCGACCCCGTAGAGCGGCTCCGCGACGGTTCCGCGATGGACGTGTGGCGCAGGATGGTCGCCGCGCAGGGGGGCGACCCGGCAGCGGCGCTGCCGCGTGCCGCGGAGGAGCACGTCGTGACCGCTCCGCACGACGGGATCGTCACCTTCCTGGACGCGATGGCCGTCGGGCTGGCCGCCTGGCGGCTCGGCGCGGGCCGGGCCCGCAAGGAGGACCCGGTGCAGGCCGGTGCGGGGGTGGTGATGCACGCCAAGCCGGGCGACAGCGTCACCGGGGGGCAGCCGCTGCTCAGCCTGCACACCGACGAGCCGGAGCGGTTCCAGCGCGCGCTCGCAGCGCTGGAGGAGGGCGTGGTGGTCTCGCCGCCCGGCACGCCGTACGAGGCGACGCCGCTGGTCCTGGACCGGGTGGCGGCGTCCTCGGTCACCGCGCCGGCCCGGTCCCCCTCGGGACGGAGGCGGTGATGACCGAGCCGTCCGCCCGGCGCACCCCGTCCCGTCCCCAGGGCGGCGGGGTCCCGGACAGCCGGGGTCCCATGCCGTCGAGCGGACCCACCACGGGCGCGTCAGCGGTGACCTGGACCTGCTTGCCGCGCACGGTCACCGTGGCCTCCTCGCCGGTCTCCAGCGTCAGCGTCACGGCCTCGCGGTCGACACAGACGCGGAGGCGGGCCCCCCTCAGCGTCAGCCGGTAGGTCAGCGAGCGCCACGCCTCCGGCAGGCGCGGGTCGATGGCGTACCGCCCGCCGCCGTCGCGAAGCCCGCCGAAGCCGTAGACCAGGGCGCTCCACACTCCGCCGGTGGACGCGACGTGCACACCGTCGCTGGCGTTGGCGTGCAGGTCGGCGAGATCGACGAACAGCGAGGAGTAGAAGTACCGCAGCGCGAGCTGGTGGTAGCCGACCTCGGCCGCGATGATCGACTGCACCACGGCGGACAGGGTGGAGTCGCCGGTGGTGATCGGGTCGTAGTACTCGAAGTTCGCCCGCTTCTCCTCGTCGGTGAACGACTCGCCGTGCAGGAACAGCGCCAGCACCACGTCGGCCTGCTTGATGACCTGGAACCGGTAGATCACCAGCGGGTGGTAGTGCAGGAGCAGGGGCCGGCTGCTCGCCGGCGTCTGCTCCAGGTCCCAGACCTCGCGCTCGAGGAAGTGCGCATCCTGGGGGTGGATCCCCAGATGGGTGTCGAAGGGCACGAACATCCGGTCCGCAGCCCGCCTCCACTCCTCCGGCTCGTCCTCCGAGAGCCTCAGCCGGGCGGCCATCCGGGCGTAGCCCTCCGGGTCGTTCTCGGCCAGCCAGCCCACGGTCTCCGCGGCGTCGCGCAGGTTGCCGCGGGCCATCACGTTGGTGAAGAGGTTGTCGTTGACCACGGTGGTGTACTCGTCGGGGCCGGTCACGCCGTGGATGTGGAAGACGCCGTCGCCGTTGACCCGCCAGAAGCCCAGGTCGGCCCACATCCTGGCGGTCTCCACGAGGATGTCGACGGCCTCGCGCCGCAGGAAGTCCTGGTCGCCGGTCGCCGCGACGTACTGGCTGAGCGCGTAGGCGATGTCGGCGTCGATGTGGTACTGCGCGGTGCCGGCGGCGTAGTACGCCGACGCCTCCTCGCCGTTGATGGTGCGCCAGGGGAACAGCGCCCCGCGCTGGGTCATCTGCTCTGCGCGGGTACGGGCCGCGCTCAGCAGGCTGTACCGGAAGCGCAGCGCGGACCGGGAGCAGTGCGGGGTGGTGTAGGTGAAGAACGGCAGCGTGTAGACCTCGGTGTCCCAGAAGTAGTGCCCGCTGTAGCCGCTGCCGGTGACGCCCTTGGCCGGCACCCCGAAGCCCTCGGCCCGGCCGGCCGCCTGGGCGAGCTGGAAGAGGTTCCACCGGACCGCCTGCTGCACCTCGGGCGGCCCGTCCACCTCCACGTCCGAGCGCTCCCAGTAGCCGTCGAACCACTGTCGCTGGTCGGTTTCCAGCCGGTCGAGGCCCAGGTACGCCGCGCGGTCGAGCGTCCGCCGGCAGCGGCTGACCAGCTCGCGGACCGGCACGCCGTGCGAGGTGTGGTAGGCGGCGGTCTTGACCAGCCGGATGGGCACCCCGACCCGCGCGTCGATCCGGTAGGTCATCCGCGCGACGTCGGGATCGACGTGGTGGTTCGACGCGGTGGCGTTCTCGGTCTCGAAGGCGTGGTCGACCGCCACCGCGATGGTCATCCCGGACTCCGCACACCGGAAGCCCTGGATGATCCGCTCGGTGTCCGCCTCCGCGCCGATCGACTGGGGCACCAGCACCCGCCGCTGGAACGTCGCAGTCTTGCGAGGATCGGCCCCCTCGCCCATCGCCGCCGAGCGGACGTGGTACTCGTCCTCTCCGTCCTGCCGGTTGAGCAGCTGCGAGGAGATGGCGACCGGGGCGTCGGAGTCGAGGAGCGTCACCTCGAACGTCATCACCGCCAGGTGCCGGTCGGTCATGGACACCATCCGGGTCGACCTCACCCGCACCCGCTTGCCGGCCGGGGTGCGCCACACCAGCGAGCGGGTCAGCATGCCGGCTCGGAAGTCGAGCGTCCGGTCGTAGTCGTCGAGGTCGGCGGTGGACAGCAGCAACGGCTCGTCGTCGACGTAGAGCCGGATCACCTTGGAGTCGGGGACGTTGACCATGGTCTGCCCGACGCGGGCGAACCCGAACGCCTCCTCGGCGTGCTGGATGGTGAAGGTCTCGTGGAAGCCGTTGACGTACGTCCCGTGCGCGAAGCTCTCCCGGCCCTCCTCGACGTTGCCGCGGAGGCCGAGGTAGCCGTTGCCGACCGCGAACAGCGTCTCGTTGCGGCCCAGGTGCGAGTCGACCCGGGTCTCGCTCAGCTTCCAGGGGTGCGCCGGGAACCGGTGCCGGTCCAGGGGGTCGTCGACGCGGGGCGCGGCGGGCCCGGCGTCGGTCGACGTCGCTGCGGTCATGGCCGACCGGCCCGTGCCCCGGGGACCAGCTCTGCCAGGTCCGCCACCACCACGTCGGCGCCGTGCTCGCGCAGGGTGTCGGCTCCTGCGCCGCGGTCCACCCCGACGACGAGGGCGAAGTCACCGGCCGCTCCGGCCTCGACGCCGGAGACCGCGTCCTCGACGACGACCGCGCGCGGGTGGTCGACGCCGAGGGTGTCCGCGGCGTACTGGTAGGTGTCGGGGCGGGGCTTGCCGGGCAGGCCCTGGGCGCGGGCGACACCGCCGTCGACGACGGTCTCGAAGCGGTCGAGCAGCCCCGCGGCCCGCAGCACGTCAGGGGCGTTGGCGGAGCTCGAGACGATGGCCATCCGGGTGCCGCGCGCGTCGAGAGCGTCGAGCAGCTGCAGCGACCCCGGGTACGCCTGCACCCCGTCGCGCGCGAGGACCGCCCCGAACACCGCGTTCTTGCGGTTCCCCAGGCCGCAGACGGATTCGGTGTCGGGCGTGTCGCCGGGGTCACCCCAGGGAAGGTCGAGCCCGCGGGAGGCGAGCAGGGCGGCGACACCGTCGTAGCGCGGCTTGCCGTCGACGTAGGCGAAGTAGTCGTGCTCGGTGTACGGCGCGACGTGCCGCTGCTCGAGGAAGGCGCTGAACATCTCAGCCCAGGCGTGCATGTGGACCTCCGCGGTGGGGGTGATCACGCCGTCGAGGTCGAAGAGCACGGCGTCGACCGAGCCCCAGTCCGGCCCCTCGACGGTGGTTGCCACATCAACGAGCGTAGGGCTGATCTGTGACTGGCGTATGACATATCCGGGTCGTACTTCGACTGGGGCCGGCCGCGCCGGTGCCGCGCGCTCGACCCGGGCTGTCGGGTCGAGGGCGTCCGGCTGGTTGGATGGCGTCATGGCCGAACGTCCCCCTGAGCCTTCCAAGCATGCACCGCTGCCCGGGCCTACGACGTCGTACGAGCTGATCGCTCGGGCCCCCAAGGTCCTGCTGCACGACCACCTCGACGGCGGGCTCCGCGCGGCGACGGTGCTGGAGCTGGCCGGCGAGGTCGGGCACCCGCTGCCGACGGCCCCCAGTGGGGACGCCGCTGCTCTGCAGAAGTGGTTCCGCGAGTCTGCCGACTCCGGCTCGCTGGAGCGCTACCTGGAGACGTTCGAGCACACGGTCGCGGTGATGCAGTCCGCCGCGAACCTGCGCCGGGTCGCACGCGAGTGCGTGCTGGACCTCGCGGACGACGGCGTGGTCTACGCCGAGGTGCGCTACGCCCCGGAGCAGCACCTCCAGGGCGGGCTCTCGCTGTCGGCGGTGGTGGAGGCGGTCCGTGACGGATTCGTGGAGGGACAGCAGCTGGCGCTCGACGACGGCCGGCCGATCGTCGTACGCCAGCTGCTGACCGCGATGCGGCACCAGGCGCGTAGCCGGGAGATCGCCGAGCTGACCGTGGCCTACCGGGACCAGGGGGTGGTCGGCTTCGACATCGCCGGGGCCGAGGTCGGCTACCCGCCCACCCGGCACCTCGACGCGTTCGAGTACCTCCAGCGCGAGAACGCGCACTTCACGATCCACGCGGGCGAGGCGTTCGGGCTGCCGTCCATCTGGCAGGCGATTCAGTGGTGCGGTGCGGACCGGCTCGGGCACGGCGTGCGCATCATCGACGACGTCCACGTGCGCGGCGACGGCACGCCGGCCCTCGGACCTCTGGCGTCCTACGTCCGCGACAAGCGCATTCCGTTGGAGATGTGCCCGTCGTCGAACATCCAGACCGGCGCGGCCGACTCCGTCGCCGAGCACCCCATCGGGACGCTGGCGCGGCTGCGCTTCCGGGTCACCGTCAACACCGACAACAGGCTGATGAGCGGCACCTCGATGAGCCGGGAGATGGCCCTGCTCGCGGACGCGTTCGGCTACGGGATGGACGACCTGCGGTGGTTCACCATCAACGCGATGAAGTCCGCGTTCCTGCCGTTCGACGAGCGGCTGCGGATCATCGACGAGCAGATCAAGCCGGCGTACGCCGTGCTGTCCGCGATGAGCTGAGGGTCAGGGAGCGGGCCGCTCGGACCCGACCAGTGAGCGGACCCGTTCGTATGCCTGCGGCGCGGTCATGGGGGTCGCACCCCGGGCCACGGCCCGGGAGACGATGCCGCCCTCGGCGAGCATCAGCCGCCATCCGCGGCGCAGCAGCACCAGCGGCGGCTTGCGGTGCTCGCGCAGGTCTCGGCTCAGGCGCCGCCAGAAGGTGAGCAGCCGCGAGCCGCGCACGCACACCGCGTCGGCGAGCAGCCCGCGCTCGCGGCAGGTGCCGATGATCTCCTGCGCGAACAGCCCTTCGGCGACGACGTAGGCCGCCCCGTCCGTGGTGATGCGCCGGGTGCCCACCCGCCCGTCGCGGGAGATGTCGTAGACCGGCACGCGGGCAGCGCCGTCGCGGCAGAGCCGCTGCAGGGCGTGCACCGCCGCGGCGGCGTCCCAGGATGCGGGGTCGTCCCAGTCCACCGGGCCGGCCCCGGCCGCGGTGCGCCGCCGGGGCAGCGTGGGGTCTCTGCCGTCCTTGTAGAAGTCGTCGAGGTTGACCGTCGGCAGGCCGAGCGTGCGGTGCAGCCGCGCGCAGAGCCGGGACTTGCCCGAGCCGGACGGGCCGGCGACCACGACCACCCGGACCCGTCGAGCAGACCCGGTCGGTCCAGCTGGGTCCGGCGACTGCTGCATGGCCCGACGGTAGTCAGGCCGGCGCGAGCCCGGCCCGCCGGCCGTCGGGCCGAGCGGTGCGGTCAGCCGCGGGGGCCGAAGGGCCGGTCCCCGGCCACGGTGATCCGGTGCATCACCCGCTGGGCGGTGTAGTCCCGGTTCGCGTAGTGCAGCGTGCTCCTGTTGTCCCACAGAGCGAGGTCGCCCAGCTGCCAACGGTGCCGCACCGTGTGCTCGGGCTTCGTCAGGTGGGCGTAGAGCAGGTCCAGGATCGCCCGGCTCGCGGCGTCGGAGACGCCCACGACGTGGTCGGTGAAGCCCGAGACGAAGAGCCCCCTGCGGCCGGTCTCCGGGTGCACCCTGACGACCGGGTGCTCGACGGGCACGAGCTCGGTGACCGGGCGCCCCGCCCAGACGTTGCCACCGTGCCGCTTGAGGTAGTGGCCGAACTCCCGGTTGCCGTCGTGGACCGCGGTGAGCTGGTCGACCAGGCCGCGAACCGGCTGCGACAGCGACTCGTACGCGAGCTGCGCGTCGACCCAGCTGGTGTCACCGCCGTACGGCGGCAGCTCGACGGCACGCAGGATCGAGCCCAGCGGTGGGTGCCCGATGAAGGTGACGTCGGTGTGCCAGACGTCGGAGAACGCGAACTCGGGGTCGGCGCTGTCGAGGTTGAAGACCTCCGGGTGGGCCGCGTCGATGCCGCCGACCACGGGGTGCGCGGCCGTCAGCTGGCCGATGCGGGCGGCCGAGCTCGATCTGGTCGTCGTCGGTGAGGTCCTCGCCGCGCAGGAACAGCACCTTCCAGGTCACGAGCGCCTCGCGCAGGGCCGCGACCTGCTCGTCACTGGCTCTGCGGACGTCGAGCCCGATCACCTCCGCGCCGAAGGACGGGCCCAGCGGGTCCAGGGTCAGGAGTGAAGAGTCGGGGCGGGTCAGTGAGTCGGTCACGGCGTGCTCCTCGGACGGTGGAGCGACAAACAATACTATTCCGATGCACTTACATCAATTACAATCCGACCGGGTGCCAGACGGTCTTGGTCTCCAGGAACGCGGTGATCCGATCCAGGCCCGGGTCGTCCGACCAGTCCTGCTCCGTGGCGGGTGGCCGCAGCACGCGCTTGAGGCTCCCGGCAGCAGCCTGCTCCAGCTCGGTGGCCAGCGCCTGGTCCCCTGCAGCGCCGGTCAGGTCGAGGGCATTGACGTCGAGGTGCGAGGCAAGCGTCGGCGCGGTGTCGGCGACCGGGCCGGTGAGCAGGTTGACCACGCCGCCAGGGACGTCGGAGGTGGCCAGCACCTCCGCCAGCGTGACCGCGGGCACCGGCCGGGCGGGGGAGGCGGCGACCACGACGGTGCAGCCGGTGACGACCACGGGCGCCAGCACGCTGACCAGGCCGAGCAGCGAGGACCTGGAGGGGGCCAGCACGGCGACCACGCCGGTGGGCTCCGGCAGGGAGAAGTTGACGTACGGCGCCGCCACCGGGTTGGTGCCGCCCACCACCTGCGCCACCTTGTCGGCCCACCCGGCGTACCACACCAGGCGGTCCACGCTCAGGTCCACCGCCTCCGCAGCGGAGGCACTGTCCAGCCCCTCGGAGCGGCCGACCTCCTCGACGAGCTGTGCACGTCGTCCCTCGAGCACCTCGGCCACCCGGTAGAGCACCTGCCCGCGGTTGTACGGCGTGCGCGTCGACCAGCCAGCGAAGGCCTTGCGCGCGGCCAGCACGGCGTCACGGGCGTCCTTGCGGGAGGCGTGCGTGGCATTGGCGAGGAAGGACCCGGCGGCGTCCTCGACCACGTAGGAGCGGCCCGACTCCGACCGGGGGAAGGCCCCGCCGACGTAGAGCTTGTAGGTCTTGCGCACCTGGATCCGATTCCCGGACGTCATCGCAGGTAGGCCTCCAGTCCGTGCCGGCCGCCCTCACGGCCGTAGCCGGACTCCTTGTAGCCGCCGAACGGGCTGGCGGGGTCGAACTTGTTGAAGGTGTTGGCCCACACCACTCCGGCACGGAGCCGGCTCGCGGCCCACAGGGTCCGCGAACCCTTGTCGCTCCACACTCCGGCGGACAGACCGAACGGCGTGTTGTTCGCCTTCTCGACCGCCTCGGCAGGAGTGCGGAAGGTCAGCACGGAGAGCACGGGTCCGAAGATCTCCTCCCGGGCGATGCGGTGCGCCTGGGAGACGCCGGTGAAGATCGTGGGAGGGAACCAGAAGCCGTGCGCGGGGAGCTCGCAGGGGGCGGACCACCGGCCGGCACCCTCCTGCTCGCCGACGTCGGAGAGCTCGCGGATCCTGGCCAGCTGCTCGGCGGAGTTGATCGCCCCCACGTCGGTGTTCTTGTCCAGCGGGTCCCCGACACGCAGCGTCGTCATCCGGCGCTTGAGCCTCTCCAGCACCTCCTCGGCCACGGACTCCTGCACCAGCAGCCGCGACCCGGCGCAGCACACGTGTCCCTGGTTGAAGAAGATCCCGTGCACGATCCCCTCCACCGCCTCGTCGAGGGGGGCGTCGTCGAAGACGATGTTGGCGGCCTTGCCGCCGAGCTCGAGGGTGACCTTCTTGGTGGTGCCGGCGACGGCCCGGGCGATCGACCTCCCGACCTCCGTGGAGCCGGTGAATGCGACCTTGTCGATGCCGGGGTGCGACACCAGCGCTCGTCCCGTCTCCCCGGCGCCGGTGACGATGTTGACCACGCCGGGAGGCAGGTCGGCCTGCTGGCAGATCTCCGCGAACAGGAGCGCGGTCAGCGGCGTCGTCTCCGCCGGCTTGAGCACCACGGTGTTGCCGCACGCCAGCGCGGGGGCGACCTTCCACGCCAGCATGAGCAGCGGGAAGTTCCAGGGGATCACCTGGCCGGCGACTCCCAGCGGTCGCGGGGCGGGACCGAGACCCGCGTGCTCGAGCTTGTCGGCCCACCCGGCGTAGTAGAAGAACCACTGCGCGGCGAGGGGGACGTCGACGTCGCGGGACTCCTTGATCGGCTTGCCGTTGTCCAGGGTCTCCAGCACGGCGAGCTCACGGCTGCGCTCCTGCAGGATCCGGGCGATCCGGAAGAGGTACTTGGCGCGCTCGCGCCCGGGCATCGGCGACCACACGGTCTCGAAGGCGCGCCGCGCTGCCTGCACCGCCAGGTCGACGTCCTCGGCCGACCCCTCGCTGACCTCGGCGAGCACCTCCTCGGTGGCGGGGCTGATGGTCTTGAAGGAGCGGCCGCCCACCGGGTCCACGAGCTCTCCGTCGACGAACAGGCCGTAGGAGGACCGGATGTCCACCACGGAGCGGGACTCCGGGGCGGGTGCGTAGTCGAAGCCCTGCCGAGGGGGTGGGGTGCTCGTCATCAGTCCACCGTGACGTAGTCGGGGCCGGAGTAGCGGCCACTGGTCAGCCGGGCGCGCTGCATCAGCAGGTCGTTGAGCAGTGACGACGCCCCGAAGCGGAACCGGTCGGGGTCGAGCCAGTCGGGGCCGGCCACCTCGTTGACCATCACGAGGTACCTCAGCGCGTCCTTGCTCGCGCGGATGCCGCCGGCGGGCTTGACGCCCACCGTCACCCCGGTGGCCGCCCGGTAGTCCCGGACCGCCTCCAGCATCACCAGGGTGACCGGCAGCGTCGCCGCCGGTTGCACCTTGCCGGTGGAGGTCTTGATGAAGTCGGCCCCCGCCAGCATCGCGAGCCAGGACACCCGGCGCACGTTGTCGTAGGTCTGCAGCTCACCGGTCTCGAAGATCACCTTCAGGTGGGCGCTCGACCCGTCCGCGCGCCTGCAGGCCTCACCCACCGCGACGATCTCCTCGAAGACCTGCAGGTAGCGCCCGGACAGGAACGCGCCCCGGTCGATGACCATGTCGATCTCGTCGGCGCCCGCCGCGACCGCATCGCGGGTGTCGGCCAGCTTGACCCCGAGCGCCGCGCGCCCGGACGGGAAGGCCGTGGCGACGGAGGCGACGTGGACACCGGAGCCGCCGAGCGCGTCCTTCGCGATGCCGACCATGTCGGGGTAGACGCACACCGCGGCGGCCGCGGGGCAGGTGGGGTCGGTCGGATCGGGCCGCATCGCCTTCGCCGACAGCGCCCGCACCTTGCCCGGGGTGTCCGCGCCCTCCAGGGTGGTCAGGTCGACCATCCGGATCGCCAGGTCGATCGCGAACGCCTTGGCCGTCGTCTTGATCGACCGGGTGGCGAGGTCCGCCGCCCGGGCCTCGGCGCCGACCTGGTCGACCCCGGGGAGCCCGTGCAGGAAGCGGCGCAGCGTCGCGTCACTGCCGGGAAGGTCGGGAAGCAGCCCCGACGCTGTGCTCACGACGGCTCCGGCGCTCATCGCCCCAGCATAGGTGCGAGTGCCGACCCGAGCCGGGTGACCGCGGGGAAGGCAGAATGAAGGGCATGGATGCGGCGCGGGGCGGGTCAGGGGAACCCGACGTGGACCGACCGGTCGAACGGTTCCGGCCGACGACCGGCGGGTTCGTGGGATGGACCGGCATCGCGCTGGCGCTGGCGGCGATCGGCTTCGTGGTCCTCGTCGAGCACTCGCTGACCGGCGTACGGCTGGGGCTGGGGGCGGCCTTCGGGGCGGTCCTGGTGTGGGCGACGCAGCTGCGGCCGCGCGCCACGGCGTACCCCCGGCACCTGCGCCTGCACGGGTCGGTCCGCGACGTCGACATCCCCTACCTGCTGGTCAACCAGGTCTCGATGGGGCAGACGCTCAACGTGTGGGTCGGTCGCAGGCGCTACGTGTGCGTGGGCATCGGCCGGTCGATCGGCACGGAGATGCGGCAGCGGGTCCGGTCGCGCGGCGACGGCGCGGGCGGGCTGGGCGGCAACCGCAGCTACGAGTTCGTGGGGCGGGCGGAGACGACCTTCGTCGACGACGCCGGCACCCGGTACGACGGTTTCGTGCTGGACCGGATCAACGACCTCGTCGCCGCGGCGCGCGCCGAGCAGGAGCGGACCGGGAGCGAGCCCGGGCTGGAGGTGCGACGACGGGTGGCCGTTCCCGAGGTCGTCGCGCTCACGGTCACCGGCGTCGCCTTCGCGGCCAGTCTGCTGATCTGACCCGGTTCCGGCCCCTCGCGGATCGCGCCGGCAGCCTCGGACGCCACCTCTACAGGTCCATCCCAGCAGACAGGTCGCCGCGGATCGCGTCCAGCCGGCCGGCGGCGGCGATCCGTGCGGCGTCGACACCGCCCTCCTCACCGGCCTCCACCGGCACCACCACCTCCAGGTAGCACTTGAGCTTGGGCTCGGTGCCCGACGGTCGGACGACGACCCGAGCACGGTCCGCCAGCCGGAAGCGCAGACCGTCGGTGGGCGGCAGGTCGCCGCTGCCGAGCGAGAGGTCCTCGACGCTCTCGACAGCCAGACCGCCGAGCACGCGCGGCGGCTGCGACCGCAGCTGCTCCATGACCGCGGTGATGCGCCGCAGGTCGGTGACCCGGACCGACAGCTGGTCGGTGGCGTACAGCCCGTGCTCGCGGGCGATGTCGTCGAGCCGGTCGACCAGCGTGCGGCCCTCGGCCTTGAGCAGGGCCGCGAGCTCGACCACTCGCAGCAGCGCGGAGACGCCGTCCTTGTCCCGGACCAGGCCCGGCGCCACGCAGTACCCCAACGCCTCCTCGTAGCCGAACGCCAGCCCCTCCACCCGGCCGATCCACTTGAAGCCGGTCAGCGTCTCGCGGTGCGGCTGACCGTGCGACGCGGCCAGGACGCCGAGCAGCGAGGAGGACACGATGCTGTTCGCGTACACCCCGCGCACGCCCCTGCGCAGGAGGAAGTCCCCGAGCAGGGCCCCCACCTCGTCGCCGTGCAGCATCCGCCAGCCGTGCGGCCCCGGCACCGCCACGGCGCAGCGGTCGGCGTCCGGGTCGTTGGCCACCACGAGATCGGCGCCGACCTCCGAGGCGAGCGCCATGGCGAGGTCCATCGCTCCCGGCTCCTCCGGGTTCGGGAACCCGACGGTGGGGAAGTCCGGGTCCGGCTCGGCCTGCGCCGGGGTCACGTGCGGCGCGGCGAACCCGGCCCGCCGCATCGCGTCCGCGACCGTGTCCCCCCCGACCCCGTGCAGCGGGGTGTAGACGACAGCGAGGTCCCGGGGACGGTCGGCGGCGACGAGCGCGCTCACGTCGGCGAGGTACGACGTGAGCACCTTGTCGTCCAGCCGCTCCCACCCGTCGTCGCGAGGGACGTCCCGGGCCGCCCCGACCGCGTCGATCTCGGCGCTGATGCCGGCGTCGGCGGGCGGCACGATCTGAGCGCCGTCCCCGAGGTAGACCTTGTAGCCGTTGTCCTGCGGCGGGTTGTGCGACGCCGTCACCATCACCCCTGCGACGCAGCCGAGGCGGCGGATCGCGTAGGCGAGGACCGGCGTGGGCAGCGGCCGGGGGAGCAGCACCGCGCGCAGTCCAGCGCCCACCATGACGGCCGCCGTGTCCTCCGCGAAGGCGTCGGAGAGGTGGCGCGCGTCGTACCCGACGACCACGGTGTCGCCCCCGCCGGCGCCGTTGTGGAGGAGGTACGACGCGAGGCCGGAGGCCGCACGGATCACCACGGCCCTGTTCATCCGGTTCGGGCCCGCACCCAGCGCCCCGCGCAGGCCTGCGGTGCCGAACTGCAGCCGGCCGTGGAAGCGGTCCTCGAGCTCGGCGGCGGCCGCTCCGGCAGGGTCCTCCTCGGCGGCGGACAGCAGGGCCCGAAGCTCTGCGCGGGTCGACTCGTCGGGGTCCGCGTCCAGCCACGCGCGCGCCCGGTGCGCCAGCTCGCTCACGAGTGCGGACCGGCTGGGTCGGGCCCGGCCGCTCCGGCGGAGCGGTCCGGCGCCGAGCGGTCGAGGGCGGGTCGGTGGAAGGCTTCGGTGGCGAACGGCCCCCCGACGTGCGCGCCCTCCGCCTCGTCGCGGCCCGGGTCCTGAGGTCCCGCGAGGAGCGAGCCGGCGAACTGCTCGGCGTCCTCCTCGGGAACGTAGCCCAGGGCCCGGCCGGGCTCGAGGTCCCACCAGCCGCGGGTGTTGGCGGAGACGCCGTACAGCACAGCGAAGCCGGGGTCGGGCGTGGTGAGGCAGGCCTCGAACATGCGCACGGCGTCGTCGTGCGACAGCCACGTCGAGAGTGCGCGCCTGCTCTCCGGCTGGGGGAGGAAGCTGCCGATCCGGGTGGCCACCGCGTCGATGCCGTGACGGTCGACGTACAGGCTCAGCAGCGCCTCGGCGGCGACCTTGGCGACCCCGTAGAAGGTGTCCGGCCGGGGCCGGACGTCCACGCCCAGGCGGTCACTGCGCGGGGTCCGGCCGACGGCGTGGTTGCTGCTGGCGTAGACGATCCGAGGCACCCCGTGCGCCACCATCGCGTCCAGCAGCGCCGCGGTGGTCACCACGTGGGAGGTCAGCTCGTCGGAGAGCGAGGCCTCGCCGGGGATGCCGGCGAGGTGCACGACGGCGTCCAGCGCACCGGTCCTGGTCAGTGCCGCGAACACGGCGTCCACGGCGTCCGGGTCGGCGCAGTCGGCGGTGAACCACGCGCCGGTGAGGCCCTCGGGCTCGGGCACCCGATCCAGCCCGCTCACGTCGTGACCGCGGTCGACGAGCCCGCTGCAGAGCACCGTGCCGATGCTGCCGGCCGCGCCGGTGACGAGTACCCGCATGCGGTGCAGGCTAGAGCATCGTCGAGCCCGACCGACCCCGGCAGATGCTCAAACCTTCGGCACGACCCTGCCGAGCAGGGCGCCCATCCGGGTCGCGGCGGCCCGTCCGGCCTCGAGCACCTCCGCGTGGTCCAGCGGTCGTCCGCTGATGCCGGCGGCGAGGTTGGTCACCAGGGAGACGCCGAGCACCTCCATGCCGGCCTCCCGTGCGGCGATCGCCTCCAGCGCGGTGGACATGCCGACGAGGTCCGCGCCGATCGTTCGCAGCATCCTGATCTCCGCCGGCGTCTCGTAGTGCGGTCCGGGGAACTGCGCGTAGACGCCCTCAGCCAGGCCGGGCTCCACCTCGCGACACAGGCCGCGCAGCCGGCTGCTGTACAGGTCGGTGAGGTCGACGAAGGTGGCGCCCTCCAGCGGTGACGTCGCGGTCAGGTTGAGGTGGTCGCGGATCAGCACCGGGGTCCCCGGCGTCCAGCTGTCGTCGAGCCCTCCGCACCCGTTGGTCAGCACGACGACCCGGCAGCCCGCCGCCGCGGCGGTGCGTACGGCGTTCACGACGGGTCGGACCCCGAGGCCCTCGTAGAGGTGGGTCCGGCCCAGGAACACCAGCATGTCGCGGTCCCCTGCTCGCACGGACCGGACCGTGCCGGCGTGGCCCGCCACCGCCGGGGGAGCGAACCCGGGCAGGTCCGTCGTCCGCAGCTCGGCGGTCGTCTCGCCCAGTGCGTCGGCGGCGGGCAGCCAGCCCGACCCCAGCACCACGGCGACATCGTGGCTCTGCACGCCGCTCCGCTCGCCCAGCCGTGCGGCCGCGTCGGCTGCGAGGCGGAACGGGGAGCCGTCGCGGTCGCCCATCAGCGCCTCCTCACTGCCCGATCGAGCGGCAGGGGCGAGCCCGGAGGCCCGCGACGTAGTCCGCGGGCGCGTCCGCCGCCTCGGCGGCGTCGGCGAGGATGCCCAGGTAGCTCGCGGAGGGCAGCCCGCCCTCGTAGGCGTCCAGCACATAGGCCCAGGCCAGCTGCTCACCGAGCATCGTGGACACCCGGACCCGGGTCTTGCGGTAGAGCCCGGTGTCGGCGCTCTCCAGCTCGTCGAGGTGGGAGGCGTCCTCGGCGGTGACGTCGTAGATGGCGACGAACACCTGCTCGAGGGGGTCCTCCACGATGGTCGCGAGGGCGCCTTCCCAGCCGTGCTCCTCGCCGCCGAAGGTCAGTCGCCAGCCGACCAGCCAGCCGGTGCTGCGCAGCGGGGAGTGCGGGCAGCGGGCGCCCATCCGGCGCGGGTCCATGTTCGACCCGAAGGCGGCGTACAGAGGCACGGGCGCAGCCTAGGGCATCTCGGTCATCCCGCTGGCCGGCCACGGAGGCTGGACGGGGTTTGCGAGGATGGGGGCGTGACTCGTGTGGTGGTGGTCGGAGGCGGACCCGGTGGCTACGAGGCGGCGCTGGTGGCGTCGCAGCTCGACGCCGAGGTGACGGTGGTGGACACCGATGGACCGGGGGGTTCGGCGGTCCTGACCGACTGCGTCCCCAGCAAGACGCTGATCGCCACCGCGGAGCTGATGGCCGACATGGCCGGGGCCCGGGAGCTCGGGGTGCGGTTCCCCGGCACCAGCGGCGCGCCGTACGCCGACCTCGACCGGGTCAACGCCCGCGTCAAGCGGCTCGCCCTCGCGCAGTCCTCGGACATCGAGTCCCGGCTGACCCGCGAGGGCATCCGCGTCCTGCGGGCCCGTGGCCGGCTGGACGGCCCCGAGCGGGTGGTGGCGACCCTCGAGGACGGCTCGGAGGAGACGCTGGAGGCCGACGCCGTGCTGCTCGCGACCGGCGCGGAGCCCCGCACCATGGACACCGCCCGGCCCGACGGCGAGCGGATCCTCACCTGGGAGCAGGTCTACGACCTCGACGAGGTGCCCGACAAGCTCATCGTGGTCGGCTCCGGCGTCACCGGGGCCGAGTTCGCCAGCGCCTACAACGCCCTCGGGGTGGACGTCACGCTGGTGTCGAGCCGCGACCGGGTGCTGCCAGGCGAGGACCCCGACGCCAGCGCGGTGATCGAGGACGTCTTCAAGCGCAACGGCATGACGGTGCTGGGCACCTCGCGGATGCAGTCGGTGACCCGGGACGGCGACTCGGTCACGGTCACCCTGACCGACGGCCGCACCGTGGTGGGGTCGCACTGCCTCATCGCGGTGGGCTCTGTCCCCAACACCGCGGGGATCGGTCTCGAGGACGCCGGTGTGTCGTTGGGCAAGGGTGGCTTCGTCACCGTGGACCGGGTCTCCCGGACGTCGGCTCGTGGGGTGTACGCCGCGGGCGACTGCACCGGCGTCCTGATGCTGGCCTCCGTCGCGGCCATGCAGGGCCGGATCGCGATGTGGCACTTCCTGGGCGACGCCGTCGCACCGCTCGACCTGCGTGCGGTCTCCTCCAACGTGTTCACCGCGCCGGAGATCGCCACGGTCGGCTGGACCCAGAACGAGGTGGACGCCGGAGCGATCGACGCGGAGTGCATCCTGCTGCCGCTGTCCGGCAACGCCCGCGCCAAGATGCAGAACGTCTCCGACGGGTTCGTCAAGCTGTTCGCCCGCACCGGGACGGGCATCGTGGTCGGCGGGGTGGTGGTGGGCCCCCGCGCCTCGGAGCTGATCCACCCGGTCGCGATCGCGGTGTCTCAGAGCCTCACCGCGGACCAGCTCGCCCACGCGTTCACGGTCTACCCGTCGATGAGCGGCTCGGTGGCGGAGGCCGCTCGGCGGCTGCACCACTTCTCCTAGCCGACCTCGGACGTCCGGCCCTGGGCCGTCCGACTCCGCGGCGGCGGCAGCCTCAGAAGCTGCCGAAGTCCCCGCCGCCGAAGTCGAAGCCGCCGCCGTCTCCGCCGCCGAAGTCGAAGCCCCCGCCGTCTCCACCGCCACCGTCGCCGTAGTCGCCGCCACCACCGTCGCCGTAGTCGCCACCGTCACCGCCGTCGTCGCCACCACCGTCGCCGCCGTCACTGCCCTGGTCGTCGCCGTCCTCGAAGGCGCCGGCGCCGCCGCCGTCCCAGGTGGGGGACAGCATCGTCATCAGCATGAACGTCGGCAGCAGACCGGACATCGCGTAGGCGCCGAAGTACCCCGACGCCCAGGGTGAGTACGCCGGTCCCGCCTGCCAGTAGGGCACCCGCTCCACACCCTGCTGGATCGTGCGCACGTCCGGCTCGGCGCCCTGGGAGACCCGGTCCGCGTCCGCCAGGCACACCGGCACCTGGCGCTTCTGCCCGCCGGGAGGCGCCCAGTCGATGTCCGTCGCCGACGGCCCGTGCGCCGGGTTGAAGAAGCACGGGGGTCGCCGGGCCGGCAGCGGTTGGCCGGACACCCGGGCGCGCACGCACGCCACCGCGTAGCGCCCGTCCTCCAGCGCCTCCGTCACGTGCCGGATCTCCTCGGGGCGGGTGACCCGGGAGAGCGCCTCCTTGGCGGCCTCGTAGGAGTCCAGCGCTCGCTGGTAGTCCTGACGGGTCGGCTCGTCGATGGTGTCGGTCAGCAGGTCGCTGTCGAGGCGCTGCAGCTCCTCGCCGAAGCGGGTGACGTCCTCGTCGGCGACCCGGCGGACCGCGTCGAGGTCGCTGTCACGCTGCGCGATCGCCAGCCGCTCCCGCTTGCGGGTGGCCGACTGCGAGACCAGCATGACGACACCGAAGGCGAGGAGGAGGACCAGCAGTAGCTCCATGCCTCCAGGCTACCGGGTCCGTTGAGGGCGGGAGCCGTCTCGGAAGTACACGCCGGTAGTTCCGGCGTACCCGGGACGCTGCGATCGCCCAGACGCTTCGATGGGCTGGCCGGACCACTGTCCTCGAGGAGTCGCCCATGTCGTTGCCCCGTCATAGCCATCGCCGCCGGGGGGTGCTGCTCGGCGCCGCCCTGATGCTCGCGTCGACGCTCTCGGGAGGGTCCTCGACGGCGGCGCCGGTGACGGGCCGGGTCACTCCCGTGCCCGCCGGGGGCTTCTTCACCGTGCAGGGGCACGGCTACGGACACGGTCACGGGATGTCGCAGTACGGCGCCTACGGGGCTGCGCGGAAGGGCCTCCGTGCGCGGGGCATCCTCCGCTTCTACTACCCCGGGACGACGCTGCAGCGGCTCCGTCCGGGCAGGGCGAGAATCCGTTTGCTGATCACCGGTGACACCACCCGCGACGTGGTGGTGAGTCCCGCCGCCGGTCTGGTGGTGCGCGACCTGGGGACGGGCGCGGCGTACCCGCTGCCGTCGCCGCCCGGGATCACCCGCTGGCGGCTCAACGTCGACGGGGGCAAGGCCGTGGTCGGCTACTTCCGGTCCGCGTCGTGGCACCGCTACCGCCCCGGGGGCCGCGCGACGCTGGCGGGCGACGGGCAGTTCGGCGCCGCGGAGCCGCTGACGCTGTGGACCCCGTCCGGACGGCGGACCTACCGCGGGGGGTTGCGCGCTGCCTCGCCCAGCGCCGGGTCGAGCACCCGGGACACCGTGAACGTGGTGACGCTCGACGACTACGTGCGGGGGGTCCTGCCTGCGGAGATGCCGACCTCCTGGCACCTCGAGGCACTCAAGGCGCAGGCGATCGCCGCGCGGACCTACGCCGCCTGGTCCCGCAGCGAGGTGGCGGGCAGGTACTACCACCTCTGTGACACCAGCTCCTGCCAGGTGTACCACGGGACCGCCATCGAGGACGCCCGTGCCGACGCCGCTGTCGCGGCGACCTCGCGGCGGGTGCTGACCCATCAGGGCGCGCCGGCGTTCACCCAGTTCTCCGCCAGCAGTGGGGGGTGGACCGCGGCCGGGAGCCGGCCCTACCTGGTGGCGCGCGCCGACCCGTACGACGGGCACGACGCCAACCCGGTCCACGACTGGTCCGTGCGGCTCGCCGCGGACCGGATGGAGCGGGCGTACCCGAGCATCGGACGGCTGCAGCGGCTCGTGGTGACCGAGCGCGACGGGCACGGGCACTGGGGCGGCCGCGTGGAGCGGATCCTGCTGGACGGCAGGCGCCGCAACGTCACCCTGTCCGGGGACACGTTCCGCTCGGTGTTCGGTCTGCGCTCCACCTGGTTCACCCCCTGAGCGGGCCCTGCGTCACGCGGGGGTGAGCACCAGCACCAGGTCGCCGCCCTCCACCGAGCGGGGTCCGTCGAGCGCCAGCCGCTCGACGGTCCCGGCGACGGGTGCGGTGATCGACGCCTCCATCTTCATCGCCTCGATGGTCGCCACGGTCGAGCCGGCCTCCACCGTGTCCCCCTCGGCGACCGCGATCGTCACCACGCCGTCGAAGGGAGCCGCGACCTGGCCCGGCTTGCTCGTGTCGGCACGCTCGGTGGTCGGGGCGTCCGCGGCCACCGAGCGGTCGCGCACCAGGATCGGCCGCAGCTGCCCGTTGATGGTGCACATCACCGTGCGGAGCCCTCGCTCGTCTGCCTCGCTGACTGCCTGCAGCCCGAAGAACAGCCGCTTGCCCTCCTCGAGGTCGACCTCGTGCTCCTCACCGGAGCGGAGGCCGTAGAGGTAGTCCGAGGTGGGCAGCAGCGACAGGTCGCCGTACCGGTCCCGGGACTCGCCGAACTCCTTGGTGGGACCGGGGAAGAGCAGTGCGTTGAGCGTCGAGCGTCTGTCGGTGCTGAGACCCTTGCGCTGGTCCTCGTCGAGGTCGGCGACGACCGGCTTCACGGTGCGACCGGCCAGCGCCTTGGTGCGGAACGGCTCCGGCCAGCCGCCGGGCGGGTCGCCGAGGTCCCCGGACAGGAAGCCGATCACGGAGTCCGGCACGTCGAAGCGCCCCGGGTCGTCGGCGAACTCGGCGGGGTCGGCGCCCACGGCGACGAGGTGCAGAGCGAGGTCGCCGACCACCTTGGAGGACGGGGTGACCTTGACGATGTTGCCGAGGATGTCGTTGGCCGCGGCGTACATGTCCTCGATCTGCTCGAACTTCTCGCCCAGCCCCAAGGAAACGGCCTGCTGGCGCAGGTTGGACAGCTGGCCGCCGGGGATCTCGTGGGTGTAGACGCGCCCCGTAGGTGAGGCGAGGCCGGACTCGAACGGTGCGTAGACGCGACGCGTGGCCTCCCAGTAGGGCTCCAGGTCGCACACGGCGTCGAGGTCGAGGCCGGTCTCGCGGGCCGTGTTGTCGGTGCTGGCCACCAGCGCGGACAGCGCCGGCTGGCTCGTGGTCCCGGACATCGCCGCGTTGGCCGCGTCGACGGCGTCCACCCCGGCGTCGATGGCGGCGAGAAGGGTGGCCAGCTGCCCACCGGGAGTGTCGTGGGTGTGCAGGTGCACCGGCAGGTCGAACCGCTCGCGCAGCGCGCTGACCAGCGTCCTGGCGGCCGGGGCGCGGAGCAGCCCGGCCATGTCCTTGATCGCCAGCACGTGCGCTCCGGCGTCGACGATGCGCTCGGCGAGCCCGAGGTAGTAGTCGAGGGTGTAGAGCTTCTCGTCGGGGCTGGACAGGTCGCCGGTGTAGCACAGGGCGACCTCCGCGACCGACGTGCCGGTGGCGCGGACCGCCTCGATCGCCGGCCGCATCTGCTCCACGTCGTTGAGCGCGTCGAAGATCCGGAACACGTCGATGCCGGTCTCCGCGGCCTCCTGCACGAACGCCTCGGTCACCTCGGTGGGGTACGGCGTGTAGCCGACCGTGTTGCGCCCACGCAGCAGCATCTGCAGGCAGATGTTCGGCATCGCCTGCCGGAGCCGGGCGAGCCGCTCCCACGGGTCCTCGGCGAGGAACCGCAGCGCCACGTCGTAGGTCGCCCCGCCCCAGGCCTCCATGCTCCACAGCTGGGGGGTCATCCGCGAGACGTGGCCGGCGACGGTGAGCAGGTCGCGGGTCCGCACCCGCGTCGCGAGCAGTGACTGGTGAGCGTCGCGGAACGTCGTCTCGGTCACCGCGACGGCCTCCTGCTCGCGCAGGGCGCGGGCGAAGGCCTCGGGGCCGGCGGCGAGCAGGGCTTGACGCGTGCCGTCGGGAGCAGGCGACGAGAGGTCGACCTCCGGCAGCTTGCTGACCGGGTCGACCGAGACCGGTGCTGGCCCGTGCGGCTGGTTGACGGTGACGTCGGCGAGGTAGGTCAGCAGCTTGGTGCCGCGGTCCGCGGAGGACCGCGCGGTGAGCAGCTGCGGGTGCTCCTCGATGAACGCTGTGGTGATGTGCCCGGACCGGAAGTCGGGGTCGTCGAGCACCGCCTGCAGGAACGGGATGTTCGTGGAGACGCCGCGGATGCGGAACTCGGCCAGCGCCCGGCGGGCGCGCGCCACCGCGGTGTCGAAGTCGCGACCACGGCAGGTGAGCTTGGCCAGCATCGAGTCGAAGTGCGCGCTGACCTCGGTGCCGGAGTAGGTCGTGCCGCCGTCGAGACGGACGCCGGCACCACCGGCGGAGCGGTACGTCGTGATCAGGCCGGTGTCCGGGCGGAAGCCGTTGGCCGGGTCCTCGGTGGTGATCCGGCACTGCAGCGCGGCACCGCGCAGCGACACGGTGTCCTGCGACAGGCCGAGGTCCTCCAGCGTCTCCCCGGACGCGATCCGCATCTGCGCCTGCACCAGGTCGACGTCGGTGACCTCCTCGGTGACCGTGTGCTCGACCTGGATGCGGGGGTTCATCTCGATGAACACGTAGGTGCCCTGCGGGTCGAGCAGGAACTCGACGGTCCCCGCGTTGCGGTAGCCGATCTCCTTGGCGAACCGAACGGCGTCCGCGCACATCCGCTCGCGGATCTCCGGGTCCAGGTTCGGCGCCGGCGCGATCTCGACGACCTTCTGGTGCCGGCGCTGCACCGAGCAGTCCCGCTCGAAGAGGTGGATCACGCCGCCGTCGCCACCGGTGCCGTCGGCGAGTACCTGGACCTCGATGTGCCGCGGCTCGACGACCGCCTGCTCGATGAACACCGTGGGATCGCCGAAGGCGCCGTCGGCCTCACGCATGCAGGTCTCGACCGCCGAGCGCAGGTCCTCCTCCCGGTCCACCCGCCTCATGCCGCGCCCGCCACCGCCGGCGACCGCCTTCACGAACAGGGGATAGGGCATCTCGCTCGCCGACCCGACCAGGGCGTCCACGTCCGTCGACGGCTCCACGGACGCCAGGGTCGGCACCCCTGCCGCCTTGGCCGCGGCGATCGCCCGCGCCTTGTTCCCGGTCAGGGTGAGCACCTCGGCGGGGGGCCCGATGAAGGTGATGCCCGCAGTGGCGCACGCCCGGGCGAGCTGGGGGTTCTCCGAGAGGAATCCGTAGCCGGGATAGACCGCGTCGGCGCCCGCTCGCACGGCCGCCTCGACGATCAGGTCGGGATCGAGGTACGCGCGGACCGGGTGCCCACGCTCTCCGATCTGGTAGGCCTCGTCCGCCTTCAGCCGGTGCTCGGAGCCCCGGTCCTCGTGCGGGAACACCGCGACCGTCTCAGCCCCGAGCTCATAAGCGGCGCGGAACGCACGAATGGCGATCTCGCCTCGGTTGGCCACCAGCACCTTGGAGAACATGGCAGCAGGCTAGTGGGACGGGACGCGACGGTCCCACCCCCGAACCGGTCAGTGGACGCCACCGGCCCCGGTCCTGGTGGGGCCGCTTCGACGTGCACTCGACACCGTTCCGCGCCGAGATCACGAGGAGACTCGGAGCCTGGAGGCGTCGAGTGCACGTCGAGACGGTCTCGCTCAGTCCTTGATCTCGCAGATCACCGCGCCGCTGGTCACGCTGGCCCCGACGGCCGCCGACAGCGACGTGACAGTGCCGTCCTTGTGCGCCTTGATCGGCTGCTCCATCTTCATCGCCTCCAGGACCACGATCGGGTCGCCGGCCGCGACCTGCTGGCCGTCCTCGACCGCGACCTTGACGATGGTCCCCTGCATGGGTGAGGTGACTTCGTCACCGCTGGCCGCGGTCCCGGTCCTGCGGGTCTCCCGTCGCGGCTTCCGCTTCTGGCCGGCGCCCGCCGACCCGGCGGCCAGTCCCGCGGGGAGCACCACCTCGAGCCGGCGCCCGCCGACCTCGACGGTGACCGCGAGCCGCTCCGGCTCGTCGGCGCCGCCGTCCGCGCTGTCCCCGGCGTACGGCGGGATCTGGTTGTCGAACTCGGTCTCGATCCAGCTGGTGTGTACGCCGAAGGAGTCTGCGTCGCCGACGAACGCCGGGTCCTCCACGAGGACACGGTGGAACGGGACCACGGTCGGCATGCCGTCCACCTCGAACTCGGCGAGGGCACGCCGCGACCGCTCCAGCGCCTGCGTGCGGTCCCGTCCCGTCACCACGACCTTGGCCACCAGGGAGTCGAAGGCGCCGGGAACGGTCTCGCCCTGGTCGTAGCCCCCGTCGACGCGGACCCCGGGACCGGTCGGCGGGTGCCAGCGGGTGAGGGTCCCCGGTGCCGGCAGGAACCCGGCACCGGGGTCCTCGGCGTTGATCCGGAACTCGATCGAGTGGCCGCGCACGGGCGGGTCGTCGTAACCGAGCTCCTCACCGGCGGCGACCCGGAACATCTCCCGCACCAGGTCCAGCCCGGTGACCTCCTCGGAGACCGGGTGCTCGACCTGCAGGCGGGTGTTCACCTCCAGGAAGGAGATGGTGCCGTCCGGCCCGACCAGGAACTCGCAGGTGCCGGCGCCCACGTAGCCGGCCTCACGCAGGATCGCCTTGGACGCGTCGTAGAGGGTGCGGACCTGCTCTCGCGACAGGAACGGTGCCGGCGCCTCCTCCACGAGCTTCTGGTGGCGGCGCTGCAGGGAGCAGTCCCGGGTGGAGACCACGACGACGTTGCCGTGACGGTCCGCGAGGCACTGCGTCTCGACGTGCCGGGGCCGGTCGAGGTACTTCTCGACGAAGCACTCGCCACGCCCGAACGCGCTGACCGCTTCCCGGACCGCAGAGTCGAACATGTCCGCGACCTCGTCCGCGGAGCGGGCCACCTTGAGGCCTCGCCCGCCACCTCCGAAGGCCGCCTTGATGGCGATCGGCAGGCCGTGCTCCTCGGCGAAGGCGACCACCTCGTCGGCACCAGCGACCGGGTCCTTGGTGCCGGCCACCAGCGGGGCCCCGACCTTCTCCGCGATGTGCCGGGCCTGGACCTTGTCCCCCAGGCTCTCGATCGCCGAGGGCGGCGGCCCGATCCAGACCAGCCCCGCGTCGAGGACTGCCTGCGCGAAGTCGCGGTTCTCGGCCAGGAACCCGTAACCGGGGTGCACCGAGTCGGCTCCGGACTTCCGCGCCACCGCGACGATCTTGTCGATGTCGAGGTAGGACTCGGCCGGGGTTGCGCCCCCGAGGCTGTGCGCTTCGTCGGCCAGCCGCACGAACAGCGCGTCGCGGTCCGGCTCGGCGTAGACCGCGACGCTCCCGATGCCGGCGTCCTTGCACGCGCGGACGACACGCACGGCGATCTCGCCGCGATTGGCGACCAGCACCTTCGTCAGCGGCCTCACCTGGGGCCCACCAGCCACGAGAATGCCTCCTCCAGTCAGCGAGCGGGCGGCTGCCTGCCCCGGCGGAGTCTAGGACGTCGTGGCGCCGCTGCCCGGCAGGGGGACGACGACAGCGCCCGGGTGCACGCACCATGTCGGCTGGCCTACGGTCCTCGGGTGCGCCGCTACCGCTCGGAAGACGACGACAGCGCGCGATGGGCGGGTTTCCCGTACCGCGAGGGGGACGTCGTCATCTCGACCCGGTCCAAGAGTGGCACGACGTGGATGCAGATGATCTGCGCTCTGCTCGTGCTGGACACCCCGGACCTGCCGGCGCCCCTGAGTGAGCTGTCCCCGTGGGTGGACCACGCCGTAGAGTCGGTCGCGGACGTCGTGGCTCGGCTGCAGGCCCAGCAGCACCGACGGTTCGTCAAGACGCACACGCCCCTGGACGGGCTCCCGCTCGACGACCGGGCGACGTACATCGTGGTGGCCCGGCACCCGTTGGACATGGCGCTCTCGCTCTACCACCAAGGGGACAACCTCGATCGCAAACGGCTCGCTGAGTTGACCGGCGTCCCCGCTCGGGTTCGAGAGCCGCGTTCTGACGCGCATGACTGGCTGGTGGCTTGGACCCGCTCCAGCAGCACCGCCCTCGAGCAGCCGGACTCGCCGGCCGGCGTGGTGCACCACGTGCGTGACGCGTGGGATCGTGCCGCGACCCGGTCCAACGTCGTGCTCGTGCACTACGCCGACCTCCTGGCCGACCTGCCCGGCCAGATGGCGGCGCTGGCTGGCCGGCTCGGCCTCAGCGTGACCGCCGAGCGGGTCGCGACGCTGGCGCGCGCAGCGTCCTTCGAGGCGATGCGGTCCCGCTCGGCGGAGCTGGCGCCGGATACCCTCGGCGTCCTGCGGGACACCGACGCCTTCTTCCGTAGCGGCCGATCCGGTGCCGGACGCGAGCTGCTCACCGCGAAGGAGCTGGCGGCCTACGAGGCACGCGTCGCGCCACTGGCCCCGCCCGAGGTGCTCGCCTGGTTGCATCGCTGACACCGTCGCGCGGACGAAGGCCGGTGGCGTGACCGAACGGTCGACCTGGGCCTGGGCGCCCACCACGTCGTGCACCGGGCAGACGGCGGAGCCACGGCCCTCGACAACCAGGTGCTCCTGTGCCGCACGCACCACACGACGGTCCACGCCACCCCGGGGAGGTGCGGACCAGCCCGACGGACCGGCGGCCCGCGGCAGCCCCGCGCCGAGCGCCGAGGGCAGCCGAGGCGGGCAACCGTGCCGTCCCTCGGCAGTCGGACCGTTGCCTATGCTCACCCCCATGACGCGAGCAGACGGCAGACGCGATGACGAGCTCCGCCCCGTGACCTTGACGCGCGGCTGGCTGGACCACGCAGCGGGTGCGGTGCTGGTGGAGTTCGGCAGGACCCGGGTGCTGTGCGCCGCGTCGGCGACCGAGGGCGTGCCCCGCTGGCGCAAGGGCTCGGGACTGGGGTGGGTGACCGCGGAGTACGCCATGCTCCCGGCTTCCACCAACACCCGCTCGGACCGCGAGTCCGTCAAGGGTCGCATCGGTGGCCGGACGCATGAGATCTCGCGTCTGATCGGCCGGTCGTTGCGCGCCGTCATCGACCACAAGGCGCTCGGGGAGAACACGATCGTGCTGGACTGCGACGTGCTGCAGGCTGACGGCGGCACCCGCACCGCCGCGATCACCGGCGCGTACGTCGCGCTTGCCGACGCCTGCGCCCACCTGAAGGGGCTCGGCGCCCTCAAGGGCGAGCCGCTGACAGGGTCGGTCGCGGCGGTCTCCGTCGGCATCATCGACGGCGAGCCGAGGTTGGACCTGCCCTACGAGGAGGACGTCCGAGCGGAGACCGACATGAACGTGGTGATGACCGGCGGCGGCGCCTACGTCGAGGTGCAGGGCACCGCCGAAGGCGCGCCGTTCGACCGGGCGATGCTCGACAGCCTGCTCTCCCTGGCGGAGAAGGGCTGTGCGGACCTCACGACGATGCAGCGTACGGCGCTCGCCGGTGGGTGAGGCCTCCGCCGGGCCGCCGGTGTTCCTGGCCTCCCGCAACGCCAAGAAGCTCGCCGAGCTGCAGCGGATCCTGTCCAGGCACCTGCCGGGGGTCCGAGTGCTCGGTCTCGACGACGTGGCGCCGTACGACGAGCCGGCGGAGACGGAGGCGACGTTCGCCGGCAACGCCCTGATCAAGGCGCGAGCCGGCGTGGCAGCGACGGGCCTGCCGTCGCTGGCCGACGACAGCGGGCTCTGCGTGGACGCGCTCAACGGGATGCCGGGCGTGCTGTCCGCGCGCTGGTCGGGCGGCGACAAGGACGACGACGCGAACAACGCTCTGCTGCTCGCCCAGCTGGCCGACGTCCCGGACGAGCGGCGCGGCGCCCACTTCACCTGCGCGGTCGCGCTCGCGTCCCGGGTCGGCGACGGCGTGGAGGAGCACGTCGTGCAGGCGGAGATGCCGGGCAGGGTGATCCGCGAGACGCGCGGCAGCGGCGGCTTCGGCTACGACGTGCTGTTCGTGGCTGACCAGGCGCCGGGGGACGACCGCACCTCGGCGGAGCTGTCGGTGGCCGAGAAGGACGCGATCTCGCACCGCGGCAAGGCGCTGCGCGAGATCGCGCCCGTCGTCGCCGAGGTGCTGGCGCGATCGTGAGCCGTTCCTGGGGGCGGCGCCGCCTGCGTGCGCCCGGTGAGATTCGAACTCACACTGGGCCGGACCTAAACCGACTGCCTCTGCCGTTGGGCTACGGGCGCGCGGCAGCAGTCTAGGTTCGACCGGCCCGCCTCAGCCGGCCACTCCAAGGTCTCGGCGGAGCTTGGCGACGTGGCCGGTGGCCTTCACGTTGTACTGCGCCAGCTGGATGAGGCCCCGCTCGTCCACCACGAAGGTCGAGCGGATCACGCCTTGCACCACCTTGCCGTAGAGCTTCTTCTCGCCGAACGCGCCGTAGGCCTCCAGCGTCGAGCGATCCGGGTCCGACAGCAGGGGGATGCGCAGTCCGTCCTTCTCGCGGAACGTCGCCAGCTTCGCCGGCTCGTCCGGGGAGATGCCGAGCACCTCGAAGCCCGCGGCGGCGAGCGAGTCCAGGGAGTCGGTGAAGTCGCAGGCCTGCGTGGTGCAGCCAGGGGTCATCGCCGCCGGGTAGAAGTACACGATCACCTTGCGGCCACGGAGCCCGCTCAGCGACACCTCGGCGCCGGTGTCGGACGTGAGCGTGAAGTCGGGGGCGGGATCACCGGGGGACAGGCGTACGCTCATGGCGGTCTCCAGGAACGGCTCGTCGGGCAGGACCTGAGCAATCTAGACCGAATGCCCTGCGCGCCGCGTACGGCGGCTGGCAGGTAGCCTCTCGCACAGCCGTCCGCACACCGCGGGGCGCCGCAACGACGAGGAGACCACCGTGGCTCAGGCCGACCCGAAGCTGGGATCGATCGAGGACGAGATGGAGGCGACCCGGGTGCGGCTCGCCGGCACCATCGACCAGATCGTCCACCGGGCCAGCCCCAAGACCATCGCCGACCGCGAGGTGTCCAAGCTCAAGGCTCACTTCGTCGACATCCACGGCAACCCGCGCACCGACAACATCCTGAAGGTCGCCGGTGGCGTCCTCGGCTTCGTCGTCTTCGTCGTCGTGGCGCGCAAGGTCACCAGGTAGCCGGTGCTGCCTTCCCGTGGCTGACAAGACCCCGATCCGGATGCTGCACGACCGCGTGCTCGTCTCGGTGGACTCCGAGGGTGAGCGCCGCTCGAGCGGTGGCATCGTCATCCCGGCCACCGCTGCCCTCGGCGGTCGCCGGCTGTCCTGGTCCCGGGTCGCCGCCGTCGGTCCGCACGTGCGCACCGTCGAGGTGGGTGACCGTGTCCTGTTCGACCCCGAGGACAAGGCCGAGGTCGAGGTGAACGCCGAGACCTACGTGCTCATGCGCGAGCGCGACCTGCATGCGGTCGCCGCCGACCGTCTGGGGGACAGCCAGACCGGGCTCTACCTGTGAGCCCGGCGGCCTGCTGAACCCTCGGAGCCGAGCTGCTCAGACCGCGTGCGAACCGCCGCCGCGAGGAGGGGTGCCGTCCGTGGTGCCGTCGGTGGACTGCTCGTAGCTCTCGGCCCGATGCTCGGTGCCCCGGCGCTCGGTGCCCGATGAGTCGCCCTCGACGGGCTCGTGCGTGCTCCTGCCGTCGGGGTCCTGCAGGCTGTCGTGCTGCCGGCCGTCGTGCTGCTGGCGGTCGTCGATGCCGTCGTTGTCACGGTCGCTGTCGAAGGTGTGGGTCGACGTCTCCGTAGGGGTCCCGGGCTGGGAGGCGGGGTGCACCGACGGTGCCCGGTAGTCCTCGCTGCGGGTATTCACGTCCGGGTCGAGCTCGTCGGCCTCGCGCAGGTGCCGCTCGTGCTCCTCACGCTGCGTCTCGGCGGCCCGGCGGCGCTCCTCCGCCTCGGCAGCCAGCCGCTGCGCCTCGGCCTGCTTGCGGTCCGCCTCCGCGCGCGCCGCAGCGGCCTCCGCCTCGGTCTCCCGCGCGTGGGCCTCCCGCTTCTGCACCTCGGTGGTCTGGACGGCAGCGCGCTCGCGCAGCTCGGAGGCACGGACGCGGTTGGCCTCCTTCTTCTTCTTGCCGGCGGCGATCGCGATGGCCGCGATGACGGCGATGACGAGGATGGCGACGATGAGCCAGATCACCCAGTCGGGCATGATGCTCCTTCTCGTTGAGGTGCCCCTCTGGCATACCCGGGCGGCACACCGGACAAACCGACGTGCCGCGCACGTGCAGGTAAAGAGTGGCGAGGGGCAGCGGACGTCAGCTGACCTGCAGCTGCACGATGACCTGCTCGCTGGCGTGGTCCTCGACGTCCACGATGCCCGGCTTGGTGATCGTTAGCTTCCGGGTGCTGGTGCCCCGGGGGAAGGCCAGCTCCTGCTCCGGTGTGGAGTGCACGTGGAGCTCGCCGGGGGCATCGGCGTCGATCCGCAGGGTGATGGGCTCGTCGAGCTCCGCCTCGACCCGGTCGCCATTCGGCGTCACCGTGCCGTTCTTGAGGGTGATGTCGATGGAGGTGCCTCTGGGCGCGGGCGGGGTCGTGCTGGGGGTGCTCGGGCTGCTGCTCGAGGCGGTCGGGCTGCCGGTGTCGCTCGGGCTGGGAGCGCTGGACGTCGCGCTCGGGCTCGCCGAAGGCTCGGTGCCGCCCGCGCTGCTCGAGTCGTCGGCGCATCCACCCAGGCCGCCGGCGATCGCCAGCAGCACGGTCAGGGCGGCCAGCGGGTGACGCATGGGTGTCTCCTCGTGGAGGTGCTCGGGGCGGCTTCCCGCTCCGACCTGGTGGGGGGTGCCGGTCAGGACCGGTCGGAGGCGGCGGTCTCGTCGACGCTCCCCTGTCGGTCCTCCTGGAGCCGGACCAGCATCCACAGCCCGACCGCCATGCAGCCTAGTGCAGCCGCCTCGATGGCCAGGAAGAGCGGCGAGTGCCGGGGAACCTCGGAGAAGATCGTGAATCCGATGGCGAGGGAAGTGAGGCCGTTGACGATGTTCAGCACCGGCATGGAGGCGGAGAGGCCCGCGGTCCGGTAGGCGCGCTGGTTGGTCAGCACGCCACCTGCGCCGGCCAGCAGCAGCCCGTACGTCGGCCACGCCGTCAGCATGGCGCCGAGGCCGCCGGCGTCGAGCGCCTGCAGCGAGAGCTTGAGCATCCCCGCGACGAGCCCGAACAGCACCCCGCCCACGACCCCGAGGAAGAACGCCTTGCGGCGCGGGTCCTGCATCCGGGAGGCAGTCAGGTTCGCGGCGCCGGCCACCGCGACGCCGGCCAGCAGCAGCGCGATGGTGCCCAGCCCGGTCCCGGCATCAGTGCCCGCCGTGGGGTTGGAGGCGACCAGGAAGACCGCGAGGCCCCCGGCGGTCACCAGCACGGCCCACAGCTCGTCCAGGGAGGGCAGTCGCCGGCTCAGTGCCGCCCGTGCCGGCACTGCCCACACGATCCCGCTGACCACGATCGGCTGGACGACCGCGATCGGGCCGGAGTGCAGGGCCCCGGCATGCAGGGCGAACGCGCAGGCGGCGAGGAACTGCCCCAGGATCCACTCGGGCCTGCGAATCAGGTAGCCGAGCAGACCCAGCACGCCGGAATCCGGCGCGCCCTCGGCAGCCTGGTGCTGGATGGAGGAGGAGACAGCGAACGTCGCGGCGCACAGCAGCGCCAGGACCAGGGGCAGCGCGCTCACCTGGTCAACTGTAGGTCCCGAACGGGGCCTGCGCCGTTCCCCGCGCCGCCGGGCCCGTGGCCCGGGTCCGGCGGCGCGCAGGGCTCCGACGGCTACGGCAGCGCGACCACCCGCACCGTGCGGCTGCCGTCGACGACCCGGTTGAACGTGGCCTTGCCCACCCGGGGCCTGCGGGCCTTGCCGGGAGCGCGCGCGAACTGCAGCGTGGCGACGACCTGGTTGCGCCGTGGTTCGGCTGCCATCTTTCGCAGGAGCCGGGGGAAGGTGGCCGGTGTGGGCGCCTCGGTGTCGCTGTCGTAGTCCTCGTACTCCTCGAGGTCGAAGGCACCCTCGTCCATCCCGTAGAAGTCCTCGGCGTACTCGGCGTCGTTGTTCCCGCCGCTCACCTTCAAGGTCCCCGTCCGGCCGGCGGCGTGCACAGGCACCCGCACCCGGACGACGACCGTGCGAGGTGCCCCCTCGCGCGAGGTGAGGAGCACCCTGAGCTTCGCCACCGTGCCCGCGCGCAGAGGCACCGGCTGGCGGCGGGTCACCGGGATCCACCTGCCGAACATCCGGGCCTGGATCTTGTGGATGGAGTAGGTCTCATAGGTGCCGCCGAGCCGGGACTCGCTCCGCACGGAGGTGATCTCCACGGTCTCGCCCGGGTTGTCTGCGATGACCATCAGGTCCTCGGCCAGGGCGATCGCCGGTGCGGAGGAGACGTCGCCGGAGTCGGCGTACATGCTCCGCCGGCTGAACCTGAACGGGGAGCCGTTCTTGCGGAGCCCCTTGATGGTCCACGACGCCCAGGCCGTCCCCTTGCCCTGCCGGTCCAGGACCCGGTCCTGGCTGGCGAGCATGGTGGTGAACGCCAGCTCCGGCATCGCCTCGGGGACGGTGACGCGGGTGACGCCGGCGAACGTGCTGTCACCGTCCGCTGCGCGAGAGGTCACCAGCCCGCTGCTGGGCACCGGCCCGGTCACCGCGTGCAGGCCGGCACCCCGGTCAGCGTCCACGGTGCCGATGGGCGCGCCGATGTTGGCGAGCTTGAAGCCGCTCAGGGTGGGGTCGTTCTGCACCAGGACGGCGCGCGCGCCGTGCAGCGCCATCGTCGTGGGCCCCTCGAAGGTCATCGGGTGCCCGAAGCCGACCACCTCGGCACCGCACACCATGGTGGCGGTCCCGACGGCGGCAGCTGTGACGGTGCCGTAGGAGAGCGAGGCGGCCAGGTTGCCGCCGCTCACCACGCCGATGGGCTCGGTCGCGGTCGGTCCCGCCGCAGCCCCGGCCGGTTGCAGGGCGCCGAGGCCGAGCACCCGGGAGAGTGAGGTCAGCCGGGAACGCGACACTCCGGTCATGCTGACAGGCACCCGCAGCTGTCGCATCTCGGAGGTGGCCTGCGCCGCACCGGCCGCTCCGGACTGTACGACGCGGGCGGACACGGCACGCGGCAGCCGCACCCGCGCCGACGCGGTCCGGGTGGTCACCGCCCCGCCCTCGAGCAGCTGGCGCATGTCCGCCGCCGGCGTGACGCCGGCGACCGTCGAGGGACCCATGCCGAGGCTGTAGGAGACGGCACCGATCAGCCGGCCGTCCGAGGCGTAGACCGGGGAGCCGGACATGCCCTGCCAGATGCCGACCTTGTCGATGGTGGGGGAGTGCAGGTCCATCAGCACCATGTCGACCCCTGGCGCGATGCCGCTCTCGAGCACGCCGAGCACCTCCCCACCGAAGCCGGTGGGGGCGGTGCCGCTGGTGACCGTGCTGCCGGTGACGGTGTCCCCGACGCTCAGGTCGGCCACCGGGTAGGCGGTCGGGCAGTCCGTCGAGGGGGCGGAGGAAGCGGGGCCGGCGGTCAGGCTCACCGCGGTGGCCAGCGCCGAGGCGGCGGCAGTCACGGTGAGGAGCCGAGCCGAGCCCGAGGTCGTGCGGCGTCGCGTCATGTCTCTCCTGTCGAGCGGCTCCGGTGGCCGCGTGGGCTCGATCGTCGCCCAGGGTGCGGTGCCGCGCAGGAGAAGCGCGCAACGGGGCCGCAGGCGCCAACCGCAACAGGGCTTCAGCACGGGCTTCCGGGCGCCGATACCTGAATTGCCCCATTAGCCCGGTTACCCAGAGGTGTCGATGCGTGTCCTGCCCAGCCGACCGTCCCCACTGACGGTCGCCGGCGCCATCGTCGGCGCCCTGGCCGCCACGCCCCTGTGGTCGGCCGCCGCCGCGCCGGCACCGTCCAGCATCTCCGTGGGGGTGACCGACGCGAGCGTCACCCCGGGTCAGAGCCTGCTCGTCAAAGGGACACTGCTGCCGCGGACGTCTCGCCCGGTGCGCCTGCAGCGGCTGCTCGGCTCGACATGGACGACTGCTGCCTCCGCGAGCACGTCCCCGACCGGCGGCTACTCGATCGACGCCCCCACGACCCTGTACGTCGGCCGGACTCGTTACCGCGTCCACGCGCCCGCGACCTCGTCGTACGCCGCGGCCACCAGCGCAGAGTTCACGGCCAGCGTCACCGGCCGGGGCCTGGCGAGCTCGCACTCCGTCAACAGCACGCCGGACTGGGGCCCGGACCACTGGAACCCCTGCAGCCCCATCACCTACCGGGTCAACCGGAACAACGCGCCGAGCACCGCGCTCCTGGAGGTTCGCGCCGCGCTGCTCCGGGTGAGCGCGCAGACCGGGTTGAGCTACCGGTACCTCGGCAGCACCGGTGTGACGCCGCGTCAGAGTGCGAGCGGAGGCCTCACCAACCCGGCCGACACCGACCTGGTGATCGCCTGGCCGCGACCCGGGGACACGCCTCTGCTGCCCCCCGGTCCCAGCGGGGTGGGTGGCTACGTCTCCCGGACCGCCCAGGACACCTCCGGCCGCCGGGTCATGGCGATCAGCGATGCGTTCGTCGTGCTGGACCCCGTCGACTACCGGGCGCTCGAGCCCGGCTTCGGGCCGGGACCCCGCACCGGCTACCGCGGCACCCGCGGTCAGCTGCTGATGCACGAGCTCGCCCACACGGTCGGGCTGGGGCACACCGGTGCGACGGGTCAGGTGATGTACCCGGTGATGCAGTCGATCCCGGCGGTCTGGGGGAACGGCGACGCAGCAGGCCTCACCAAGGTGGGCGTCGCGAGCCGCCGGTGCGTCCGCGAGGCGGCCACCGCGTTCCACGCCCGGACCGACGACGGCCATGGCGGCGTGGAGGCGCCGCCACCACCGCGGCGCTTCTACGCCGAACGGTGACTACAGCCCCGGAAGGCCAAGGCATCCGCGCACAGCGTTCTCCAGCGAGGTCGCCCTGTCGAAGTCACCGATCCATCCGGTGGTGAAGCCGAGGGCATAGTCGCCGTCGGTGCTCCACCATCCGACGCTGCCGCCGACCCCGCCCATCCCGTACCCGTCGTCGTCGATGCCCACGCCCAGGCCCCAGCGGGCCGGGCTGCCCAGCACCCGGTCGGTCCCGCTCGCCGTCACCGTCGTCAGCTCCTGGCGCATGCCCGCGGACAGGATCCGCCCCGCCTCGAGTGCGACGTACATCCCGGCGACGCCGCGTGCGGAGCCGTGACCGTTGACTGCGGGGACCTCGGCGCGTCGCCAGCGCTCCCCGTTGACCACGGTGGGGTCCAGCGCCCCCGGCGGGTTGCCGAGCGCCTGCCGCATCACCGGTGACCCCTCGCGCGTGCGCTCGAGCTCGGGGCCGAACCCGGTCAGGTCGGCGGTACGCCGCAGCTCGTCGTCGCGCAGCCCGATGGCGAAGTCGAGCTCGAGCGGGAGGCAGACCTCCTCGCGCAGGAAGCCCCCCAGCGTCCGGCCGTCGACACGCCGGACCACCTCCCCGACCAGGTGCCCGAAGAGCAGCGCGGACTCACCGCACGCGGTTCCCGGCGCCCACCACGGCTGCTGCGCCGCCACCAGCGAGCACATCAGGTCCCAGTCGTAGAACGCCTCCTCCGGCGCGGGTGCCTCGAGGACGGACACGCCCGACTGGTGGCTGAGCACCTCTCGGAGCGTGGTCGCCGCCGAGAGCTCCGGCCAGTGCTCGGCCAGCGGGGCGTCGAGGTCCACGACGCCCCGGTCGGCGAGGACCAGGGCGGGGAGCGCGGCGAAGGGCTTGGTGACCGAGTAGGGCATCACGATCGTGTCGCGCTGCCAGGCGCGGGTGCGGGCGGTGTCGGCGTACCCGCCCCACAGGTCGACCACCCAGCCCGCGTCGTGCCACACCGCCAGGGCCGCGCCGGTGCCACCCGCCGCCGCCTGCTGCTCCAGCACACCGGCGAAGGCGTCGGTCACCGGCTCGAAACCGGCTGCGACCGCTCCCCGCGGTCCTGTCCCCTGCACGGGGCTCATGCTGGCAGACCGCCGGTGTGGCGTCGCTGAAGGTGGCGGTACGGCGGCGAGGACCTGAGACGGCGCAGCCGGGTGGTCGTAGGACCTTCGTACATCTGGCTCGCGAGCATGCCTCGGGGCGAAGGTGAGAAGGCGGACCCGAGTGGCCCGCCACTGGCAGGTACCCGGACGGGAGGCAGCATGTTCCGCATCGTGATCGCGGCGAACGCCCTGCCGGTGCGGCCGCGTCTGGCGCGCCTCGTCGCCAGCGAGCCTGGCTTGAAGGTGGTCGGCCATGCCGGCGGATCCTCGGAGACGCTCGGCATGGTGCGGCGGACCTCCGCGGACGTGGTTCTCGTCGACCTGTCGGCCGCCCCTCGTGGCACGCTGGACCTCATCGCGGTGGTGCGTCGAGCCCTGCCCGGCGTACTGATCGTCGCGGTGCTCGGAACCGCATCGCGGCAGACGATCAGGGACGCCTTCGAAGCCGGTGCGTCTGCCTTCCTGCGAAGGACGGAGCGCCTCCGTGGCCACGGTCTGGGCGCGTGGACGTTCGTGCTGCCGGACGACGCCGACGAGCCGCCGTCCCGGTCGAGCGTGGAGACGAACGAGGACAGACTGCGGCTCCAGGACAGCGTGGTCGGTGACCGCTCGGCCGCCAGGCTGCCGTTCCTCTCCCCGAGCCTCCGAGCCGATGAAGCGTCGGCCGACCGGCGCCGTCCCGGCTGTCGGGGCACCGACCGGGAGAGGCGGACCCGATGGCCGGCCATCCGCCGTGGGCGGCGGCACGACTCGCCGTGACGGCCGCCCGTGCGCTCACACCGGCTCGACGCGAGTTGCTTCAGGACAGGAACTGACCGGCACGATCCCTAGCGTGGTTGCCATGACCTTCACTCACAGCAGCCTCGCCCGCACTGCCGACAGTGTCCCCGTTGCCGGCACCCGGTCGCCGGAGCGCGCCGATCTCGTCGACGTCCTCCGCAAGCACCGCAGCCTGTTCCTGCGCACCGTGGCAGGGCTGACGGACGAGCAGGCGCGGCGCCGGCCGACTGTCAGCGAGCTCAGCCTCGGCGGCCTCGTCAAGCACGTGACCGGATGCGAACGTCAGTGGGCGGCCTTCGTCACCGATGGACCGGCGTCCTCGCCCGACATCGACTGGGCCGGCGTCGACTGGTCGAACCCTCCTCCCGAGGTGCAGAACTACGTCGACGGCTTCACGATGCTCGAGGGAGAGACGCTCGCGGGTCTGGTCGAGGCCTACCACGCCGCGACCGCCGCCACGGACGACCTGGTGACGAGCGTCGACCTCGACGGGCTGCAACCGCTGCCCACTGCTCCCTGGTTCGAGCCCGGAGCGTCGTGGAGCGCTCGCAGGGTGTTCATGCACATCGTGGCGGAGACGGCCCAGCACGCCGGCCACGCCGACATCCTCCGCGAGACGATCGACGGGCAGAAGTCGATGGGCTGACCCTCGCCCGGTCGGGCTTACCCGGATCCGGCTCAGGCGATGCTCTGGATCACGTAGACGCAGGCGAGGCTCAGGGCGAGAACGCCGAGCAGCCGCCGCAACGCCCGCTCGGGGATCCGCGGCTGCAGCGAGGCGCCCAACCAGCCGCCCGCCAGACCGCCCAGGCCGGTCGCGATCCCGAGGCTCCAGTCCGGAGACACCGGTCCCGGCGCCTGCAGGGAGACGATGGCGTACGTCGCCACGCCGACCAGGGAGGTCGTCCAGGTGGAGAACAGGGCGGCTGGTGCCACGGTGGCGACCGCCATGCCCGTGCCGACGAGGATGGGCCCCAGCACCGAGCCCCCGCCGATGCCGTAGATGCCGCCCACGATGCCGATGGCGAACGCCAGCGTGCTCACGGTGCGCGGACGGAGTCGCCGGCCGAGAGAGCCGGCTCGGGGGTTGCGCAGGATGAAGAGCCCCACGGGGGCGAGCACGGCGGCGGCGAGAAGCCGGAAGACGTCGGGATCGGCGGCCACGTAGATGCGGAGGAGGGCTCCCAGGATGACTCCGGGGACCGACCCGCCGACGAGCTGCAGCGTGAGCTCGCGGTCGAGCTGGGCGCGCCGCCGATACCGGGCCAGGCCGCCGGGTCCCGAGATGACGTTGTACAGCAGGTTCGTCGGTGTGACGCGAGGGCTGGGCACGTGCAGCAGGGACAGCTGGACGGGAAGCAGGAACACTGCCCCCGACACGCCGACGGGGGTGGTGATGGTGGCCAGGACGAACCCGATGAACAGCCCCGTCAGGTCCCGCTGCCAGTCCATGCTCTCCGTCCGCCGCAAGAGCCGCATCCTCTCAGGGGAGGGGGACCGGCGTGACGCGACGTGGGCACGGCTCGGTCCGTGGCGCGATCGGGTGGGTCAGTCGGGGGGGTCGTGCTGGCAACGCTGATCCACGATGCAGGCGCCTGACGAGGGGTGCGCGCACGGGCGTTGGTGCGCCATCAGGGACTCGAACCCCGAACCCGCTGATTAAGAGTCAGCTGCTCTGCCAATTGAGCTAATGGCGCGCGAAGCGTGGGAACCTTAGCAGCGCGTCGCGTCGCCCAGGAAATCGGGCACGGCCGCTTCACAGCGCCACGGGAGGTCCTGCATCCTGCACTCTAGTGGTGGCACAAGGCGCATTTCGACCCATCCGTCGGGCCTGTGAGCACGAACAATCAGCAAGACGACGATCAGCGCGGACGCCGAAGGAGGCAGCAGATGGCCGAACCCGGACTGCGGCTCGTGCCGGCGCAGGGTCCCTCCGACGTGGACGTGCTGGTGGGGCGGGTGGCGCGGGGTGACTCACGCGCGTTCGAGGCGCTGTACGACGAGCTGTCGTCGGCGGTCTACGGACTGGCCCGACGGGTCGTCCGCGACCCCACCAGGGCCGAGGACGTCACCCAGGAGGTCTTCCTCGAGGTGTGGCGCAAGGCGGCTCGCTTCGACAGGGACCTGGGCAAGGCCAAGACCTGGGTGATGACGATCGCGCACCGAAGGGCGGTGGACGCCGTACGTCGCAGCGAGTCGCACCGGCGCCAGGACCACCAGGCGGCACCGGAAGAGGTCGGCCACGACGAGCCGGCGGAAGCGGCGATCTCGGCCGAGGAGCATCGTGGGGTCCGGACGTGCCTGGACACGCTCACCGAGCTGCAGCTGGAGTCGGTCCGCCTGGCGTACTTCAACGGCTACACCTACAACGAGGTGGCTACCCTGCTCGACAAGCCGCTTCCCACGATCAAGACGAGGATGAGGGACGGCCTGATTCGTCTCCGCGACTGTTTGGAGGGGCGATGAGCACCGACCTGCACACTCTGTCGGGTGCCTACGCGATCAATGCGCTGAGCCCCGAAGAGGCCGACGAGTTCAGCACCCACCTCGAGGAGTGCACCGCGTGCCGCGACGAGGTCCGCGAGCTGCAGGATGCGGCGGCCAGGATGGGGGCCAGCGAGGCCGTCGCCCCGCCCACCGCCCTTCGGGCTCGGGTCCTGACTGCCGCGGACAGGCTGCCTCAGCTGCCGCCCCACGTCACGCCGATCAGGCGGGCCCGCTCGCGGCGCTGGACGACCCGCGTGGTGGGAGCGGTGGCCGCGGCGGTCATCGCCGTCACGGGGATCGGGGTGGCGGTCAACCAGCTCCGCGATCCCGCAGAGCCGAGCCAGTCGGTGGCTGGAGTGTTCGACGCGCCGGACGCGGCGTCGAGGACCATGACCACCGCGAACGGCGGCAAGCTGCGCGTGGCCATGTCGGCGACCTACGGCCAGATGGCCGTCGCCACCCAGGGCCTGCCCGAGCTGCGTGGTCGCACCTACCAGATGTGGGCCATCCGCAACGGGCGGCCCAGCAGCGTCGGGCTCGTGGAGGACCTGAGCAAGGGCAAGGTCATGCCGATCCCGGCCCCCGGTACGACGGTCGCGATCACCATCGAGCCGGCCGGTGGGTCCACCCAGCCGACGACCCAGCCCATCATCGCGATGGACCCCGAGGCGATCTAGCGACGAGCGCACCCGACCGAGCTTGATCCGGTCGGCGTTGGGCACGACGCGGCGACCGGAGGAGGCGCCATGGACGCGAGCAACGGCTCAGTACGGCAGGTCGAGGATGTGCGCACCGAGAGGTGGGACGACCCCGTGAGGGGGCGGCTCGGATTCCGCACCCTGTTCAGCAGCGAGGAGACCGGGACGTCGACCCTGACCAGCGGGGTAGCGGAGCTGGAGCGCGGCGGGTTGCTCGCGGCGCACCGGCACACGGCCGCCGAGGTCTACCTCGTGCTGGAGGGACACGGGGTGGTGACGCTCGGCGACCGAGAGCAGGAGGTCTTCGCCGGATCAGCGGTGTCCATCCCCAGCGACCTGCTGCACGGGATCCGGAACGCGGGGTCGGAGACGCTGCGCTTCTTCTACGTGCTGGCCGCGGACGGGATGGACGACGTCGAGTACCGCTTCGAGGACGCCGGCTGACGGCTCGGAGCCCCGCGCCCTCGTGCGGGGACCCGGCGCGGCGTAGGCGGCTACTGGGCGCCGTCGGGCGGCACTGTGCCACCCACGTCGGGCTGGTCGCCGCCGACGGCCTCCTTCTCCTTGTGCACCGACTCCTCGGGGGACTCAGCGGCGACCGTGGCGATGCTCGGGACCTGGGACTCGTCTGCAGGCTGGCTCATGGGGCCCTCGTTCCCCCACCGGCGAGGACGATGCGTCCGACGTACGCCCCGGAGCCCGGCCACGGACGGCGCCGTCGCGCCGGTCGACCTACCTTGGGGTGAACGACGGGACTTGAACGCGCGGAGCAGCACGCTCTCGACCCCGTTCCAGCGTCGGAATGGGTTGTGGTGAGGGGTCTTGCGCGGCATCTGGGAGCCTCGGGTGTGACACGTCAACACCTGAATCTGTGCTGGTCCCCGGTGCCGACGAACGGGCGACGGCCGCCGGGATGTGGTCCTTGCGACAGGTCGTCGCGCACCTGCGCGGTGACGTGGTTCCGTCCGCCGCGCCCGTGGAGCCGGCGTCGAGCGCATCACGGGGCGCTGTTCCTCGACGAGTTCCCCCTCTTCGGGGCGGACATCGTGGAGGCGCTCCGGCAGCCGCTCGAGAGCGGGGAGATCACCATCGCGCGCGGCGAGGAGTCCGTGACCTTCCCGGCCCGCGCCATGGTGGTGCTGGCG